>NZ_BAAGWY010000003.1:0-351279 GCF_054780115.1 Humibacter ginsengiterrae
GTCCACCACGGCCACGCTCGACCTCAGACACGCTTGGCTGCTCTCACCGAAACAGGGTCATGCGGTAACCAACCCGCGCATATCAGACTGACCACGCGTCACCAGACACGCCGCACCCCGACCCCGCCAGCGAACGAGGAAGCGCCGCCAGGCAACCAATCCGGCGGCGCTTCACCACGCCCCCTTGACAAAACTCAACACATATCAGTCGTCGGTAGGCTGGCCGGGTGACCATGGAAATCGAAATCGGCCGCGCCAAGCGCGCCCGCCGCGTCTACGCGTTCGACGACGTGGCAGTGGTGCCGAGCCGCCGCACCCGTGACCCGGAAGACGTCTCGACCTCCTGGTCGATCGACGCCTACACGTTCGACGTGCCCATTCTCGCGGCGCCGATGGACTCCGTCGTCTCGCCGTCGACCGCGATCATGATGGGACGGCTCGGCGGCCTCGGCGTGCTCGACCTCGAGGGCGTGTGGACCCGCTATGACGACCCGGAGCCGGTGCTGGCGGAGATCCGGTCGCTGCCCAGCGAGCAGGCCACCGAGCGGATGCAGCAGATCTACGCCGAGCCGATCAAGGCGGAACTGATCCGCGACCGCCTCGCGGAGATCCGTGCTGAGGGGGTCACGGTCGCGGGGTCCCTGTCGCCGCAGCGCACCCAGGAGTTCTACCAGACGGTCGTCGACGCCGGCGTCGACCTCTTCGTCATCCGCGGCACCACCGTGTCGGCCGAGCACGTCTCCAAGAACGTCGAGCCGCTCAACCTCAAGAAGTTCATCTACGAGCTCGACGTGCCGGTCATCGTGGGCGGGGCCGCCACCTATACCGCTGCCCTGCACCTCATGCGCACCGGTGCGGCCGGCGTGCTCGTCGGGTTCGGTGGGGGCGCGGCATCCACGACCAGGGCGACCCTCGGCATCCATGCCCCCATGGCCACTGCCGTAGCCGACGTGGCAGGTGCTCGTCGCGACTACCTCGACGAGTCGGGCGGACGCTACGTGCACGTGATCGCCGACGGCGGCCTCGGCTCGTCGGGCGATGTGGTGAAGGCCATCGCCTGCGGAGCGGATGCCGTCATGCTCGGCACCACGCTCGCTCGCGCCACCGACGCCCCTGGCGGTGGCTGGCACTGGGGCGCCGAGTCGCACCATCCGCAGCTGCCGCGCGGGCACCGCGTGCAGGTCGCGCAGACCGGCACCCTGGAGGAGATCCTGTACGGACCGGCTCGGGTTGCCGACGGCACCGCCAACCTGGTCGGGGCGCTGCGCCGCTCGATGGCCACCACCGGGTACTCCGACCTCAAGGAGTTTCAGCGCGTCGAGGTCGTCGTCGCCCCCTACCTGTCCCACTGAAGGCGCCATGAGCTCGCGAGCACACATCGAACACTCGGCACAGCTGGGCCCTAAGCAACGCGCCGACGCCATCGAGTCGATGCGCTCTGACGAGCTCGACGTGCTCGTCATCGGCGGAGGCATCGTCGGCACAGGGGCGGCGCTCGACGCAGTCACCCGTGGGCTCACCGTCGGCCTCGTCGAGCAGCGGGACTGGGCATCCGGCACCTCCAGCCGCTCGTCGAAGCTGGTGCACGGCGGCATCCGCTACCTGGAGCAGCTCGACTTCCGGCTCGTGCGCGAAGCGCTCATCGAGCGGGGTCTGCTGCTGCAGCAGCTCGCCCCCCACCTCGTGAAGCCCGTGCGATTCCTCTACCCGCTGCGGCGACCGCTCATCGAGCGCTTCTACATCGGCGCCGGCATGCTGCTCTACGACCTGTTCAGCTACACGGGCCTGCGCCCGCCTGGTGTGCCGCACCACAGGCACCTGACCCGCACACAGGTGCGAAAGCTGTCGCCTTCGCTGGCGACGGATGCCTACGTCGGCGGCATCACGTACTACGACGCGCAGGTCGACGACGCGCGTTACACGGCATCCGTGGCTCGCACCGCCGCGCACTACGGTGCGCACGTCGCGAACCGGGTGCGAGTCGAAGGATTCCTCAAGGTCGGGGAACGCGTGGTCGGCGTGCGCGCGAGGGACCGCGAGACGGGCGAGGTCTTCGAGATCCGCGCCAAGCAGGTGGTCAACGCCACCGGCGTCTGGACCGACGACACCCAGTCGATGGTGGGGGAGCGCGGCAAGTTCAAGGTGCGCGCATCCAAGGGCATCCACCTCGTCGTGCCGCGCGACCGCTTCCAATCCGCGGCCGGCCTGCTGCTGCGCACCGAGAAGAGCGTGCTGTTCGTCATCCCGTGGGGCAGGCACTGGCTCGTGGGCACCACCGACACCGACTGGCAGCTCGACAAGGCGCACCCGGCCGCCACCGCGGCCGACATCGACTACCTGCTGGAGCACGTGAATCAGGTGCTGACCATTCCGCTCACCCGCGAAGACGTCGAGGGTGTCTACGCGGGACTGCGGCCCCTGCTGGCGGGCGAGTCGGACGAGACGTCCCAGCTCTCGCGCGAGCACATCGTCGCGCACGCCGTGCCGGGGCTCGTCGTGATCGCCGGCGGCAAATGGACCACATACCGTGTCATGGCGAAGGATGCCATCGACGCGGCAGCGAGCGCCCTCGACGGCAAAGTGCCGACATCCGCCACGTCGGAGATCCCGCTGGTCGGCGCGGTCGGATACCGGGCCGCGTGGAACCGCAGGGCGCGGATCGCGCGCAAGTCGGGCGTCCACGTCACCCGGGTCGAGCACCTACTGAACCGCTACGGCACGCTCGCGCAGGAGGTGCTCGACCTCATCGCCGCGCGTCCCGAGCTTGCCGAACCGCTGCCAGGAGCCGATGACTATCTTGGCGCCGAGGTCGTCTATGCGGCGTCGCACGAGGGAGCACTGCACGTGGACGACGTGCTCGCCCGGCGCACCCGCATCTCGATCGAGGCGTGGGACCGCGGCGTCTCCGCCGCGCCGGTCACCGCGCGCCTGATGGGCGCGGAACTCGGCTGGGACGAGGAGCGCATCGAGCGCGAGATCGCGTACTACCTGCGCCGCGTGGCAGCCGAGCGCGCGTCGCAGGAGCAACCGGACGACGCCTCCGCCGACCGCGTGCGCCTGGAGGCCCCCGACCTCGGCTGAAGGCGCCGGGCGCGTTCTCCCACAGCGCAGGGCGGCCCGCGACCCACTAACTAGACTTGCAATCACGCAAATGCACGGGAGTCCTTGACGATGGTTGATGTTCGACGAGTGAAGCTTCCCGGGGTCGGTGTGCTGCACACCTTCGTGACGGATGACGGCGGCAAAGTCGGAGTCATCGCGCACCGCTCCGGACACTCGGACCTGATCACCTTCTCCGACGATCAAGATGCGACGAACGTCACCAAGGTGTCGCTGCGCCTGAACGAAGACGAGGCGCACACCCTCGCCGAACTGCTCGGCGGCACCCAGATCACCGAGTCGCTGACGGCGCTGGACCAGATCCCCGGTCTCTCCATCGACTGGTTCACGGTCGACTACGAGGACTACATCGCCGGCCAGCGGCTGGGCAGCCCCGCCGAGGTCGGCATGGTAGGCCTCACCGTGGTCGCCGTCGTGCGCGGGGACTCCACGAACCCGGCGCCCGCCGCCGACTTCAAGGTGTTCCCCGGAGATACCCTCGTGGTCGCGGGATCCCCGGAGAAGGTCGCCAAGGCGTTCACGTTCTTCCGCACCGGAGAGGTGGCCAAGCCGGCTCTCGCTGACGCTCCGCCCGGAGTGTGATCGTGGCCGTCGCCGCCGTGCCCGCGTTCCTCTCCTCCCTCGGTGACGACATCGTCACTCGCGTCGCCGCGCACGGGCATGCGGATGCCCACCCCGCCTCCGTGCTCACGGCTCGCGCGCCGCACGCGACCGACTCCGTGGCGACCGACCTCATGGTGCTCGGCGCCCTGTTCGTGATCGCGTACGGGCTCGGGCGCCTCGGCAAGCTGATCAGGCTTCCGGCCATCCCGATCTACATGATCGTGGGCCTCTTGGCCAGCCCGCACACCGGCTTCTTCCCGCTCAACTTCGACACGGCCGACATCGGGCTGATCGCCGTCTTCGGCCTGATCCTGCTGCTGTTCAACCTCGGTCTCGAGTTCGACCAGGACGAGTTCTTCGGCAACGCCGGCCGGCTGCTCATCTCCGGCGGCACCTACATCGTTCTCAACATGGGCGTCGGCTTCCTGTTCGGCGAACTGGTCGGCTGGGGAACCCGCGAGGCGCTGATCATCGCCGGCATGGTGGGTACCTCCTCGAGCGCGATCATCACGAAGATGCTGATCGAACTCGGGCGCCTGGCGAACAACGAGACCCCGGCCATCCTGGGGGCGACGGTCATCGGTGACGTGTTCATCGCCGTCTACCTGGCGATCGTCTCCGTCGTGCTCAGCGGCCAGACGCAGTTCTGGCCGGTTGTGCTGCAACTGGCGATAGCCGCCGCGTTCCTCGTCGCCATGTTCACCGTCGCGCGATGGGGCGGGCGCATCGTCTCGCGGTTCTTCCGAACGCGAGACGACGAGTTGTTCACGATCCTGTTCTTCGGGCTGGCCCTTCTCTTCGCCGGCATCGGCGAGCTGATCGGGGTGACGGATGCGATCGGCGCGTTCCTGATCGGTCTCGTGCTCGGCGCGACGCGCTTCTCCGGCAAGGTCGAGCGCATCTCCATACCGCTGCGCGACGTGTTCGCCGCGTTCTTCTTTCTCAACTTCGGCCTCGCGCTGAACATCGCCGAGTTCGGCAGCGTCGCCTGGATCGTGCTCATCGCCATCGTGATGACGGTGGCGCTGAACGTTCTCTCCGGCGAGCTCATCGCTTACTTCAACCGGCTGGATGCCCGTGCCGGGCTGAACATCGCCGCCGTGCTCATGAACAGGGGCGAGTTCACCCTGATCCTCGCGACGCTCTCCCTGGCGGCAGGGCTGAACCAGAAACTGGAGCCGTTCGCCGGTCTCTACGTGCTCATCATGGCCATCCTCGGTCCGGTGCTCACAGCCAACTCTGAGAGGATCGGTGTTGCACTGATCCGGCCGCGTCGAAGAACGGCCGTGAAACAGCGCGATCCCGTTCTCGACGAGGAGATCGACCTCGTCGATGCCGTCAGCCGCGGACAGGAGCCCGCCGCGGACGACACCGACGCGGAGCCGAGCCGCGCGGATCTCGATCGCGTGATCGAGCAGGCCATGCGGCAGACGAACAACGACGACACACGAAAGCAGAACTGACATCTCCGGTGACACCCGACCGGCGACCGGCCTATCCATGAACAAGCCGGTTCCGCCGAGAACCGAGTCGCTCGGCCGCACGATGGTGCGCCCGAAGTGGATCGCGGCGCTCGTGCTGGCTCTCGCGATCGCGGCCGCCTTCGCGTGGCTCGGGCAGTGGCAGCTGGAACGCGCGGTGCAGTCGGGGCACGTCGTCGAGCATCCGACCGAGACGGTGATGCCGCTGAACAAGGTCGCGACCGTGAACTCGCCGCCGACGGATGCCGGCATCGGCCAGCTCGTGCGCACGCGCGGCACGTTCGCACAGCAGGACTACGGGATGCTCGCCGGACGGTTGAACAACGGAACCGCCGGCTACTGGGTCATCGCCCGGTTCACCCCCTCGGCGGATGACGCCAAGGGCCGTACCGCGCAGCTCGCGGTCGCGCGCGGTTGGGCGCCCACCGAGCAGGCGGCGAAAGCGGCGATCGCACGCCTGAAGGCGCAGGACCCCACGACGGTCACGCTCGTCGGACGCCTGCTGCCCTCGGAGGCGCCGGAAGCGCCGAAAGAGAACACCGACCCGTTCATCATGAAAGACATGTCGGTCGCCGCGCTCGTCAACCTGTGGCACGGCATCGGCGACTCCGACATCTACAGCTCCTACGTCGTCGAGCACGGCACACCGCCGGCCGGCCTCACCGCGATCTACTCGCCGCCACCGATCGAGCAGGAGACGGTCAACTGGCTGAACATCTTCTACGCGGCCGAGTGGGCGATCTTCGCCGGATTCGCGATCTTCCTCTGGTACCGCCTCGTGAAGGATGCCTGGGAGAAGCAGCGCGAAGACGCCGAGGCGGAGTACGAGGAAGCGCTCGCCGCGTGGTCGGGCGCCGCCGGTGAGCCCGCTCCCAGCCAGCCGTCACCCGACCAGAACTTAGACTGAACCCATGCCGAACTCCCCCCAGAACGAGGACGGCGGAAGCCTCCTCAAGCGCACGATCGAGCAGTTGCGATCGGCGAACTCGGCCCGGCCCCGCGCGGTGGACATCCCGAAGATCCCCGGCGCGCTGACGTTCTACCGTGTCACCGCATACATCACCGGAATCATGCTGCTGCTTCTGGTGGCGGAGATGATCCTCAAATACGGCATCGGGTACTCGGTGTACGCGTTCGCCCCGGGGCATCCGGTGCTCGCGCTGGTGCCGTATAACCCCGCAGGCGGCGAACTGCCCGGACTCGACGTCTCCACGGCGATCCTCATCGCGCATGGATGGCTGTACGTGCTCTACCTCATCGCCGACTTCCGGCTGTGGTCGCTGATGCGCATGTCGTTCACGAAGTTCGTGCAGATCGCTCTCGGCGGCGTCGTGCCGTTCATGTCGTTCATCGTCGAGCACTTCATCACTCGGCAGGTGCATCGATTCCTCGCCGAGAACCCCGTCAAGTCCAAGGCAGCATCGAACGCCGTTGAGGCATCCCAGTAGCGCGCTGGAGCCCAAAGCGGAGGCCGCTTCTAGCCACCGCCGCGACGCCAGCGCCGACCGCCGTCTCGACGGTCCGGTATCACGAAAGAGGCATGAATGACCGTTGATGATGACGATGCGGCCGTTGGTGAGCATCCCGTGCTTGTCGTCGACTTCGGGGCGCAGTATGCGCAGCTGATCGCGCGGCGCGTGCGGGAGGCATCCGTCTACTCCGAGATCGTGCCGCACACGATCACGGCCGAGGAGGTCGCGGCGAGGCATCCGGCAGGCATCGTGCTCTCCGGCGGTCCGTCGAGCGTGTACGAAGACGGGGCGCCGAGCTTCGACCCGGCCATCTTCGAGCTCGGGGTGCCGACGCTCGGCATCTGCTACGGCTTCCAGGTGATGGCCTCGGCGCTCGGCGGCGAGGTGTCGAAGACGGGCGCGCGCGAGTACGGCTCGACCGACGTGCGGGTGACGGATGCCGGCACGCTGCTGGCCGATCAGCCGGCGCAGCAGACGGCGTGGATGAGCCACGGCGATTCCGTGACGAAGGCGCCGGCGGGATTCGAGGTGCTCGCCTCGACCGACTCCACGCCCGTCGCGGCGTTCGCCAGCGACGAGCGGCGGCTCTACGGCGTGCAGTGGCACCCGGAGGTGAAGCACTCCGCACACGGGCAGGCGGTGCTGGAGAACTTTCTGCACCGCGCAGCGGGCATCCCGGCCGAGTGGAACAGCGAGAACGTCATCGAGGCGCAGGTGAGGGCGATCCGCGAGCAGGTCGGCAACGGCCGCGTGCTCTCGGCGCTCTCCGGCGGTGTGGACTCCGCGGTGTCGACCGCGCTCGTGCACAAGGCGGTCGGCGACCAGCTCACCGCGGTGTTCGTGGACCACGGCCTGCTCCGTGAGGGGGAGCGCGAGCAGGTCGAGAAGGACTACGTCGCCTCGACCGGCGTTCGCCTCATCACGGTCGACGCCGCCGACACGTTCCTGAACGCGCTGGCGGGTGTGAGCGACCCGGAGGAGAAGCGCAAGATCATCGGGCGCGAGTTCATCCGCGCGTTCGAGAAGGTGCAGCGCAAACTGGTCGAAACGGCGAAGGCGGCGGGAGACCCCATCCGCTTCCTCGTGCAGGGCACGCTCTACCCCGACGTGGTGGAGTCCGGCGGTGGCACAGGCACCGCGAACATCAAGAGCCACCACAACGTCGGCGGCCTCCCCGAAGACCTGCAGTTCGAGCTCGTCGAGCCGCTGCGCACCCTGTTCAAAGACGAGGTGCGCGCCGTAGGCCGTGAGCTGGGCTTGCCGGAGGAGATCGTCTCGCGGCAGCCGTTCCCCGGCCCCGGGCTGGGCATCCGCATCGTGGGCGAGGTGACACGCGACAGGCTCGACCTGCTGCGCAAAGCGGATGCCATCGTGCGGCACGAACTCACGGCCGCCGGTCTCGACGGCGAGATCTGGCAGTGCCCCGTCGTGCTGCTGGCCGACGTGCGCTCGGTGGGCGTGCAGGGCGACGGGCGCACGTACGGGCATCCGATCGTGCTACGTCCGGTCAGCTCGGAGGATGCCATGACCGCCGACTGGACGCGCCTGCCGTACGACGTGCTGGCGCGCATCTCGAACCGCATCACGAACGAGGTCGAGGGCGTGAACCGGGTGACGCTCGACGTCACCTCGAAGCCCCCGGCCACGATCGAGTGGGAGTGACCCCGCCGGGAGCGGAATCTCGCGAGCAACCATTGAGCTGACCAGCCATCCCGAATTGACGCGGATTCCGGGTGAGGGCGGGGTCCGGATGGCGCCCCTTCGACTCAGAATTGCCACCGGTCGCATGAGGAATTCTCATGCCAGTGAGCTGCCTGTGAGAATTCGATGATCTCGGTCAAGTGCAGCGAGCGTAGCGTGGGAACGATGACCGGCGACGATGCCGGCCACTGAGGAGATTGGACATGTCCACACCGCAAGCGCATCGCGCATTCGTTCCTCCGGAACCCGCGACCGAGTCAGCGCCCCGACCGTTGCACGTTCCATTCGGTGATCCCGCGGGCCTCGGCCTCGCCGGCTTCGGGATGACCACCTTCGTACTCAGCGTCGTGAACGCGGGCTGGGTACCCGCGGATACCGGAGGAGTGGTCCTCGGCCTCGCCCTGTTCTATGGCGGCGCCATCCAGGCGATCGCCGGAATCTGGGAGTTCGCGAACCACAACACGTTCGGTGCCGTGGCGTTCTGCTCGTACGGAGCGTTCTGGATGTCGTTCTGGTATCTGAACACGGCCACGAAGCTGGGTTCCGATGCCTCCAAGGGCATCGGCCTGTACCTGCTCGCCTGGGCGATCTTCACCTGCTACATGACGATCGCGTCGTTCCGAACGAACCTCTTCGTGTTCCTCGTGTTCGTCGTGCTGACGCTCACCTACATCGCCCTCGTGCTGGGCGCCTGGGTCGGGGCGAGCCCGTGGAACTACATCGGCGGGTACCTCGGAGTACTCACGGCGCTGCTCGCCTGGTACACGTCGTTCGCGACCGTCACCAACTTCACGTACAAGCGCACGGTGCTCCCACTCGTGCCGATGTCGAAGGGATGACGCGATGACGGACACGCAAGAACCCACCATCGCCAACCTGCTGCGCGAAAACCGCCGGTTCGAACCCTCGCCGGAGTTCGCCGAGCAGGCGAACGTGAAACAGGATGCCTACACCGAAGCGGATGCCGACCGGCTCGCCTTCTGGGACCGAGCAGCGGACCGCTTGGACTGGGAGACCCACTGGGATCAGACGCTCGACTGGTCGAACCCGCCGTTCGCGAAGTGGTTCGTGGGCGGCAGGCTGAACGTGGCCGTCAACTGTCTCGACCGTCATGTCGCCGCCGGACTCGGCGACCGCGTTGCGTACTACTTCGAAGGGGACCGTGGCGACACCCGGACGATCACCTACCGGGAGCTCACCGAAATGGTCTGCCAGGCGGCGAACGCCCTGACCGAGCTCGGCGTGAAGACCGGTGACCGCGTCGCCATCTACATGCCGATGATCCCGGAGACCGTCGTGGCGATGCTCGCCTGCGCTCGTCTCGGCGCTCCGCACACCGTCGTGTTCGGCGGTTTCTCGGCCGAATCGCTGCGCAGCCGCATCGAGGACTGCCAGGCCCGCGTCGTGATCACGGCCGACGGTGCGTATCGCAAGGGCAATGCGGTAGCCCTCAAACCCGCGGTGGATCAGGCGATCGCCGACGGTGCGGATGTCGACACGGTGCTCGTCGTGAAGCGCACCGGCTCCGACGTCGACTGGGTAGACGGCCGAGACGTGTGGTGGCACGACACGGTGGAGCAGGCGTCCACCGAGCACGAGCCGGAGTACTTCGACTCGGAGCATCCGCTCTACGTGATGTACACGTCGGGCACGACAGGCAAGCCGAAGGGCATCCTGCACACCTCGGGCGGTTACCTCGTCGGATGCTCGTACACGCAGTGGGCCGTGTTCGACCTCAAGGCCGACCGGGACGTGTACTGGACCGCGGCCGACATCGGCTGGGTCACCGGCCACAGCTACATCGTCTACGGACCGCTCGCGAACGGCACGACGTCCGTGATGTACGAGGGCACGCCGGACTCCCCGCACCAGGGTCGCTGGTGGGAGATCATCGACAAGTACAAGGTGACGCAGCTGTATTGCGCGCCCACGGCGATCCGCACGCTCATGAAGTGGGGTGCACAGATCCCGGCGAAGTACGACCTGTCGAGCCTGAAGGTGATCGGGTCGGTCGGTGAGCCGATCAACCCGGAGGCGTACGTCTGGTACCGGCACAACATCGGACACGACCGCACGCCGGTCGTGGACACCTGGTGGCAGACCGAGACCGGTTCGATCATGGTCAGCGCGCTGCCCGGCGTGACGGCGGGCAAGCCGGGCGCGGCAATGCGTGCGCTGCCCGGCATCTCGGTGGATGTCTACAGCGAGGCGGGCGAACCGGTCGCCAACGGAGAGGGTGGCTACATCGTCGTCACCGAGCCGTGGCCGAGCATGCTGCGCACGATCTGGGGCGACGACGAGCGGTATGTGAGCACGTACTGGTCGCGGTTCCCTGGCGTGTACTTCGCCGGCGACGGCGCGAAGAAGGACGAGGACGGCGACCTGTGGCTGCTCGGCCGCGTGGACGACGTCATGAACGTCTCCGGCCACCGCCTCTCCACGACGGAGATCGAGTCGGCTCTGGTCTCGCATCAGAAGGTGGCAGAGGCGGCCGTCGTGGGAGCGACCGATGAGGTGACCGGGCAGGGGATCGTGGCGTTCGTCATCCTCCGGGCCGAGGCCGGCGACGGCGGCGAGGATGTCGTCGCCGAGCTGCGCGAGCACGTCGTCGTGCAGATCGGCAAGCTCGCCAGGCCCCGTCAGATCATGGTCGTCGCGGAGCTGCCGAAGACGCGCAGCGGGAAGATCATGCGGCGGCTGCTGCGCGATGTGGCCGAGAACCGTCCCATCGGCGACGTCACCACGCTGGCGGACTCGACGGTGATGGATGCGATCGCCGCGGGCATGGCGGCCGGCGCCCACGACGACTGAGCGCCTACCCGCTTCCTCGGCCCGTCGAAAGCACCCGGCAACGAAGGAGCCCCGCCCGGTCGGACCGGGCGGGGCTCCTTCGTGAGGCTTCGGCTAGTTGCGCCCGCCGCCGCCCGCGATGATCGCGAACAGACGCAGGAACTCGACATACAGCCAGATCAGGGTGACGGCGAGGCCGAACGCGCCGTACCAGCCCATCACCCGCGGTGCCCGGTTCTTCACGCCGTTCTGGATGAAGTCGAAGTCGAGCACGAGCGAGTAGGCGGCGAGGATCACGGCGAAGACACCGATCAGAACGCCGAGCGGAATGTTGAACAACCACGGCACGTGCATGGAGTAGATGCCGAACGGGCCACCCGTGGTGGTCTGGCTGAATCCGCCGAACATCATCACCACGAGGTTCACCGCACCGAACACGGCGTAGCCGATCAGGGCGACGAGGAACACCTTCGTCGCACGGGCGGATGCGCGAACCTTGCCGCTGGCGAACAGCACGAGCGTCACCGCGAACACGGCCAGCGTCGCGAGGATCGCCTGAATGACGACACCATTCCAGAGCTGCTCGAAGATGGCCGAGATGCCGCCGATGAAAAGGCCCTGAGCGGCGCCGTACGACAGGATGAGCGCAGGCGATGGCTTGCGCTTGAAGGAGTTGACGAGCCCCAGCACGAGACCGACGATGGCGCCGGGGAAGGTCAGCACGGGGAAGAACCAGCCCACCACGGCGGTGGCGAGGATCACCGCGAAGAGCAGCACCGTCTTGACGATGGTGTCTTCGTAGGTCATACGGCCGGTGTCGGCCGACGTCGCCGCGGGGGCGTCGTACAGCGACTGGATGCCCTCGGTCGTGGCGAGCGCGTTCGTGTCGGTCGCCGTAGGGGCACCTGCCGCGGGATTGTTCGGCTTGAAGGCCGGATTGCGCGAGAACGCGGGGTTCGAGAGAGCCATGATGAAACGTTACCGAAGATCGGTCATGTTCGGGCTGAGGTTCTGCTGTGCAGATCGCTGCTCAACCCACTCGTTATCGTGAGGCCATGACCTCTGCGCCCCTCATCATCGGCCATCGAGGCGCTTCTGCATACCGCCCGGAGCATACGAGCGCAGCATACGAGCTGGCGTTCGCACTCGGTGCCGACGCCGTGGAGCCCGACGTGGTGGCGACGAAGGACGGTGTTCTGGTGCTGCGGCACGAGAACGAGATCTCCACCACCACTGATGTCGCATCCCGTCCCGAGTTCGAGCACCTCCGTACGACCAAGGTCGTCGACGACGTGACGCGCACTGGATGGTTCACGGAAGACTTCACGTGGGAGCAATTGTCGACACTGCACTGCGTCGAGCGGCTGCCGGAAGTGCGTCAGGCGAGCTCAACCTTCGACGGGCGTTATCCGCTGATGCGGCTCTCCGATCTGTTCGAACTCGTCGACCGGTGCTCAGAGCGGGCGGACCGTGAGCTCGGTCTCGTGGTCGAACTCAAGCACGCCACCTACTTCGAGCAGCTCGGCCTGCCGTTGGACGACCTGTTCTCGGCGGCGGTTCGCGAGGCGGCGTGGAACTACTCGCACGGGCGACTCGTGGTCGAGTCGTTCGAGCGAACGGTGCTCGCGCAGGTGCGCAGGCGAGGCATCCGCGGCAGATCGGTGTATCTCGTCGAGGCCGGCGGTGCCCCGTACGATGCGGTCGCCCGAGACGGCGCGGCAGCCCGAGAGTATGCGCAGGAGATCGACGAGGCGGGGCTGTACGAGCTCGCCGGCGCCAGTGGCGACGGCGCGATCGACGGCATCAGCGTGGACAAGACGCTGTTGCTGGATGCTGCGGGTGACGGCATCACGGACCTCGTGGATCGCGCACATGGCGCGGGCCTGCAGATCTACGTGTGGACGATGCGGGCAGAGAACCGCTTCCTCGCCGAACCGTTCCGCCGCGGCGAAGCCTCCGAGCACTACGGCGACTGGACCGGCGAGTTCGAGCTGATCATGTCGACAGGCGTGGACGGGGTGTTCGCCGATCAGCCGGACCTCGCAGCGGTCGCCCGCGACGCCTTGGGCCGATCGGCTTGATCGGGCCGCGTCGGCGTTCGCGCGGGCATCCACTGTCGGTCGCCGCGCTTATCCTTGACGCAGCATGACGACGCCTCCCGACACCCCTGTTCTCGATGACGCCACGCGCGACCCCGAAGCGTTCCGGGCATCAGCTCCGATCATTCTCGACGGGGTGGACATCGGCATGGACGAGCGCTCGTTCCGGCCGCGCGTGGGTGGGAATTCGCTGCTTGACGGCCTCAATCCGCAGCAGCGTGAGGCGGTCGAGTACCGCGGTCAGGCGCTTCTGATCGTCGCGGGCGCAGGCTCCGGGAAGACGCGGGTGCTGACGCACCGCATCGCGAACCTGCTGGCGAACCGGGAGGCGTGGCCGAGCCAGATTCTCGCGATCACATTCACGAACAAGGCCGCAGCCGAGATGCGGGAGCGCGTCGAAGCGCTTGTGGGCGAGAGCGCGCAGGGCATGTGGATCTCCACGTTCCACTCCGCGTGCGTTCGCATTCTGCGGCGCGAGGCCGAGCACTTCGGGTACAACCGCAACTTCACGATCTACGACGCAGGCGACTCGAAGGCCCTGCTGAAGCGCATCATCAAAGAGCTCGAGGCCGACACGTTCGGGTTCACGCCGGGCAGTGCTGCAGCCCGCATCTCGAAGCTGAAGAACGAGCTGTCGGACGTCGAGTCGTTCGCCCGCACCGCGAACCGGTCGGATCCTAAGGAGGCGATGTTCCTCGAGATCTTCCGGCAGTACAGCCGCGATCTGGAACGGGCGAACGCCTTCGACTTCGACGACCTGATCGGCCAGACCGTGTATCTGTTCCGTGCCTTTCCGCACGTGGCGGCGCTGTATCAGCGGCGATTCCGGCACATCCTCGTCGACGAGTACCAGGACACGAACCACGCCCAGTACGAGCTGATCCACACCCTCACGCAGCCGATCGAACCGGAGGAGGTGGCGTCGCTCGAGGCGAAGGACTTCACCATGCGCGGACTGGTGGATGCCACCGGCCGGGTTCCGGGAGCGTCGCTGACCGTGGTGGGCGACTCGGATCAGTCGATCTATGCGTTCCGGGGTGCGGACATCCGCAACATCTCGGAGTTCGAGCGCGACTTCCCGGGCGCCAAAGTGGTGCTGCTGGAGCAGAACTACCGGTCGACCCAGAACATCCTGTCCGCAGCCAACTCGGTGATCGCCAACAACTTCGACCGCAAAGACAAGAAGCTGTGGTCTGCGGGCGGTGACGGCGAGAGGATCGTCGGCTACACCGGCTACTCCGGGCACGACGAGGCACAGTTCGTGGCCGACGAGATCGAGAAGCTGCACTCGGCGGGCGTTCCCTACAACGAGATCGCGGTCTTCTATCGCACGAACTCGCAGACGCGTGCGCTGGAGGAGATCTTCATCCGCTCGGCGCTTCCGTACCGCATCATGGGCGGCACGAAGTTCTACGAGCGAGCCGAGATCAAGGATGCGATGGCCTACCTCATCGCCGTCGCGAACCCGTCCGACGAGATGGCGCTCCGGCGCATCCTGAACACGCCCAAGCGCGGAATCGGGCCGGCCACCGAGACACAGCTGGCCGGATACGCGGAGGCGAACGGTTTCAGCTTCCGGCAGGCGATGCGCGATGCCGGGTCTCTCGGGCTCGGCCCCAAGGTGACGAAGGCGATCGTCGACCTGGCGACGTTGCTCGACGAGGGCGCCGTGATGATCGACCCGGATGCCGCTGGCGGCCCCGCGAAGGTGAGCGACGTGCTCGTGCATCTCATCAAGGGCTCCGGGTTGGTGGATGCCTTGAGGGCGAGCCGCGATCCGCAGAACGAGGCGCGTGCTGAGAACGTCGAGGAGCTTGTCGCGGTCACGAAGGAGTTCGAGCGCAACAACCCCGAGGGCGGCCTCGTCGAGTTCCTCACCGAAGTGTCGCTGGTCGCGGCAGCGGATGAGATCGACGACGCCAGTGGAACGGTGTCGCTCATGACGTTGCACACCGCAAAGGGCCTGGAGTATGACGCCGTGTTCATCACGGGTGTCGAGGAGGAGCTGCTGCCGCACCGCATGTCGGCGAACGAGCCCGGCGGCCCTGCAGAGGAGCGCCGTCTGTTCTACGTGGGCATCACGCGAGCACGCAAGCGCCTCTATCTCTCCCTTGCGATGACCCGCGCTCAGTTCGGGGATGTCGCTGTGGCTCTGCCGAGCCGGTACCTGCAGGAGATCCCTGCCGAGCTGATCGACTGGAAGCAGTCCCCAGGGTTCGCGAACTCGCGTGGCGGCACGCAGTCGCGTGCTTTGAATGCGCGGCGACCGGAGCGGGGACAGGACCGCGGCCTGACCGGCGCTGGTGGCTCGTTCGGCGCCAAGCCGGAGATCCCGGCGAGCGCGTGGCCGAACCGGGTCACGGCTCAGGTGCGCGACAACGGCGACCTCACCCTCGAGCCGGGCGATCGCATCCGTCACGTTGACTTCGGCGACGGGCGCGTCACCGCTGTCACCGGCGAGGGCACGAAACGGGTGGCCCACGTGCAGTTCGAGAAGGCGGGGGCGAAGAAGCTGCTGATCAAGATCGCCCCGATCGAGAAGCTCTGACCGCGTAGTCCCGATCGCGAGCACTTCGCGAGGTGCGGCGCGCCCAGCGTGCGCAGAGGGCGGAGACGCCGAACAACAGCCCGGAGATCGCCGCGAGTGCCGCAACGGTGCGAGCTGGGCCGTCCATCGCTCCCGTCTCGGCGAGCCGGTCGACGTCGGCCGAGGGCTGGGCGGGTGGGGCGCTGACCATGACCGTCTCCGTCGCCTCACCGAACCGGGAGGTCCACGCGCGAACGCGCGATCGCCCGTGCTCCGACGCCGTGTCGTCCGGTGAGATCGTCTCGACCCAGACGAAGTACCCGGCACTCGGAAGCGTGCACGACGGCGTCGAGTACTCGCCCGGCCCGTGGTCCACCACCGTCGTAACCTCGCACACGGGAGCAGCATCCGCCGGCGTCTGGTCCGATGCCGCCGGAGGAGTGGAGAACGGACCCAGCAGTCGACTCCGCACGGTCACCGGGATCGGAGTGTACGGTCCGCCGTCTTCGCCGTAGACGCCCCACTCGGACGTGGATCCCGGTTCGCTGCGTGCGGTGACCTGGAGCACGTCGTGCACGGTCGCGCCGGCCACGGCGACGGCGTCGCTGGCCTTCGTCGCGACCACGGGCTGGAACGGCAGCGACGACGGTCGCTGGGCCGAGACCTCCGCTCGCGCCGACGCTCGTCCGGGCGAGGACGTGAGCACGCTCTGCACACCCGGCTCGGCGCGAGCCACAGTGACGGCTGCGCCGAACGGCAGATCGGCGAACATGACGGATGCCGAGAGATCGGCCACCGCGCTTCCGGCATCCGGTGTCAGCGGGTAGGCCACACCGTTGCGCACCCTGTGCTCGTGCGAGCCGTCGGCGAACACCGCGCCCTGAACCGTTGCGACGCCGTCGAGGGTGTCCGGCGTCGCGGTCGCAGACCGGGCCAGATAGTCGACATCCACCGATGCGACGAGCGAGCTCGCTCCGGCGTCGTCGCGATCGATGGTGACCCTCGCGGTAACCGATCGCGACGCGCCAGAGGGTGCGGCCAGCTCAGCCAGCATGGCGTTCGAGCGGTCCAGCACCTCGTCCGCTCGAGCCCCGGCCCTCGCGGCGAGCGACTCGACGCTGTGCCCGTTCAGACCGGTGATCGTCCACGTCGCCAGCTGTGCCGCCGCGGCGGTCACCGGATCGTCGGTTCCCGCCCACGTCCGGGAGATGTAGGCCAAGCGGGCACGGTCATCGTCGGAGAACCGGCCGAGTGATACGGCATCCGTCGGCTCGAGGTCGTGCCCGGTCGGTGCCCGGCCACCGAGATCGATGCAGAAGCCGCGCGTGCCGTCGGCCAGCGTCCACGATCCGATCCACCAGCCATCGGTCGACCAGAACCCGATGCCCGTTCCGGTAGCAGGCATGGCACGCGCCGGCGACGGGAGCAGGAGAGCGCCTGCGAGGGCGACGATCGCCACCAGCAGCGCCAGGAGCGCGGAATGCCGGCGGCGATGAGGGTGTGCGTGGTCGTGATGGATGCTGGTCATGCCGGGAACGCTCGCAGGTTCCCGACCGCGGCAGCGCGCTCGAACCGTCGCACGTGCACAACTCAGGGGCGGCCGCACCTGTGGAGGACGGGACGGAGCCCGAAGTCTCGTACGGTGTAGGCATGACAGACACCTCCAGCGTGCGGGATTCGGATGAACGCGGCGAGTTGCGCGAACGGCTGAACTCGTTCGCCACGGAGGCCGTCAACGAGGCGACGCGCGAGCTCGACCGGCTGCCGCTCGACGAGCAGATCGCGGTCATGTGCGAGCAGAACGCGACGGTCGCCGATGCCGTCGCCGCCTGCGCGCCGCAGCTCGCGGCCGCGGTCACGCTCGTTGTGGACGGGATGCGGGCCGGAGGCCGGCTGATCTACGTCGGCGCAGGCACGCCCGGACGCCTGGGCGTGCTCGACGCGAGCGAGATCCCGCCGACGTACGGGATGGATCCCTCCCGCGTCGTCGGCGTCATCGCAGGCGGGGACACCGCCATCCGCACGGCCGTGGAGAACGCGGAAGACGACGAGACCGCAGGCGCCGCGGCCGTCGATGAACTGCGTGCCGGACGGCACGACACCGTCGTAGGCATCTCCGCGTCAGGTCGAACCCCGTACGTGCTGGGTGCGCTCCGGCGCGCACGGGAACTCGGCGCCGCCACTGTGGGGTTCGCATGCAATGCGGGGTCCGCGATCGGCGAGGCGTCCGATGTCGCCATCGAGACCGTGGTCGGACCCGAGGTCGTGACCGGATCGACCAGGCTGAAGGCCGGCACCGCACAGAAGATGGTGCTCAACACCATCTCGACCCTCGCGATGGTGCGCCTCGGCAAGGTCTACGGCAACCTCATGGTCGACGTGCGCGCCACGAACGAGAAGCTGCGTGCGCGGTCGGAGCGCATCGTGATGCTGGCGGCCGGAACGGATGCCACCACCGCCGCTCGCGCTCTTGCCGCCGTCAACGGGTGGGTGAAAGCGGCCATCCTCGTGGTCGTCACCGGCCTGGACGGCGACGACGCCGTGCGGCTCTTGAACCGCCACGACGGAATGCTGCGCGAGGCGATCGCCGCGGCGACGCCGACTGGTACATCCACTGCGTGAGCGCGAACAGTGCGATGCTCGATCGGCCCCGCCCCGAATGCGAGCATTCCCCGGCTAGTCTCAATCGCATGTGATCGCGGCTTCGCCGCTCAACAAACTCAATCGGCCTCGCCCCGAATGCGAGCATTCGCGGCGAGGCCTCAATCGCATGTCGGTGGCTCGTCGCACCATGGAGACATGACCAGGGACGAGCAGTTCATCATCGAGAACGCGGCGGCAGACGACGACCTCGACCTGCTGCTGGCCACCCACCGCTGCGCCGACTGCGCGGAGTACGCCTTCCTCGAAGTGCGTGGCGACGACGGCTTCACGCTCTGGCTGTGCGCCGGCTGCGCCGACGAGCGCGACGCGGAGGCGTCGACCTACGCCGAGCACCACGCTCGCGCCGCCTGACGCCGCGTCCCGGATCAGTCCTCGGCGGTGTTGGTGTTCCGCCGCCGCGCTTGCCTGAGCCGCAGCACAGCGGAGGAGAGGCGCAGGTCGAGAGTGCGCTCACATCTCGGCGCGCAGGCGATGTAGCAGCCGGTCGCGCACGATGTGACGAACGCGAAGGGGCAGGCGCGGGTAGAGGGCGGCGGTGAGCGACATCATCCGCTCGTACCTGCGCCGGTTGCGCTCGCTGAGCACCAGGCCGTACTGGCTTCGCAGCGAGTCGGGGAGCAGCGCGACGGTGGCGAGCCGTGCCCACGGCATGATGAGGCGCATCCACAGCGGGGCGTGCTCGGCGCGCAGCAGCTCGCGGCTCACGACGCGCGCCGCGGGCAGCACCATGAGGCGTCGCAGCGAGTCATCCCAGTACCGGTCGAAGTCGTCGCGGGTGGCGGGCCACGCATCGTGCGGCAGCTGCAGCGACGTTCCTACCGCTGCGAACTCGCGGTAGAAGCGGTCGGCGGATGCCTCATCCAGCGCGCCGAAGACCCGCTCGTGCACACGTACTGCCGTCCAGTACAGCGTCGCGGTCACCCAGAGCTGCAGGTCGGGATCGAACGCGGAGTACGCCGGTGTGTCGGAATCGGCAGGTCCATGCACCGGCGCGTGCGCGCGCCCGACGGCGCGGTGCACCGTGCGGACGTCTTCCTCCGTGCCGCAGGCGACCGCGGTCACGTACGTGAGCGTGCCGATCAGCCGGTCATAGGGACGCGAGGCGAAGTCGCTGTGCTCGGCGACTCCGCGCCCGACGGACGGATGCGCGAGTTGCAGCAGGATGGCGCACCCGCCGCCGGCGAGCATGATCCACTCGGCACCGACATCCGCGAGGCCCTTCGGCGATGGCGGCCCAGGAGATCGCCGCGCTGGCGGCCCGGGGTATCGCCGCGCTGGCGGTCGCGGCTCTGATGGTCGCTGCGGCATGCCGCAAGGGTATCCGGATGCCCGGACAGTGCCCTGGGTGCACGTCGGGAACCCGTATGGCGCTCAGGTAGGCTGTCGGTGGCAATTTATCTCGGCGTCGAGCTATCTGACTGAAGTGCCCATCAGCCGTCGTCTTACGACACTGCGTCACCGACAGAGCGTCACCGACCAGCGCCGGCGAGACGGTCCGGCCCGCACCGATCGCCATTTCACTCGCACACGGATTGGGAAGCAGTGGATCTTTACGAGTACCAGGCACGTGACCTGTTCGAGAAATACGGGGTCCCGGTACTGCCGGGTATCGTCGCCGACACGCCGGAAGAGGTGCGCGCGGCAGCCGAGAAGCTCGGCGGCGTGACCGTGGTCAAGGCGCAGGTCAAGACCGGTGGACGCGGCAAGGCTGGCGGCGTCAAGGTGGCGAAGACCCCGGACGACGCCGAGGCGGCCGCGAAGGCGATCCTCGGCCTCGACATCAAGGGGCACATCGTTCGCCGCGTCATGGTGGCCGGCGGCGCGAACATCGCCCGCGAGTTCTACTTCTCGGTACTGCTCGACCGGGCCAACCGCTCCTACCTGTCGCTGGCCAGCGTCGAGGGCGGCATGGAGATCGAGCAACTGGCGGTCGAGAAGCCCGAAGCGCTCGCGCGCATCGAGGTCGACCCGGCGACCGGCATCGACGAGGCGAAGGCGAAGCACATCGCCAAGGCCGCCGGTTTCCCCGACGACCTGATCGAGAAGGTCGCACCGGTTCTCGTGAAGCTGTACGACGTCTACAAGGGCGAGGACGCGACGCTCGTCGAGGTGAACCCGCTCGTGCTCACGGGCGAGGGCGACATCATCGCGCTCGACGGCAAGGTGTCGCTTGACGCGAACGCCGACTTCCGGCATCCCGAGCACGAGGCGCTGGAAGACAAGGCCGCGGCCGACCCCCTGGAGGCCAAGGCCAAGGAGCACGACCTCAACTACGTCAAGCTCGACGGCGAGGTCGGCATCATCGGCAACGGCGCGGGACTCGTGATGAGCACCCTGGATGTCGTGGCCTACGCCGGCGAGAACCACGGCGGCGTGAAGCCGGCGAACTTCCTCGACATCGGAGGCGGCGCATCCGCATCGGTCATGGCGGCCGGTCTGGATGTCATCCTGAACGACCCGCAGGTGAAGAGCGTGTTCGTGAACGTGTTCGGCGGCATCACCGCCTGCGACGCGGTCGCCAACGGCATCGTCGGTGCCCTGGACATCCTGGGATCCGAGGCGTCGAAGCCGCTCGTCGTGCGACTGGACGGCAACAACGTCGTCGAAGGGCGCCGCATCCTCACCGACTACAACCATCCGCTCGTCACGCTCGCCGAGACCATGGACCAGGGCGCCGACAAGGCTGCCGAACTGGCTTCGAAGTAAGGACGTCAAGCAATGTCGATCTTCCTCAACAAGGACTCCAAGGTCATCGTCCAGGGCATCACCGGCGGCGAGGGCACCAAGCACACAGCGCTCATGCTCAAGGCGGGCACGCAGGTCGTGGGCGGCGTGAATGCCCGCAAGGCCGGTACGACCGTCTCGCACACCGCGGCCGACGGCTCTGCAGTGGAACTGCCCGTCTTCGGCACCGTCGTCGAGGCCATCGAGAAGACCGGGGCGGACGTCTCGATCATCTTCGTTCCGCCGGCATTCGCGAAGGACGCGATGGTCGAGGCCATCGACGCCGAGATCCCGCTGCTCGTCGTGATCACCGAGGGCATCCCGGTGCAGGACACCGCAGAGGCGTGGGCGCACGCCAAGGAGAAGGGCAACAAGACCCGCATCATCGGGCCGAACTGCCCGGGGATCATCACGCCGGGCGAGTCCCTCGTCGGCATCACCCCGGCGACGATCACCGGCAAGGGCAGCATCGGCCTGGTCTCGAAGTCGGGCACGCTGACCTACCAGATGATGTACGAGCTGCGTGACCTGGGCTTCTCCACCGCCATCGGCATCGGCGGCGACCCCATCATCGGCACAACGCACATCGACGCGCTCGCCGCGTTCGAGGCAGACCCCGAGACGAAGGCGATCGTGATGATCGGCGAGATCGGCGGCGACGCCGAGGAGCGCGCGGCCGACTTCATCAAGGCGAATGTGACCAAGCCGGTCGTCGGCTACGTCGCGGGATTCACCGCTCCCGAGGGCAAGACGATGGGGCACGCCGGCGCCATCGTGTCTGGTTCCGCCGGTACCGCACAGGCCAAGAAGGAGGCCCTCGAGGCCGCCGGTGTGCGCGTGGGCAAGACGCCGAGCGAAACCGCGCAGCTTCTGCGCGAGGTGGTCGCGAGCGTCAACGCGTAAGCACGAACGACGACGGATGCCGCGGGCCGAGGTGCTCGCGGCATCCGTCGTTTCGGTATCCGCCTAGGACGATTGCTTGCCGCGCAGGCCAGCGCGCAGCTTCGCGAGCAGCCCGTGGAGTTGCGTGGTCTCCGCGTCCGTGAGCACGCCAGAGACGATGTCGGTGACGGATGCCTCGAAGGTCGGCGCGCCGGCCGCGAGCAGCTCTCGCCCGGCATCCGTCAGCACCAGCCAGGACGAGCGCCGATCGCCGGGGTTGGGCACGCGCTCGAGCCAGCCCGCCTCGACGTACCGGTCGACGATCTTGCTCGCCGTTCCGACGCGCAGCTCGAGCGCCCGCACGAGATCGTCGACCCGCGCGTCCTCGGTGCGCTCTATCAGGCTCAGCACGTTCACGGTGCCCACCGTCACGCCGTGCGCGGCTTTGATGCGCTCGTCGACCTGGTTGTAGACCGCGATCTCGGCCCGTACCAGGTCGTCGAAGAAGTCGATGCCCCTGCCCATGGTCCTCCCGAATATTCCTAGGAATACAAATGCTGCTAACGTGGTTGCCTAATACATTCCGAGGAATGAATCTCGGAACGATCATGACACAGACAGGGAGAAACCCATGAGCACATCCCAGCGTGAGGCGATCATCGCACGGCTGCGAGCGTTCCCCTTCGATCCGAACCAGACCGTCGACGAGCACCGCCGGGGCTTCGACGAGTTCGCCATCGAGCCGGTGCCCGCAGGCGTGGCGGTCGAGGACGTCAGGCTCGGTGGCCGGCCCGCCCTCCGCCTGACCCCGGAGGGAGCCGGCACCGGCACACTGCTGTATCTGCATGGCGGCGGTTACGTCGTCGGATCGCACCGCACAGGAGCCAAATTCGCTCGACTCGTGGCCGAGCGCGCCGGCCTGCAGGCGTACAGCCTCGACTACCGGCTGGCGCCCGAGCATCCGTTCCCGGCGGCCGTGGATGACTCACTGGCGGCCTATCGCGAGCTGATCGAGCGCGGGATCGACCCGGCCGCCCTCGTCGTCGCCGGCGACTCCGCAGGCGGCGGTCTGACGATCTCGACCCTCGTTGCAGCTCGCGATGCGGGGTTGCCGATGCCGGCCGCTGCGGTCGTGTTCTCGCCGCTCACGGACCAGACCCACTCCGGGCGGAGCATCCGCGATCTCGTCGGGATCGATCCGTTGTTCACGCCGGAAGCCCTCGACTGGTACGGCCCGAAGTACGTCGGGTCCGCAGATCCCGCCACGCCGCTTGCGAGCCCGCTGTTCGCCGACCTCACCGGGCTGCCGCCACTCCTGATCCAGGTCGGTGGGCACGAGCTCTTGCTCGACGATTCGATCGGGCTGGCTCGGGCCGCGGCGCTCGTCGACGTCGAGGTGTCCCTCGAGATCGGTGCCGGCCTGCCGCACGTCTTCCAGAACCGGGCCGGCGAACTCGACGAGGCCGACGCGGCGCTCGATCGGGTCGGGGCGTTCATCCGAACGCAGCTCGGCGCGTAGCGGGGCGAGCGGCGGCTTCGTGCAGGATGCCTGTGCTCTGGCGCGCCCGCCCGTCGGCTCCGCCGCGCGCCGGTAGGGTCGTCAGCGCATGAACCGCATCACCGTCATCCTGCTGGCCGCGCTCGACGCGGTGATCGCGCTCGGCGTGGGCGTGGCGATCCCGCTCGTTCCGCTGACCGTCGCCTGGGGACTGCAGTTCGACCTCTCGAACGACTGGCTGCCGTTCTGGCATGCCGGTGCCGACATCTGGCTGCTCGGCCACGGCGTCGATGTCACGGTCACGCTCGACCCTGTCGCCTCTGCAGCGTTCGACCTGACCGGCACGAACGTCTTCACCGTGAGCATCGCGGCGCTCGGGTTCGCGCTCCTCACTGTCTTCCTCGGCGCGCGAACGGGGCGGCGCGCCTGGGCGACGCCGCACCCGTGGACGGCGGCCATCGCCGGCGTCGTCACATTCGCGGTGCTCTCCGGCCTCGTCACCCTGAGCGTGCACAACCTGCCCGCCGTTCCGTCGCTGTTGCAAGGCTCGCTGCTGCCGGCAGCAGTCTTCGCGATCGGCATCGGGATAGGCATGATCGCGGGCAACATGCGAGAGCCGTCGGGTGCGGACGAGCGGGGGGCGACGGATGCCTCGCGCGGCGACGGCGCGGCATCCGTTCGTGCGGTGGGCCGGGGACGATTGCCGTGGCCGGTCGAGGGATGGAGCCCCGCGACCCGCGCCGTGCTCGCTGCGTCCCTCCGCGGCGGAGTGGCGGCATCCGCCCTCGTCGTGGCGGCATCCGCCGTGCTTCTCGCGGTGCTCATGGCCGTGAACTACGGGCGCATCGTCGGTCTCTACGAGACGCTGCAACCCGGTGTTCTCGGTGCCATCGCCCTCACACTCGCTCAGCTCGCGCTGCTGCCGAACGCCGTGATCTGGGCGGCCTCGTGGATCGCCGGCCCGGGTTTCGCGGTCGGATCCGGCTCCTCGGTCGACGTCGCCCAGACGACGCTCGGTCCGCTGCCGAGCATTCCACTGTTCGGCGTGCTGCCGCAGAGCGACCCCGGCTTCGGGCTCATCGCGGTGATGGTTCCCGTGCTGTGCGGAGTCGCCGCAGGGTTCCTCATCCGGAAGCGTCTGGAGCGGATGCCTGCACCGCGCGGCAGCGGTCCTTACGGCTCCCGGGACTGGAGCGCGGCGCGCCTGTCGCTCGTCGTACTCGGAACGGCCGTCGTGTCCGGGGCCGTTCTCGGCCTGCTGGCCTGGTGGGCGTCGGGTGCGATCGGACCGGGCAGGTTGCAGCATGCCGGGCCGAACCCGCTCTTCGTGGCCGGCGCAGTCGCGGTCGAGGTTCTGGTCGGAGCGGCGATCGGCGTCGCCGTGCGCCGGGAGCACGCGGTGAGCACGGCGCGGCTGAGCCTGCGGGAGCGCCGGAGCAGCGCCGAGCCGTCGCCGGTTTCCAAGCCGGCGTCTCCACGACCCGCTCCGGCATGGGGTCGGGGCGCCGGCACGGCGTCGCCGACAGCGGTCACGGGTCCGATCGACGTGTCCACGGTGTTCGCGTCGTTCGATGACGCGGTGGATACGCCCGAGCACGCCGACGATGCGGACTGGATCAGCGCGATCCTCGAGCAAGAGAATCCTGCCGAGCCGGCCGGGCGCGAGCCCGAGCGATCGGCCGGCCCGAAGGAGGCGACTCCGCGCGCCCCGGCCCGATCCGCCTCCGGGCTCGTGCGTCCGTCGGCGCCGCGCGTGCCGACACCGCGTGGCCGTCTGCCGCGCGTGTACCGGGAATCCGGGTTCGCCTCTCCGGACTTCTCCCGCCACGAGACCTCGGATACGGAAGAGGGCTAGGACCTCGACAACGGAGCCGGCGCCGTCGCACGATCCGCCGGATAACGCACGATACGCCGCACCGAAGCCTGGCTTCTATCCGGCCGATCGTGCGAATTCCGGCGGAGGTCGCGAGTGAGGTGATGGCGCCCGGCGGGGATGCCCCGCGGCGTGGGAAGACTCCAGCCGCCGGTAGGCTGAGTGGGTGCTGTCGCTCGTCGTGCTGGTCTCCGGCCAGGGATCCAACCTGCGTTCGCTGCTCGAGGCATCCGGTGACGCCGAGTTTCCCGCCAGAGTCGTCGCCGTGGGCAGCGACCGCGACGACGCGGGGGGTCTGCAGGTGGCGGAGGAGTACGGCATCCCGACGTTCACGGTAGCGTTCTCGTCGTTCGACGACCGCGCCGAGTGGGGCGACGCGATGCTCGAGCAGATCATCCAGTGGTCGCCCGATCTGGTCATCCTGTCGGGATTCATGCGGCTGTTCCCACCGCGCGTCGTCGACGCGCTGAGCCCGCACATGATCAACACGCATCCCGCGTTCCTGCCCGAGTTCCCCGGGGCGCACGGAGTGCGTGACGCCCTGAAGGCGGGCGTGAGTCAGACCGGTGCGAGCGTGATCGTCGTCGACAACGGAGTCGACACCGGTCCGATCATCGCTCGCGAACGCGTGCCCGTACTGCCCGGCGACACCGAGGCCGGACTGCACGAGCGCATCAAGATCGTGGAGCGACGCCTGCTCATCCAGGCCGTGCTCGACATCGCCAACGGACACATCGACCTGAAGGAACTGGCCACAGCATGAGCGCCGCACACGCCGCCGACCCGAGCCTCTACCGCGAACGCGACGTCGTACCGGTTCGTCGCGCACTGCTCTCCGTCACCGACAAGACGGGCATCGCCGAGTTGGCCACCGCGCTGAACGACGCGGGCGTCGAGCTCGTGTCGACCGGGAACACGGCGCGCACCATCCGTGACGCGGGCATCGCGGTGACGGATGTCTCGGAGCTGACCGGATTCCCGGAGTCGCTCGGTGGCCGCGTCAAGACCCTGCACCCGGCCGTGCACGCCGGGCTGCTCGCGGACCTCCGCCTCGAGGACCACGAGACGCAGCTCGCCGAGCTGGGTATCCGCCCGTTCGAGCTCGTGGTCGTGAACCTGTACCCCTTCGCCGAGACGGTCGCCAGCGGTGCGGATGCTCGCGAGATCGTCGAGCAGATCGACATCGGGGGGCCCGCCATGGTGCGCGCATCGGCGAAGAACTTCGCGAACGTCGCGGTCGTGGTCTCACCCGACCGATACGCCGAGGTGGCGGATGCGATCGCTTCGGGCGGCACGAACCTCGAGTTCCGCACGCAGTTGGCGCGGGACGCTTTCCGGCACACGGCGGGATACGACGTTGCTGTCGCCTCGTGGTTGGGCAACGTGCTGGCCCCCGACGACGCAGACTCTCACCTGCCAGCATGGGTGGGTGCGACGTGGCAGCGCGAGGCGTCGCTGCGGTACGGCGAGAACAGCCACCAGGCTGCGGCGCTGTTCACCTCGCCCGGCGGCAATGGCATCGCGCAGGCGGAGCAACTCGGCGGCAAGGAGATGTCATACAACAACTACGTGGACGCGGATGCCGCCCTGCGCGCCGCGCACGACTTCGAGCGTCCCGCGGTGGCGATCATCAAGCACGCGAACCCGTGCGGCATCGCCGTCTCCGACGACATCGCGGATGCTCATCGCAAGGCGCACGAGTGCGACCCTACGTCCGCGTTCGGCGGGGTCATCGCGGCGAACCGCACTGTGTCGCTCGCCATGGCGCAGTCGGTGAAACCGATCTTCACCGAGGTGATCATCGCGCCGGACTACGAGCCGGAGGCGCTCGAGCTGCTGCAGACGAAGAAGGACCTGCGCATCCTCAAGCTGCGCGAGGGTTTCTCGCTTCCGACGACGGAGATCAAGCAACTCTCCGGCGGGATGCTGATGCAGGATGCCGACCGGCACTTCGCACCCGTCGCCGAGTGGACGCTCGTCGCCGGTGAAGCGGCCGACGAGGTCACGCTGAAGGACCTCGAATTCGCGTGGACCGCGTGCCGCGCCGTGAAGTCGAACGCGATCCTGCTCGCATCGGGTGAGGCATCCGTCGGCGTCGGAATGGGACAGGTGAACCGGGTCGACTCGTGCGACCTCGCGGTCAAGCGTGCGGGCGATCGCGCTGCCGGTTCGGTAGCGGCATCGGATGCCTACTTCCCGTTCCCGGACGGCCCCGAGATCCTCATCCAGGCCGGTGTGAAAGCGATCGTGCAGCCCGGCGGGTCGATCCGCGACCAGCTCACGATCGACGCGGCGAAGGCCGCGGGGATCACGATGTACTTCACGGGCGAGCGCCACTTCTTTCATTGACGACTTGGCGGGACTCGTGTCCGCGGTACCCGTCAGGATGACCGAGGTGGACCAGGTCGAGGTGGTCGTCGCGCACAGCCAGCGCGCGACGTTGCGCGTCGGGGACGTGTTCCTGAAGGTGGATGGCGACCCCTCGCACGCCGATGTCGAGGTGCAGGCGATGGCCATGGCACCGGCACCCACGCCGCCGGTCCTCTGGCATCGGCCGCCCGTGCTCGCGATCGCCGCCGTGCCCGGCAACGCGCTCGGCGTCCTCGGAGAACCGTCTCCTGCGTCCCCGGTCGCGTGGGCCGCTGTGGGTGCCGCGATACGCAGGCTGCATGACGCGCCGTTACCACCATGGCCGGGGCGCGAGCTCGACGACATCGCGCGGGAGCTCGAGAGCGAATGCGAGTGGTTGCTTGCCAACGGCGTTCTGCCACGCGAGGTGATCCTTCGCAACCGCGAGATCGCCCAGGTCGCCCTTCGCCCGTGGAAGCCGGTGTTCATCCATGGTGACCTGCAGATCACCCACGTTTTCGTGGACGGTGATACGGTCACCGGCGTCATCGACTGGTCGGAGGCTGCTCCGGGTGATGCCATGTTCGACCTCGCGACGCTGACGCTCGGGCACGAAGAGCGACTGAATGACCTGCTCGCCGGTTATGGCCACGACGCCGACCGGGACGTGATCCGCGCCTGGTGGTCGCTGCGCAGTCTGGTGGCGTCGCGCTGGCTGATCGAGCACGGCTTCGATCCGGATGCTCCCGGTTGCGAATTCGATGTGCTCAGAGCGCGGATGCAGGAGTCGTAGGCGACGGAACCTTCGGTCGCTCGGCCCGTCTAGGACTATGGGACGTCTCCTGGATCGTGGCGGGGTCAGGGGAGAGGCCGGTGTCCGGGGGCGAGCGTCTCCAGGAATCGAACTATGTCGCTCTGGGCAACGGAAGGGTGGAGGACTCCGCCATTACTGGCCGTCGCGCATCCGCTGGTCAAGAACCGCACTCTGATGCGATGGCTCGAGTTCCAGAAGTAGACATCCGAACTCGACCCGTCGTCTGCAGGGCAGGCGACTGGGTCGAGGGGTGGCGGGTGCGCCGCAGCATTCGCCGATGTGGCCAGCTGAGCCGCCTTGCCGCCGTTCAGCCGAGCCTCGCCGGCAAGCGACCATGCGGGCGATCCGCCGGCACCGTTCATACCGGTGTATCGACAGAGCAGTGCGTGCTCCGGTGTGAACGGAACCAGCTTCAATTCCGAGCCCACCAGTCCGCTATATCCAGGATCCGTCGGAGGATCGGGCGGGCATGTGGCAGGGATCCGCGCTGAATTCGCTGCAGCTGCACTATTCGCAATCAAGCCACCGCCAACGAGCACGGCGGCGGCACACACCGCAACCCACCAGGTCCGCCGGCCCATAACCGCAGGCTAGTGACGCACCTGATGAGTGGCGGTCACAATCCTGCAACGAGCACCGGCGCACCACCCCGGTCGTGGATGCCCGAACATTCGATGGGGCGTGAGGAGATGGTCGTTCGGACTCCCCGCCACGACTTCAGATACTGCGGTCCCGGCGCTCGCCACCTGGGGACGGAAAGACACCACAAGGCGGCTCGACGGCTTCAGACCGCCCATGCGGACCACCCGCGACGGATACCGGCAGGCGCTACACAAACCAGCATTCGCCGGAAACAACAGCAAGAACATGTAGCGGATGCCGATACGTGTAGCGCGAGCACTCCGCGAGGTAGCTGGAGCGGTCACGCCACCCACTCACGCTCGCCCGAAGTCGTCCTCGAGCCGCACGATGTCGTCTTCGTCGAGGTAGTCGCCCAGCTGTACCTCGACGATGACCAGGGGCTCGTCCTGCTCGTTCACGATGCGGTGCGGCTGACCGACGGCGATATTGATGGTCTGTCCGAGTCGAGCCACAACGGTCTTGCCGTCGATGACGGCTGAAGCGACGCCCGAGGCCACCACCCAAACCTCAGCGCGATGTTCGTGCGTCTGATACGAGAGTCGCGAACGAGGCTTCACCTCGATCCGTTTCACCTTGAACCCCGTGCCCTCGTCGAGGATGGTCCACGTTCCCCACGGGCGCTCGTCCGATTCTCCGATCACAGGATCTCCTTCCCAAGGGGTGAGTCGCCGATCCCGCCCCGACCCGAGACTGCCATAGGAACTCGTTATGCAATTGCGCCTCGTTCCAGGCGCGCTGACGCTTGGCACATCCCGAGCTCGCGGTTGACCCGTGGATTGATCTGAGCCAGCACCGTCCAGCCTCGCCGCGACCGCCGCGATAGCGTAGAACGCTGTGGCACACGCGTGGAACGAGACGGCGACCGGGCGAGTCCCGAGCGCGCGGATCGTGCCATGAGCAACCTCGGTTTCCGCGCCTACGGCAGGCTTCTCTCCGCACCTTCCCGCACGCTCATGGTGGTCGCGGGTCTGCTCGCGCGCACCCCGATCGCCGTGCTCGGCTTCGGCTTCCTCTTCTTCGCGCACGCGAGCACCGGGTCGTACACACTCGGCGGCCTCACGTCCGGGCTGGCGATCGCATCGATGGGTCTCGTCGGCCCCCTCGCCGGACGCGTCGCCGACCGCCGCGGACAGCGGCAGTTGCTGCTGGCATCCGCGATCACGCATCCGCTCGCCATCGCCGGCGCCGTCGCCTGCGGCTACCTCGGTTCGATGGTGGGTCTGGTGATCATGTCGGTGTTCTGCGGCATCACCGTCGCACCCGTCGGCGCGTTCATGCGTGCCCGCTGGTCCACGATCGTCGAGGACGCGTTCCTGCTTCGTACCGCCTACGCGGTCGAGGCCGTCGCGGACGAGATCGTGTGGGTGTTCGGACCAGCGGTCGCCGCGTTCCTCGCGGCAGGCGTCGCGCCGGCAGGAGGCCTGATCCTCTCCGGCATCATCGGGCCGCTGGGCGCGCTCTTCCTGCGGATGATGCCCGACGCGAAACCCGCGCCCGCGACAGAACACGCTCATCGCCCCGGTCAGCTTCTGCGCTCAGCGCCGTTCGTCATCCTTCTGGTCGCCAGCTTCGCCACGGGCATCGGCTTCGGCATCAACGACCTGTCGATCGTGTCGCTGGCGACCGCGAACGGTGTGCCAGAGCTGGCCGGAACCGTGCTCACCGCCTACTCGATCGGCAGCGCATCCGGCGGGTTCCTCTTCGGTGCGCTGTCCACCAGGCTCAGCTCGCGGCAGATGCTCGTCGGCACAGCACTGGCCCTCTTCGTCACGTGGGCATCGCTGGCGCTCCTCCCCGGTATCTGGTGGTTCTACCCGCTCGGGGTCCTGGCCGGCGCGACGATCGCCCCGTTCTTCATCGCCGTCAACCACATCGCGCACGAGATCGTCTCGCCGGCGATCATCACCGAAGCCTTGGCATGGCTGAACACGCTCGTCGTCTGCGGGATGTCGCTGGGCTCGTTCGCGGGCGGCCTCATCAACGACGCGGCGGGGCCGCGTGCCGCGTTCGTGGTCGTCGCATGCTCGGCGGCCGTACCGGTCCTGCTCGTGCTGCTGAGCCTGCGTGCCTTCAAGACAGCGGAGCGCCGTCCAGTCGAAGAACCCGAATCACCCGTTCCGTCGGGGGAGTAGGGCAGCGCCGGCAGCCGCGACCGCCGCAAGACCGGCGATGACGGTCGCGACCTCGTGGAGGGCATCCACCGGCCCGCTGGCGGCACTCTGTGTTGCGAAGAATCCGGCGAGGAGTCCGATGCCGAGTGAACCCGCGATCCGCTGAACGACGTTGAAAACCGTGTTGGCGTCGGCCTGCTCCTCCGGTTTCAGGCTGCGGTTCACGACGGTGAGGAGTGGGGTGACGACCAGGCCGATCGCGGCCGAGCGGGCGGCGAGGATGCCCGAGGTGATCCAGAGCGACGTCGTCGCGTCGACCGCGAAGAGACCGAGGCTGGATGCGATGAGCACGGCGAACCCGATGAGCACGGTGAAGCGCACGCCGATCCGCTCTGCCACCTTCTGCCCGAGCACCGTGCCGAGGCCGGTGAGGATGCCCTGCGGCAGCATCGCGAGCCCCGCAACGAACGCGGTATATCCCTGCACCTGCTGCAGGAAGATCGGCAGCAGGAACAGGATCGACCACGCCGCGACCGAGGCCGCCGCGCAGAGCACGAACGACACCGCGGCGCCGCGATCGCGCAACACCCGCAGATCGAGCGCCGGGCGCGGCGATCGCAGGGAACGAAGAACGTAGCCGGCCAGCAGGAGCGTGCCGAGTCCCAAGGGCAGCCAGGAGAGAGACCATCCGTCGCTCGCACCGCGGTCGAGGCCGAACAGCACCCCGAAGAGTCCGGCCGCCAAGAGCACCAGCCCGAGCACGTCGAGGGGCGCATCCTTCTTGCGGGGCGGGGCGATGTCGCGAGGAATGGCGCGTCCCGCGAATGCGGCGAGGATGCCCACGGGCAGGTTGATGAAGAAGATCGAGCGCCAGCCGAACGCGCCGATGAGCAGCCCTCCGAGGCTCGGGCCGAGTGCGGGCCCGAGGAACAGGACCATCCCGGCCAACGGTGAGATGTTGCGTGATGCGCCCGCCGAGCCTAGGAGCATGCTCATGGCGAGCGGAACGAGAGTCGCACCGGTGAAGCCCTGCAGAATGCGCGCGCCGATGAGCAACTGGATGTCCGGTGCCAGCCCGCACAGCACCGATGCAGCGGTGAAGGCGACGACACCGACGACGTAGATGCGCAGCGTCCCGAAGCGACGCGCGAGGAACGACGTCAGCGCCAGCCCCGTCCCGAGCGCCAGCAGGTAGCCGCTGGTCACCCACTTAACGCTGCCGAGCCCCGCGTTCAGGTCCTTCGCGATCGGCGCAATCGCGACGTTCACGATGCTCGAGTCGAGCATCGACAGCAGCGGGCCTGCGAGGAGTCCGTACTGGGCGGCGACTCCGAGCCGGGGAGCGACCCCGGTCGTCATGAGCGACTCACTTCGGCTCGAAGCCGCTTCAGCCAGCGCAGCTCAGACTCGATCTGCTCGCGCAGATGGGCGACGACCGCGGAGCTCCAGAACTCGTCTGAGGTGCGCCCCTCGAGTGCGGCGAGCCGCTCTCGAAGGGTCTCGAGTGCCGCAGAGCGCACGTCGATGATCGCTGCGCGCTCCGCAGCATCCAGAAACGCGAACTGTCCGAGCCGGGTGAGGAACTCCAGATCGTCCCCGGCCTGCGCGGCGGGCAGTTCCGAGAGGAGGTCGTGCAGAAGCTCCCTGCCGACATCGGTCAGGGTGTACACGTGGCGCGGCGGTTTCGACTCGTGCTGCTCGACCGTCACCTCCACGGCGCCGGCTTCGACGAATCGCTTCAGCGCCGGGTAGAGCGAGTTGTTATTGATGACGATGCCCGTCGTCTCCTCGATCCGCTTCCGCAGCTCGTAGCCGTGCGCGGGACGACGGGAGAGGTGGCGCAGGATCAGGATCTCGGGATAGGCCATAATAGGTTAAGATAACCTAGTCCGTCACAGACGGGAAGCATCAGCAAGCCCATAGCATGCGCTCGGCTAGGGTCGTACGCATGACTGTCGCCTGGGGTCGCCGCATCGCGGCATCCGTTCTCACCGCCTTCCTCGTCGCACTCCTCGTGCACGTCGGAACGGTGGTGCTGACGAACGAGGCGTACCTCGCGGCTCAGAGCGCGAGCTGGGCGGCCATCGTCTCGATCAGCGGATACTTCACACTCGCGTCGGTCTTCGCGTTCGTGCTGCTGGCGGTGGCCGCGATCTTCGATGTCTTCGCCACCTGGTGGGGTGCGCTCATCGCCGGCCTCGTGATCGGAGTCATCTCCACCGCCCTCGACACGATGATCTACCTGGCGGTGAACGCCCAGAAGCCCGACATCTCCGTGCTCTGGAGCGTGACGGGCGAGCGCAACCTGCTCTTCATCGCCCTGGTCACCGCACTGACGCCGACCTTCGGCCGCTGGCTCTACCGCGTGATCGCGCAGTACGACACGGCAACCGTGCGCGGTCGCAGGGTCGCGCTGGTGCGCATCCCCGCCACCAACCTGGCCGAGGGCATCGTCACGAACATCGACCGGGTCGAGGTGGACTCGCCCAAGGCCGACGAGCAGTGGGATGCCTACGTCGCCGCCCTGGCCGAGAACGGCTGGGAGACGGTCGAGGTGGCCTCCGCAGAGGTGCTTCCCGACTCGGTCTTCGTCGAGGACACCGCGGTCATCCTCGGCGACCGCGCCGTCATCGCGCGGTCCGGCGCTGAGCAGCGACGCGGCGAGACCCCGGGAACCGAGGCGGTGCTCACCGACCTCGGCCTGCGGATCGACCGCATCCAGGAGCCGGGAACGCTCGACGGCGGCGACGTGCTGCGCGTGGGAACCACGCTCTACGTGGGCCGCAGCGAGCGCACCAATGGGGAGGGCATCCGTCAGCTGCGCGGCATCGCCGCCGAGGAGGGCTACAACGTTGTCGCGGTCCCGGTGAAGGGCGCACTGCACCTGAAGTCCGCCGTGACGGCGCTGCCCGACGGCGCCGTCATCGGCAGCACCGAGCACGTCGACCCGGCCGTCTTCGACCGCTTCCTCCCGGTGCCCGAGCGCAGCGGTGTCGCGGTGCTGGTACTCGGTCCGGATGCCGTGCTACTGGCGGCATCGGCCCCGAAGACCGCGGAGCTCCTCACCGACCTCGGCTACCGTGTCGTCACGGTCGACATCTCCGAGTTCGAGAAGCTCGAGGGCTGCGTCACCTGCCTGAGCATCCTGATCGGCTGAGCGGCGCCCTCGGCCAAGGCTGCGCCGTGCTCCGGCGCCCGCGCGAGGTGGCAAGATAGTTGTGCACGTTCCGCCCACAAAGCGGAGCGGATGCCTGTGACACACCACCCCGTTGCCGCGGCCCGCTAAGGAGACACCGATGTCCGCCATGCCCGAACTCACCGAAGCGTTCGGAACTGACCTTCCGCACGAGAAGCTTCTGATCGTGAAGGGGCCGCGGTGCGGGCTGACGATCAGCATCGCGGTGCACTCCACCAAGCTGGGCCAGGCTCTCGGCGGCTGCAGGCTGTGGTCGTACGACAACTGGGTCGAGGCGGTGCACGACTCGCTGCGCCTCGCAGAGGGCATGACGTACAAGAACGCCGCGGCCGGCCTCCGTCGCGGCGGCGGCAAGACCGTCATCTACCTCCCGCGCGGCACGCAGCTGGATGCCGAGCGCCGTCGCGCCGTCATGCTCGACCTCGGCGACGCGATCGCGTCCCTCGACGGCGCGTACATGACTGCCGAGGATGTCGGCACCAGCGCAGAAGACATGGCCGTCGTCGCGGAGCGTACGTCCGACGTGTGCGGACTGCCCTCGGACAAGGGTGGTGTCGGCGAGCCGAGCGACGCGACCGCGCAGGGAGTGTATGCGGGCATCCTCGCCACCCTCGAGGCGGTCTTCGGAGACCGCACGGTCGCCGGGCGCCGCTTCACCGTGCTCGGGCTCGGCCATGTCGGGTCGCTGCTGGCCACGCGTCTGGCAGGCGACGGCGGCATCCTCACCGTCACCGACGTGAATCCGGTCAAGCGCGAGCTGGCCGTCCGGCTCGGTGCCCAGTGGACGGAGCCCGACGAGGCGACCCGCGTGCCCGGTGACGTGTTCGTGCCTGCCGGAGTCGGTGGCATCCTCACTCCAGAGGTCGTCGACGCGCTGCAGGTGCGCGCCGTGTGCGGCCCTGCGAACAACCAACTCGCCGAGCGCGGCGTCGTCGACCTGATGCGCGACCGCGGCATCGCCTGGGCACCGGACTTCGTGGTGAACGCCGGCGGCGTCATCTTCCTCGACACCCTGACTCGGCCAGGTGCCTCGGCCGATGCCACCAGGCAGCGGGTCGAGCAGATCGGCGACACGGTCGCGCGGATCTTCGAGGATGCCCGCGACCGTGGCGTCACGACTCTCGCCGCCGCCGAGGCGCTTGCGATGGAGCGGCTGGACGCCGTCCCCGTTCTGGCGTGACCGATACTGTGAGCCTGCTGCGTCCCGCGTAGCATGCTGCTATGCCAGCCAGCGCCGATGGCACAGCACCCGGCGACGGCGCGGCACGCGGCACCCGGGCGACGAAGCCGCCGACCGCGCCGCCTTCCTCCCGCACGCCGCCACCGGTCAGGTGCTGCAGTACCTCGCCGTCGTTCTTCTGATCTGCGGACTGATCGCCTGGGCGGGCTGGAAGTCGTGGGTCATACCACTCGTGCTGGCCGTGCTCCTCTTCGTGGTTCAGGGCTTGCTGGTGGGTCTGGGGTTCGATGTGAACCCGTGGTTCGGCGCGCTGCACGCCTTCGACGGCATGGTGATCACCGCAGGGTTCGTCTGGCTGACTGTCGACCGCGCGCGGCATCCTCTTCTGCAGCGCTGACCGGCAGCCCTGTCGTAGGCGAAGCAGCAGTCTCCGTGCTCGTGTCGCGGAGACTGCTGCTTCGCTGTGTTCGCAATCTTCTCCCTCCGCCACTTGAACCCTCACGCCGTGTCGGTATAACCTGATCTGCTGTCGCTCTTCGCACCTTTGGGTTTACCGAGAGCGGCATCCGGATGACTGGTCGAGACCCGGGTCGCTCCACGTGCGAGCCTCCCGGCACCGCAAGGAGGACGCCATGATGACGAAGACCGAGATCACGCCGCGGCTGCGCGCGGGCGTCGCGGTCCTCCTCGTGCCGACCGCCTTCAGCGGTCCGGCCGGGTATAGGTATGCAGCGACTCCCGCCGGTCATCGCGCCGGAAGTCCCGTTGCGATCGGTTAGCTGACAAGGCACCACACCAGCTCACCCTTCAGCCCTTCCGGCCAAGCGCGCGGAGTACTCCGCCGCCCAAGCGAACGTCCGACCCGCTCGGGGCATCCGACGATTGTCGGCTCTTGCGACCCCCGCCCACCGCTCGGACCACTTCGCTCGCGACCGATCTCGTGCCCGCCACGGATCGAGTGTCGCTCCCCAGCGGCAGAATCGATTCGACTCGCGATTCCCGCCTCGCGGAAGCCTCCCCAGGCATCCGCGAAACACCACACCACACACCTTCCACACGAAACGGTGAACCATGTCTGCCTCTGAGGCACAGAACCAGACACCCCTTCTCCACCCTCCGGAACCAGAGCCGGCGCGCGAGCATGAGCGCGAGACGCGCGCTGCGGAGCACGAGGCGACGGGCGGCAAGCGGCTGAGCACCTTCCAGTCGCTCGCGCGCATCTACCCGTTCGCGAAGCCGGCCATGTCGCGCATCTACCTGGGCATGGTGGCGGCGATCGGCGCATCCATCGTCGCGCTGCTGATCCCCATCGTGCTGCAGGCGCTCGTCGACGGCCCGATGAAAGACGGCGACCCGTCCGAAGTCGTACCGTCCGCGCTGCTCGTGCTGGTGCTGGGCGCCGCGGAGGCGGTGCTCATCTCGCTGCGCCGCTGGTTCGTGCTCACGCCGGGCACCAAGGTGGAGGCCGACCTGCGCAACGCGTTCTACGCCAAGCTGCAGGACCTGCCGGTGAGCTTCCACGACGGCTGGCCATCTGGCCAGCTGCTCAGCCGCGCCGTCAGCGACCTCAACCTGATCCGCCGCTGGCTGAGCTTCGGCTTCGTGCTGCTGTTCGTGAACATCCTCACCATCGTGATCGGCTTCGTCGTGCTGCTCACGTGGAACTGGCTGCTCGCAGTCATCTTCATGGTCTGCTCGATTCCGCTGTGGATCTACGGCTACGTGTTCGAGAGCCGGTACTCGGTCATCGCCCGACGCAGCCAGGACCAGGCGGGCGACCTGGCGACGGCCGTCGAGGAGTCGGTGCACGGCATCCGCGTGCTCAAGGCGTTCGGCCGCGGACGCCACGCGCTGCGCAACTTCGAGAAGCAGGCGGAAGACCTGCGCGGCACTGAGATCGCGAAGGCGAAGGCCATCGCGGGTATCTGGCTGTGGCTACTGCTGGTTCCGGATGTCGCGTTCGCGGTGTGCCTCGTCGTCGGCGTCTGGCTGGTGTCGGCGAACTCGCTCACCGCCGGTCAGCTGCTCGCGTTCTTCGCCACGGCGACCGTGCTGCGGTTCCCGATCGAGTCGATCGGGTTCCTGCTGTCGATGACGTTCGACACCCGAACGGCAGCCGACCGGTTCTTCGACGTGATGAACACGCCGAACGCGATCGATGACCCGGAGCATCCGCAGGTCGTGACGAACCCGCAGGGCCGCCTCGCGTTCCACGGAGCGCACTTCCGGTACCCGGACACACCGGCGGGCTACCCCGATCTGCTCGACGGCATCGACCTCGAGCTGGAGCCGGGGGAGACCATGGCGCTCGTCGGCCTGACCGGCTGCGGCAAGTCGACCCTCACGGCACTCACCACCCGTCTGTACGACGTGACGGGCGGATCGATCACGCTCGACGGCGTCGACATCCGGGCCCTGAGCAGGAACGAGCTGCGCACCCACATCGCCATGGCGTTCGAAGATGCCACGCTGTTCTCCGCCTCCGTGCGCGACAACGTGCTGCTCGGCCGTGCCGATCTGGTGAGCGACGATCCCGAGACGCAGAAGCGAGCGGATGCCGTGCTCACCGAAGCGCTCGAGGTCGCCCAGGCGGGCTTCGCGTACGACCTTCCCGACGGTGTCGACACGAAGGTCGGTGAGGAGGGGCTGAGCCTCTCCGGTGGCCAGCGGCAGCGCCTGGCGCTTGCCCGCGCGGTCGCCGCGAACCCGGAGGTGCTCGTGCTCGACGATCCGCTGTCGGCTCTGGATGTCGACACCGAGGCGCTCGTGGAAGCGGCGCTGAGGCGAGTGCTCGCGTCCACGACGGCGCTCATCGTTGCGCACCGGCCGTCCACCGTCATGCTGGCCGACCGCGTCGCACTGCTCGAAGACGGACGCATCACGGCCGTGGGCACGCACCACGATCTGCTGGCGACCAACGAGCACTACCGATTCGTCATCTCGAGTCTCGAAGACGACGAAGAGCAAGAGGCACTGGAGGAGGTGAGCCTGTGAGCACCGCAACTGTTCTCGGAGTCGAGGGCGAGGAGCGCAACGACTTCTCCAAGGAGGAGTCGCGGCAGATCCGCCGCAGGTCGCTACGGCTGCTCGGGTCGCTGCTGCGGCCGTTGCGCGGACGAGTGGCGTTCGCCTTCGTCGTGATCGTGGTCTCCACGCTGGCGCAGGTGATCGGCCCGACACTGATCGGCATCGGCGTCGACCAGGGCATCTCGGCCCTGAAGTCGCAGGACTGGTGGCCCATCGCCCTCACCGGCGCTGCGTACCTGGTCACCGGCGTGATCGGCGCGGCGACGGTGTCCTGGTACACCGTCATGTCGGCACGCATCAGCCAGGCGATTCTGCTCGATCTGCGCAAGCGGGTGTTCCTGCACACGCAGCGGCTGAGCCTGGAATTCCACGAGTCGTACACGTCGGGCCGCATCATCTCGCGGCAGACCAGCGACCTGGACTCCATCCGGGAACTGCTGGACTCTGGCATCAACCAACTGGTGCAGGGCGTGCTGTACTCAGGCTTCATCGCGGTCTTCATGTTCGTGAACGACTGGGTGTCTGGCGTCATCCTGTTCTGCGCGCTGGTTCCGCTGTATTTCCTGACGCGGTGGTTCCAGAAGCGGTCGCAGGTGCTGTTCCGGCGTTCGCGCGTGGCATCCGCGAAGCTCATCGTGCACTTCGTGGAAACCATGACAGGCATCCGTGCCGTCAAGGCTTTCCGCAAGGAGAAGCGCAACGAGAAGGAGTTCGGCGACCTCGTCGAGGACTACCGCGACGTCAACGCCAAGACGATCCAGCTCTTCGGAATCTTCGACCCGGGGCTCGTGATGATCGGCAACATCACCGTCGCGGTGGTGCTGCTGGTCGGCGGATTCCGCGTGGCGATGGGGGCCCTCCCCATCGGCATCCTGCTGGCCGTGCTGCTCTACACCCGTCGGTTCTTCGACCCGATGGAGGAGATGGCGATGTTCTACAACTCCTACCAGTCGGCCGCGGCAGCGCTCGAGAAGATCTCGGGTGTGCTGGAGGAGGAGCCGAGCGTGCCCGATCCGGTGCATCCGGTCGACCTCTGGGAGGCGAAGGGGAACGTCAAGTTCGACGACGTGACGTTCGCCTACAAGAAGGATCGCGTCATCCTGCCGGAGTTCACGCTCGACGTTCCCGCCGGTCAGACGATCGCGCTCGTGGGATCAACGGGAGCGGGCAAGTCGACGCTGGCGAAGCTGATCGCGCGGTTCTATGACCCCACCGAGGGGTCGGTCACGCTCGACGGTGTCGATCTACGCGATCTGCACCCGAAAGATCTGCGCCGCGCGATCGTCATGGTCACCCAGGAGGCGTACCTGTTCTCCGGAACAGTCGCCGACAACATCGCCCTGGGCAAGCCGGATGCCACGCCCGACGAGATCCGCGCTGCGGCCGAAGCCGTGGGCGCGGCGGAGTTCATCCAGGGTCTGCCCGACGGGTACGACACCGATGTGAACAAGCGCGGCGGGCGGGTCTCGGCGGGCCAGCGGCAGCTGATCTCGTTCGCGCGGGCGTTCCTCGCGAACCCGGCGGTGCTCATCCTTGACGAGGCGACGAGCTCGCTCGACATCCCGAGCGAGCGTCTGGTTCAGGATGCCCTGCAGACGCTGCTGAAGGACCGCACGGCTCTGATCATCGCGCACCGGCTCTCCACGGTCGCGATCGCCGATCGCGTGCTCGTGATGGAGCACGGCCGTGTCGTCGAGGACGGCTCACCGGCCGACCTCATCGCCGGCACCGGCCGCTTCGCGCAGCTGCACGCCGCCTGGCGCGACTCGCTGGTGTAGCTGGTTGTCTGTGGCCGTTACGGTCCACCGGCAGTAGCACGAGAACAGGCGGGAAAGCGCCTACCCCGTGGGAACAGGCAGGAGTTGCCTGTTCCCGCGGGATTTGCCTGTTTTCGGCGGGAGCGCGAGAGATCGAAGGCGCAGCGGATGCCGGCAGCCACAGCGCGCATGCCGGTGACGGTCTGCATCGGGAGAAGGCCACCGGGGGGACGTCCGGCCGCGCGGCCCCATCGGGAACGGCTCGCGGCGGCCCGGCGGCATACGCTGAGAAGGTGCTGGAAGCACAGCGTCGAGGGTTGAGCGAAGCGGTACGCACGCTGTCGCCGACGTACTTCGCCGTGGTGATGGCGACCGGCACGGTGTCTGTCGGCGTGGCCCAGGTCGGGTTCTCCGGGCTCTCGTGGGTCCTCTTGTGGCTCGCGGTCGTCGCCTACGTCGTTCTTGTGGTGCTCACCGGGTGGCGGCTGGTCGCCTACCGTCACGAGATCGTCGCGGACTTCACGAGGGTGCGAACGGGGTTTGCATTCTTCACGTTCGTGGCCGCGACCGATGTGATCGCGGCCAGGCTCATCCCTGCGATGGGCTTCGCTCTGCCGTGCGTGCTGCTGATCGTCGCGTTCGCGACCTGGCTCGTGCTCGAGTACGCCATTCCGGGCGGGGTGGTGCTGGCGCATCCCTGGCACATCGATGCGCTGCGAGACGTCAACGGAACCTGGTTCATCTGGCCGGTCGCGAGCCAATCGGTTGCGCTCGTGGCCGCCTCGCTCGAGCCGCTGGCGAGGGCGTCGGCCGAACTGCTCGCGATCGTGGCGGTGCTGTCGTGGTCCGTCGGCCTCGTGCTCTATGCCGTGATCGGCGTGGTCATCGTCGTGCGCATGCTGACTCAAGGCATCTCGGCAGCCGAACTGGGACCGGACTATTGGGTGGCGATGGGCGCCGCCGCCATCACCGTTCTCGCCGCGTCGAAGCTCGTCGAGATGTCCGACATGCCGATGATCGACGCCTCGCGCGGCCTCATAGCCGGTGCGGGCGTCGTGCTGTGGTCGTTCGCCACCTGGCTTGTTCCCGCGCTGGTGAGCATCGGATGGTGGCGGCACGTGGTGCATCGGGTTCCGTTGCGATACGACGTCGCGCTGTGGGGCATGGTCTTCCCGATGGGCATGTATGCCGTGGCAAGCATGTATCTGGGCAAGGCTGACCGGCTGCCCACGCTCGGAGGCATCGGGGCGGTGAGCATCTGGGTCGCATTCGTGGTCTGGGCCATCGTCGCCGTTTCGATGGTCGTGCATGTCGCAGGGCGCCTGTGGCGATTGCGCTGAAGATGGCGATCGCTGAGATGCCGATTCGACCGAAGGACTTGCTCTCTGCAATACTTGCTTAGTGCAAACGAATGTCCCTCCCTCCGACGAGGAGGTCACCGCGTTCCAGGTCGCGACCAGAGACCTCATCGACGTGGCCGTGCGCAGCGTCGAGGTCGTGGCTCCCGGCGTCTCCCTGCCGCAGTTCCGGCTGATGCTCGTGCTCGACGACCTTGGGGTAACGCCCTCCACCAAGCTGGCCCGCGAGCTGGCCGTCTCGCCCTCGTCCGTGACGCGCATGGCCGACCGACTCGTGGCATCCGGTCATGTGACGAGGGATCGCAACGGCGAGAAGCGCTCGATCGTCGCACTCGCGCTCAGCCCGCTCGGTGTCAAGACCGTGCACGAGGTCTTGTCATGGCGTCACGTCGAACTGGCCCGCATCCTGCACTCCGTGGATGCGGCCGATCGGGCTGCGGCCGTTCGCGCCCTGACGACGTTCCACAGTGCGGCCGCCAGCCGGCCGGAGCACTCCCACCTCGGGTGGTTGCCGCTGTGAGGAACACGAATCCGAGGCGCGCAACCGGCGGCGCCTCGAGGACCGGTCATGCCCGCCTCGTGCTGGGCGACTTCGCGGTCGACCGCCGCATGCTCGTCATCACCGCACTCGCCCTGCCCGTCGGCGCCTTGGCCGGCGTGGCCGCTTTCGTTCTGCTCAGGCTGATCGGCCTGGTCACCAACCTCGTGTTCTTCGGTCGCGTCGACACCGCGCTGGTCGCCCCGAGCGCCGCGCACGCGCCGTGGTGGATCATCCTGTTCGCCCCGGTGCTCGGCGGACTCATCGTCGGCGTGATGGCACGGTTCGGCTCGGAGAAGATCCGCGGCCACGGCATGCCGGAGGCGATCGAGGCGATCCTCACCGGCGGAAGCCGGGTCTCGCCCAAGGTGACCGTGCTGAAGCCGATCTCCGCAGCCGTCAGCATCGGCACGGGTGGTCCGTTCGGCGCGGAGGGCCCGATCATCATGACCGGGGGCGCCCTCGGGTCGTTGCTCGCCCAACTCCTGAAGCTCACGGCGGATGAGCGCAAGACACTGCTCGTCGCGGGCGCCGCGGCAGGTATGGCCGCCACGTTCAACTCGCCGCTGGCGTCGGTGCTCCTGGCCGTCGAGCTGCTGCTGTTCGAATGGCGGCCGCGCAGCTTCGTGCCTGTGGTCGCCGCCGTCTCGGTCGCCACGATGGTGCGCGGGGTCCTGCTCGGCACCGGCCCGGTCTTTCCGGTCGATGCATCGCACCTGCACCTGTCGCCCCTCGTGTGCGGCATCGCCGCGGCGGTGGGACTGACCGGCGGCCTCCTCGCGGTCGGTGCGACCTGGCTGGTCTACAAGGCGGAAGACGGGTTCACGAAACTCCCGATCCATTGGATGTGGTGGCCGGCGATCGGCGGCCTCATCATCGGCGCGGGTGGCCTCATCGAGCCGCAGGCGTTGGGTGTCGGCTATGACGTCATCGATCAGCTGCTGACCGGCAGGGCGACGATGTCGCTGATTCTGGGCATCCTTGTGGTCAAGACGCTGATCTGGTCGCTGTCGCTCGGCTCGGGCACGTCCGGCGGCGTGCTGGCGCCGATGTTCATGGTGGGCGGCGCGCTGGGCGCTCTCGAGGGCACCGTTCTTCCCGACGTCATGCCGGGGTTCTGGGCCATGTGCGGGCTCGCCGCAGTGCTCGGCGGGGTGATGCGCTCGCCCCTCACCGGCACCGTGTTCACACTCGAGCTGACACACGCGTGGAACGCCCTACCGGCGCTCCTCCTGTCGGCCACCGCGGCGTACGCCCTGTCGGTGCTGGTGCTGAAGCGGTCGGTCCTGACCGAGAAGATCGCTCGCCGCGGTCTGCATCTCACCCGGGAGTACTCCACCGATCCGCTGGAGACCTTCTTCGTTCGCGATGTCATGCATCCGATCCCCGATGGCGACGTGCCCGCGGCTGATCGTTTCGCGGTGCGCGGACAGTTGACGGTGCGCGCCCTCGCCTATCTGTTCGCAGAGAACGGATGCACCGAGGCGGATGTTCTGGATGCCGACGGCACCGTGATCGGCCGGGTCGGCATTGCGGACCTGCTCCAGCCGCGACTCCACGACCTCACGGAGGAGCACCACCGATCCCGCACGCTCGGCTTCCGCACCGCATCGACGGAAGGCGACCCGGCGCCGATCTAGATTCGGTCTCTCACATCGCTGACCTACGGGCGTGAGCCGGTTGTCACATGCCGTGATGCGGCTGGCACCTCGGCCGTAACGGTGCGTTCCTACTGTTGCGTCATAGCGGGCGTCGCCCGACGACGGGCGCTCAGCAGACGCCATCCGACTCGAGATGAGGACAGCAGATGAACGCAGTGCAGATCGAACTCGTACGGACCAGTTTCGCGAAGGTGGCACCGATCGCCGATCAGGCCGCGACCATCTTCTATGAGGAGCTTTTCGAGCGCGATCCCTCGCTGAGGGGGTTGTTTCCGGAGGACATGGCCGAACAGCGCCGCAAGCTCATGACCATGCTCGGCATGGCAGTGAACGGCCTGAACGACTGGGACGGCCTGCGGCGCATCGTCGCCGATCTCGGCGCCCGGCACGCTGGCTATGGCGTCAAACCGGAGTACTATCCCACGGTCGGCGCCGCGCTGCTCGCGACCCTTTCGCTGGGGCTCGGCGAAGACTTCACCACCGAAGTGAAGCAGGCATGGTCGTCCGTCTATGCTGCCCTTTCCGGAGCCATGATCGAAGCAGCGGAGGCGGCGACCACATCCGACCGGCTGGCCATCGCGGAGTGAAGCGCTACCCGATGTGAGTGGCGCTGGTCGGTTCAGTAAGGCGACCAGCGCGCGGCGGCGAGATCGACGCGGTACCGCTCCACGGCATCCTCGCGTGATGCCTGTTCGCGGGTCATCCCCTTCAGCGGCGTGCTCTCCTCGAGATAGTGCTCCAGCGCCTTGCCCTCGTGGCAGGCCGGCGGCTGGCCGGATGCCCGGATCACCCGCCACCACGGCACATCCGCTCCGTACCTGGCCATCACGTTGCCCACGACTCGGGCACCCCGCGACCCGAGGAGCGCCGCGATCTGGCCGTACGTCATGACTCGGCCCGGCGGGATGTCCGACACCACCTCGAGGACGGCCTCGACGAAGCCCTCGGCGGGTTCGGGCATCCGCCGCGGTGCGGTCGACGGTGTCATCGAGAACGGGCAGACGAGGCTCAGAGGTCCATTGCGCCGATGGTCTCCCCGTACTGCGTCTCGCCGATCGGCGAGAACCCGGTGCGGAGGAAGAACGCCTCTGGCCCGAGCTCCCCGGTCTCCCAGATGACATGGAGCCGGTCCTGCCCGCGCTTGCGAGCCTCGTCGGCAAGCGCGTCGACGGCGAACTGCCCGATGCCGCGACCTTGCACTTCGGCGTCCACGTTGATGCGCCAGAGGATGGAGCGGAACTCGTCGTCGGCATCCGGGTCGAAGCTGCCCATGATGAAGCCGACGACCTCGTGGTCGCCGTCGACCACGACGCGCTGCCAGGTCATGTTCGGGTCGTTCACGGCGGCAGCGGCGGAGTACGACACCGGAGTGATGAACTGTTCCTGGCCGGGCTTGAGTGTCAGCGCGTTCGCTGCGGAGATGTTCGAAGCGGACAGTTCCTCAAGACGCAGCTCAGCCATGGCACAAGGGTAACGTGCCGTCTACGGCGTCGATAGTCGGCCTCGGGAAACGCGAAGAGGGCACGTACATCGAGTGGATGTTCGTGCCCTCCATCACGTGTCGATGTCGCGTCAGAAGGCGGCCAGCGCGTCGTTGAACGTGGCGGACGGCCGCATCACAGCGCTCGCCTTCTCCGGGTCGGGCAGGTAGTAGCCGCCGATGTCTGCCGGCTTTCCCTGCACCGCGACGAGCTCGTCTACGATGGCCGGCTCCTTCTCGGTGAGTGCCTCGGCGAGCGGAGCGAACACGGATGCCAGTTGCGGGTCATCCGTCTGCTTCGCCAGCTCCTGCGCCCAGTACAGCGCCAGGTAGAAGTGCGAGCCGCGGTTGTCGATGGTGCCGAGCTTGCGGCCGGGGCTGCGGTCCTCGTCGAGGAACGTCGCGGTGGCGCGGTCGAGCGTCTCGGCCAGCACCTTGGCGGCGGGACGTCCGGCCTGCTCGGCGTACTTCTCGAACGAGGGCACAAGAGCGAAGAACTCGCCGAGCGAGTCCCACCGCAGGTAGTCCTCCTGCACGAGCTGCTGCACGTGCTTCGGTGCGGATCCGCCGGCACCCGTCTCGAAGAGCCCTCCACCGGCGATGAGCGGCACGACCGAGAGCATCTTGGCGGAGGTGCCGAGTTCGAGAATGGGGAACAGGTCGGTGTTGTAGTCGCGCAGCACGTTGCCGGTGACCGAGATGGTGTCCTCGCCCTTGCGCATCCGCTCCAGCGAGTACGCGGTGGCGAGCTCGGGCGCGAGGATCTCGATGGTGAGGCCGCTCGTGTCGCCCACGAGGTCCGAGTCCGCCAGATACTCGCGCACCTTCGCGATGAGCTGCGCGTCGTGCGCGCGGGTCTCGTCGAGCCAGAACACGGCGGGCGTCTGGCTGGCGCGTGCGCGGCCCACGGCGAGCTTCACCCAGTCGCGGATCGGGACATCCTTGGTCTGGCAAGCGCGCCAGATGTCGCCTGCGCCCACCTCGTGCTCCAGGAGCACGTCGCCGGCCTTGTTCAGCACCTTCACGGTGCCCGCGACGGGGATCTCGAATGTCTTGTTGTGCGAGCCGTACTCCTCGGCGGCCTGAGCCATGAGGCCGACGTTGGAAACCGATCCGATGACAGCGGGGTCGAGCGGGCCGTTCTTCTTCACATCCTCGATGACCGTGGCGTACACGCCGGCGTACGAGGAGTCGGGGATGACGGCAAGAGTGTCGTCTTCGCGTCCCTCGCCGTCCCAGAGCTTGCCGCCGTTGCGGATCAGAGCGGGCATCGACGCGTCGATGATCACGTCACTGGGCACGTGCAGGTTCGTGATGCCCTTGTCCGAGTTGACGTAGGAGAGTCGCGGACCGGCCGCGAGGGCGAGGTCGATCGCCTCCCGGATCTCGGCCCCGTTCGGCAGCGCCTGGATGCCGCTGAGGATGGCGCCCAGTCCGTCGTTCGCAGAGACTCCGGCAGCGGCGAGGTCGGCACCGTACGTGTCGAAGACATCCTTGAAGTACGCCCGCACCACGTGGCCGAAGATGATCGGGTCGGAGACCTTCATCATGGTGGCCTTCAGATGCACGGAGAACAGCACGTTCTCGGCCTGGGCACGCTTCATCGCGTTCGCGAGGAACGCGTCGAGGTGCTCGGCGGAGAGGTGCGTCGCGTCGACCACCTCACCGGCCTTGACCGGCAGCTGCTCGAGCAGCACGTTCTGTTCGCGGTCCTGGGTCTCCAGCACGATCGTCAGGGTGTCGTCTGCGGGGATCGTGACCGACTTCTCGTTGCTCTTGAAGTCGTGCTCGCCCATGGTGGCCACGGTCGTCTTCGAGCCTTCGGCGAACGGCTTGTTGGTGTGCGGATGCTTCTTCGCGTACGCCTTCACGGACTGGGGTGCGCGCCGGTCGGAGTTGCCCTGGCGCAGCACCGGGTTCACGACCGACCCGATGACCTTGAAGTACTTCGCACGGATCTCGGCCTCTTCGTCGGTGACGGGCGAGTCCGGGTAGTCGGGAACGTCGTAGCCCTTCTCCTGCAGCTCCTTGATCGCCGTCTTCAGCTGCGGGATGGATGCCGAGATGTTGGGCAGCTTGACGATGTTCGCGTCGGGGGAACCGGTCAGCTCGCCGAGTTCCGCCAGAGCGTCGTCGGCGAGGCCGAACTGCGCGAGGATGCGCCCGGCCACGGAGATGTCGCGGGTCTCGAACTCGACACCGGCCTTCTCCGCGAACGCGGACACGATCGGCAGGAACGAGTACGTCGCCAGCAGCGGAGCCTCGTCGGTGTGGGTGTAGATGATCTTCGTCATCGCGTCAGCACGCTCCTTGTCGGCGGTTTTGCGGGAAAAAGAATCTTGACGTCAAGATAAATCGTCTGGTTAGACGATACCGGACGACGGCGCTACTCGCAGACCGCCTTGGCTGCGGATGCGGCGTCGAGCACGGCTGCCTTGTCGGTTTCCAGCTTCGTCTCGGCTTGCGCCGGAGGGATGCCCGGAGCCGCCTTCAGTTCCGCGGCGAGGGCGTGCAAGGCCGAGGTCACGGCATCCGCCTTGGCCTTCACCTGCGCGTCGCGTACGTCCTTCATAGCGGAAGAGAAGGCATCCGTCGCCTGGGTCACGGTGCTGAGAGCGGCCGCGGGATCGCTCTGAGCGCTCAGCCCGGTGAGCGAGTCCTTCAGGTCGGATCCCGCCGATGCGAGCCGGGAGCAGGATGCGACGCGGCTGAGCCCGTTCACGGCGGAGCATCCGGACAGCAGAAGGGCGGTAATCGCGATCCCGCCGAGCATGCCGATGAACCGGCCGGTTCGCCGGCGAGTGGCAGTCGTCATGCCCTTCACGATAGGGCAGACGGATGACGGCGCCTCCCGAGTGCGAGTCTCGAAGGGCGCCGTCGTGCTTCCGTTGCTTACTTGCCGCCGCACACCTTGCCCACCGCTGTCGCCGCGTCGGAGATCGCGGAGGCGTCGGACGTGATGGATGCCGGGTCGCCGTTCGCCGGGTCGTCCGCGTACGCCTTGAAGTCGGTGGTGAACTTCTTGTACGCGGTCGACATGGCCTGCGCCTTCTCCTTGACGCCGGCATCCGTGATCTTCTGCACGGTTGTGTCGAACTTGTCGGCGGCGGAGTCCAGCTTGGCGGCTGCACTCTTCGGGTCGCTCGTGGCCTCGGTCATCGCGTCGCTCGCGGCAGAGCTCAGCGTGTTGCCCGCCTTGGCGAGCTCGGCACATCCGGCCGCCTTGCTGAGGCCGCTCACTGCGCTGCAGCCGCTGAGCGCACCGCCCGCGAGTACGACGGCGACGGCGATCGTCGCGACGCGCTTTCTGATGTGCAAGGTGTTCTCCACTGTGTCCTTTCCCCCCACCGGACCGCCGATGGATGCATCGAGCCCCGGACGGAGCCCATGACACCCTATCTGTCCACGGTGCCGGTGCTGTGGCGGGGCGAGCAGAGGACAAAGGAGTATGCCCTCCATCGCGATCCGGGACAACACGTCCGGTTCACGACGGTGCGCGTTGACGTAGCGTCGTGGGTAAGTTATGGGGCATGGTCGATACCGGGGAACGATGCGACCTCAAGAACTGAGATAGTGTCATGCGAACGCGTCGCGCGGCCGACGTGGGTGAGGCGGGCTCGTTTATGCGCGCAGGAAGCAACCTTCCTGCCGTCGGGGGTTACAACTACGCGGTAATTCTCGACGCCGTTCGCCATGCCGTCGACGGCGTGAGCCGTATCGAGGTGGCGAAGAACACCGGGCTTTCGGCCCAGACCGTCACGAATATCGTGCGCCGGCTCATGGACGAGGGCCTCGTGGTCGAGGACGGCACACGGGTGAACGGCGTCGGAAAGCCACGTACGATACTGCGGCTCGCCCCGCGGGCGCGCTTCGCGATCGGTATCCATCTCGATCCATCGGTGGTCACGCTGGTGCTGCTGGATCTTGCCGGAGAGGTCGTCGCTCGACGCGAGCTTCTGACCGCGTCGACGGCGCGAGCCGAAGAGACAGTCGAGCGCATTGCCGCCGCCATTCCCGCGATGCTGAAGAAGCAGCGGATCGAGCCGGGACGAGTGCTAGGAGCGGGCGTGGCCGCACCAGGGCCCATCGACGTCACTCACGGGATCGTACTGGACCCCCCACTCTTGCCGGGGTGGCGCAACGTTCCGGTGCGCTCAGTGCTTTCCGATCGGCTCGGGATGCCCGTGCTGCTGGAAAAGGATGTGACTGCCGCCGTGATCGCCGAGCTCTGGCTCGATTCCACCGGAGCCAGCGACGACATCGTGTTCTTCTATGCAGGCACTGGCGTGGGTGCCGGACTCGCGATCGGCGGCGAAGCGATTCGTGGGAGCTCCGGCAATGCGGGTGGGATCGGCTGGCTGGACACTATGCGATTCGACGGCGTCAGCCATCCGACCACGTGGCCGGTGGGTGACGCGCTCAGAGCCCCGTTCCTGATAGGGCAGGCGATCATCCACGGCCTGTTGCCGGGGGATCCCTCGGGGCTCGTCAACGGGGACGCGTCGGGAATGGCCATCACGGAACTGCGCAGCGCGCTCGCCGATCTGATGATGTTGCGCGACGATCCTCGAGCGAAGGGACTCTTCACCCTGATGTTCGACGGAATCGCCGACGCCATCGTGCGGCTGGTGAACTTGCTCGATGTGGACCGAGTCGTCTTCGGCGGCCCGTTCATTGCACCGATCGGGCAGGTGCTTCTGGAGGTCCTGCCGGGACGTGTACGGGCGTCGGTGCGTGCATCCGTCCCTCACGACATCGAGTTCGTCATATCCTCAGCCGGAGAAGCCGTTGCGGCGCGTGGTGCGGCATGTCTCGTGCTCGATGACACTCTGTCTCCCAAACCACAGGACATGCTCATTCGCCGGCCCGTCACCGCGGCGCGATGACGGGCCGGCGAACTGGCTTCACAACGTGCTTGGAACCCGGGCGAGCACATCCAGCACCGGCGCGACCGTCTTCTCCCTCGCGCTCTCGTACGCGGCGAGGAGCATGCCGAGAACCTGGATGCCCTCGTCTTCCGTATGCGGAGGACGCGTGCCCGCGGTGAGGCAATCGGCGAAATGGCCGATCTCCGCCGGGATGGTCTCAACGGGTTCGAAGGTGAAAGACTCCTCCTCGCCGGTGCGCAGACGATAACTGACGGTCGTGCCGTCGCTGGTGAGTGCGCCGAACTCTCCGACCGCGGAGAACCGCTCGGTGGACGTGGCAGGCTGATACGCCCAGCTGGTGACCATCTGTCCGACCACACCATTGTCGAAGCGAATCAGAACCTGTGCGGAGTCCTCGCCCTCCATGAACTTCAGCCGATGCGTCGACAGCATCGCGGTAGCCTCGACTGGTTTTCCGCCCGCCAAGTGGAGTAGCAGGTAGCTGGGATGGTAGCCCGTGTCGATCAGCTCACCGCCGCCCGAGGTGCTCGCGTGCGCTCGCCATCCCATGTTGGCCGGATCGAAGTCGTTGTAGAACGAGTCCGTGGTACGCACCTCGTACACGGTGCCGATGGTCCCGTCCTCCAAGAGCTGCTTGGCCTTGGCCACAGCGGGCATGAAGAGCTGGTTATGTGCGCACATCAGTGTCACGCCATTGGATTTCACCACGTCGTTGACGCGGCGTGCTTCGTCAGCGGTGAGACAGAGCGGCTTCTCGCACAGCACATTGAGCCCTGCATTCGCGGCCGCGATGATGGCCTCGGCGTGGAGGTGGTGCGGTAGGCAGATATCCACTGCATCCAGGGCCAGCGTCGGATCGGCGATCATCTGCCGGTAGTCGGTGAACCACGGGACACCGAGTTCGTCACCTCGTCGCCTCGCAGTCTCCTCGACCGCGTCGGTGACCGCGGCGACAGCGATCTTGTCGCTGTGCACCTGGTAGCCGTGAATATGGGCAGAAGCGATTCCGCCGCCGCCGATGAGCCCGACCTTGATCATGAGTAGTCCTCCGTGTTTCCTGTCTCTGCTGCGTGGTTGGCCGCAGCGACGAACCTGGTGAGTTCGACGGCGCGGGCGAGATTGTCATCGGCACGGGTTCCGTTCGCGATGTGTTCGACCCACTGGTCGAAGGCGCCTGGAAGGTCCTCGGCAACGGGTATTCGCTCAACCCGGTCGCCGCCCAAGGCCAACTCGAGGTGGTCGTTATATGCCGTGTAGCTCAGCCATCCATCGAAGCCCCCGATCTCGATGACGAACGGATTGCTTGATACGAGGCCTGCCTCGACGACACCGATGGCGCCGTCGTCATACGTGACGCTCACGACGGCGTTGTCCTCCACTGCCCGGCCGGTCGCGTATGCATACGTCGAAGAGATCGTGGCCGGAGCGGCACCGAGGAACAGCTGGGTGAGGTAAACCGGGTGACATCCGAGGTCGGTGAGCGCGCCGCCGATCGCTTCGGCTGCGTCGTAGAACCGGTCGGGCAACCAGTTCGCTACGGCACCGTCGTGTGACAGCCGCACTCGCGCATACGTGATCTTGCCGAGCACGCCGCTCGCAAGGACTTCTTTCACCGTCTGCGTATAACCGTGATAGAGCCTTGGGAGCGACACGATGAGTGCTACTCCGTTGTCGTCACACGCGCGGATGAGCTCCGTCGCCTCAGCGACGGTGGGAGCCAGAAGCTTTTCCGTGAAGACGTGCTTGCCGGCGGCGGCCGCCTTGAGAATCACGTCGCGGTGGTCCACCGTCGAGGTCGTGATCGTCACCGCGTCGATGTCGTCGCGAGCGAGCAGCGCGTCGAGATCGGGCACGAACTCGACGCCGAATTGCTCCGCGCCGGCTCGGCCTCGATCCGGGTCGTCGTCCCAGACGGCCACGAGCTCCGTCCCTGGATGGTTCTGCGCAGACCTCGCATAGTCGCCGGCATGGACATGCCAGAAGCTCAATGCGGCCACACGAAGTGGAGATGACATGACGAGATTTCGTCCCTTCGACCTTGAGGGTGGTCAGATTGTTTTAATTCTTATAGCATATTTACTAAAGCGGAGGATGGGTCACGCGATCAGGTTCGGGTTTCGGGCGCAGGCGCGGACGCAACCCGTCGCTTGACCGAGGGAGGCCGATGATGGCTGGGGCGACGACACGAGCGAAGCGGTTCGGAAGGGTGTTCTTGTCGGACCGTCGGTCACCGAGACGCATCGTTCACGGTAGGCGCGGAAGGCTCGTGGGACTGGCGATCATGGCGTCCGCGGCGATGGCGTTAGCGGGGTGTACCGCGAGTGGACCGGACACCACCGCGACGCACACCGGCGCAAGCAGTGCCTCGCCGCTGAAGTACACAGTGTGCTGCGCTCCTGGGCCCACTGTCTCGTACAACCCATGGAGCACGAACGCCGCGACGATCAGTGACTTCGTCTATCTGCGGCTCGCTGTGCAGAAATACCCCTCCCTCACCGACTATGCGCCGCAGTTGGCCGCGTCATGGTCCGCATCAGGGGGAAGCCTGACGGTCAATCTCCAGAAGCAGGCGAAGTGGCAGGACGGCACCAGGGTCACCAGCAAAGACCTGTACGACACCGTTCTGCTGAACGGCTTGAACGGATCCTCGGTGTGGAACGACATCACGGGGCTGAAGATCGTGAACGAAAAGACCGTCGCCTTCCAGTTGCGCCCCGGCCAACCGGTGGCGCTTGCCGAGAACGACATCCTCGCCAACACGATCGTGTACCCCTCGAGCGTGTACGGCTCGTTCGTCACACCGCAACTGGAGAAGGATGTCCCGGCGTATTACGCGGTGTATGACTCTGATCCCGCTAAGGCCGTGACGATGCCGGAATACGCACGGAACAACGCCACCTTCAAGCAGCTGGCGGCGGTGAACCCGAGCCGGATGATGGGTGACGGGCCGTTCAAGCTCGAGGGCACGAACGGGCCGCAGTCCAAGCTCGTCAAGTGGGATGGCTTCTGGCTGGCCGACAAGATCCGGGTTCCCGGAATCACACTCACCCACGCTTCTAACGCGGAGATCTACCCGCAATTGCTCTCGGGCAACGTCGACTATTCCAACGCCACGATGCCTCCGAACGTGCTGCAACGGTGGAAGACGACGCCCGGGGCGAAGCTCGCGACGCCCCAGGCGAACGGTTTCGTCATCGGCTTCAACAACGCGCTATACCCGCTGAATCTCACGGCTGTGCGGCAGGCGATCGCCTATGCGCTGCCGCGCAAGACGATGGTCGAAGCCGCCTACGGAACAGGCTCGGGCGCTGGAGGCGTCTGGCAGCAATACATGACCGGGTTGACTCCCCAGCAGAACGAGACCTTCTTGACCAAGAAGCAGCTCTCGAGCCTGAACCCATACGCACTGAACACCGCCAAAGCGAGCAAGCTGCTCACCGGCGCCGGGTTCACGCAGCGCGGTGGTCAGTGGTACACCCCGAAGGGGCAGCAGTTCACGCTGTCGTTCGAGGTGCAGTCGGACACCTCGGACATCGTGACGTCGTTCACATCGGCCGCGAAAGCACTCACAGCGTTCGGAATCAAGTCTGACGTCAACGCCACGTCCGGCGCCCAGATGACTGCTGACGAGCAGAACGGCAACTTCCAGGTGGCGGCCTTCTTCCCGAATGGCGTCACCCCGCTCCAGACGCTCTCGGCCATGCTGCATGACAACAACTTCCAGACCTCGGGCAACTACGCCGGCAAACGCGGCATCGGGTTCGGGCCGACAGCGGATGTCCCGGGTCAGGGCAACGTCGACGTGGCGACGACGATCTATGGACAGTCACGCAATGTCGGACCCGGAAGCAAGATGAACGAACTGACTTGGTCATGGGCGCAGCTCGTGAACCGCGACGTCCCCTACCTCTGGTACGCAACGAAGGTGCGTCAGATCTCTTTCTCGACATCGCACTACACGAACTGGCCAGAAGTGGGTTCCGACGGCACGTCGGCCGTGTGGAACCTGATCGGCAACAACCAGCAAGCGGGCGTCATATACGCGATGGAGAACGGATACATCCTGCCCGGTTGAGTACCACCGGGGTACAAGTTTCTGACAAGTCTTTTCATCGAGTGCATTTATTAATAGGGTGAGCACACCCGGCCGACGTACCCCATCGGGGGGATCGGCGGACAGTGTTCAACCTGTCTTGGATCGAGGAGGATCAATGGCACAGCCGACTTCATGGTGGGCGGAGCAACTCGCAACGATGTTCCGCCCCCGCAGGGCCGAACGAGGGCCGAGCGATCGAGTCCCGCGAAGGCGAAGGCGACGCGCCTGGCTGGCTTCTGTGGGCATTTCAGGCACGGTGGCGCTCGCGCTTGCCGGGTGCACGGCGGCGAATCCGGATGGCGGCGCTGCGAGCGCAAGCAGCGGCAGCAACGCCAGCGCGGCCTCGCTCTCGTATCAGCCGTGCTGCTCCTGGCCGACCGCGACGTTCTCGATCAACCCGTGGAACGTCAACACCGACGCCACCGCGTTCAGCGACTTCGTGTTTCAGCGGCTCGCTATACAGAAGTTCCCTTCGATCACGGAATACGCGCCGCAACTCGCGTCGTCCTGGAAGGTCTCGGGTCAAACTCTCACGGTCAACCTTGAGAAGAAGGCGAAGTGGCAGGACGGGACTCCGGTCACGTCGAAGGATGTCTACGACACGGTGCTGCTCAACGGTCTGAACGGGGCCGCGGCGTGGAATGACATCACAGGCGTGAAGATCGTCGACGACTCCACAGTCGCGTTCACGCTACGTCAGGGTGAGCCTGTGGCGTTGGCCGAGAACGACATCCTGGCGAATACGGTCGTGTACCCGGCCAGCGTTTACGGGTCGTTCGTGACACCGCAGGTCGAGAAGGACGTTCCGGCGTACTACGCGGTCTATAACACGGATCCCGCCAAGGCCGTGACCATGCCCGAGTACACGCGTAACAACGCTGTGTTCAAGCAACTGGCCGCGCTCAGCCCGAGCAAAGTGCCGGGTGATGGGCCGTTCAAGCTCCAGGGCGTGACGGGATCGGAAGCCAAGCTCGTCAAGTCGAACACGTACTGGCTCGCCGACAAGATCCACGTACCGTCGATCACCTATGGCAACGGTTCGAATCAGGAGATCTACCCGCAGCTGTTCTCGGGCAACGCGGACTTCTCCAACGTCTATCTGGCGCCGCCGCTGCTCAAGCGCTGGAATTCGACGGCGGGCTCGAACCTGGCATTGCCGCAAGCCTTCGGATTCGCGCTGGCGTTCAACAACCAGCAGTACCCGCTGAACCTCACCCCCGTTCGGCAGGCGCTCGCCTACGCGATTCCCCGCCAGCAGATGACCGAGGCTGCGTACGGGTCCGCGAAGGGCGCGGGCGGCGTATGGCAGCAGTACATCACGGGGCTGTCTCCGCAGCAGAACTCGACCTACCTCACCAAGAGCGAGCTGTCGAAGCTGAACAAGTACAACACCGATACCTCCGCGGCTGCGAAACTCCTCACCGGTGCCGGATTTACGAAGAAGAACGGCCAGTGGTACACACCGAAGGGCGACCAGTTCACCCTCACTTTCGAGGCGAACTCCAACACGTCCGACATCGTGACCTCCTTCACGTCGGCGGCGAAGGCGTTGACCGAGTTCGGCATCAAGTCGGATGTCAATGCGACCTCGGGTGCGCAGCTGTCCGCTGACGAGATGAACGGCAACTTCCAGATCGCCGGTTACTTCCCAAGCGGAGCCACCCCGCTCCTCTCCCTCTCTGCGATGCTGCATGACCAGAACTTCCAGACCTCGGGGAACTACGCGGGCAAGAAGGGAATGGGATTCGGGCCGACGGCCGACGTTCCGGGGCTGGGCAATGTCGATGTGGCGACGACGATCTTCAACCAGTCACGAACCGTCGGGCCGGGCAGCAAGATGAATGAGTTGACCTGGTCTTGGGCGCAGTTGGTGAACAAGCAGGTGCCGTACATCTGGTACGCCACCAAGGTCTATCAGTTCTCGTTCTCGGATTCGCATTACACCAACTGGCCGAAGGTCGGTTCCAACGGCACCTCGTCGTATTGGGACATCATCGGAAACAACCAGAGCGCCGGAGTGGTCTACGCGATGGAGAACGGATACATCCAGCCGAAGTGATTGCGGTCCGCACGGACGCGCCCGATACAACGATGACGAGTCGTGACCGGAGTCTCCGGTCACGACTCGTCATCCAATGGACATGAGCCGCTGCCGGCTCGCATCTGATGGGAACAACAATGGTGTCCTATGTCCTGAAGCGCCTTTCCATGTCGCTAGTGATCATCTTCGTGGTGCTCACGCTGTCGTTCTTCATGGTGAGGCTGATGCCAGGAAATCCGATGTCCGCCCTCGAAGCGCAATTGCGCGTGCAAGGGGGAATGACGGAACAAGAGATCCAACAGCGTGTGCAGACCATCTATGGTCTGACGCCCAAGGCGCCGCTGTGGACCCAGTACATCGACTACCTCGTGAACATCCTGCGGGGTAACCTCGGTCGGCCGATCACGAACCCGGGAACTACCGTGGTCGCCGTCATCGGTCAGGCACTCCCGTGGACCATCCTCGTCGTCGCGGTGTCACTACTGATCAGCTTCGTGATCGGTGTGTATATCGGCAACAGGATGGCCATTCATCCGGGGAGCGTGTTCGCCAAGGTCTGGACGTTCATCGTCTCCGTCATGGGCGCCGTGCCCAGTTATCTGGTGGCTATTGTGCTGCTCTACTTCTTCACCGGAATATGGCGCATCTTCCCCAGCAACGGCGCCTATGGAGTGGATGTCACTCCGGGTTTCAACTGGGACTTCATCGTCTCGGTCGCCTATCACGCGTTCCTGCCGATCCTGGCGTCGGTTCTTACTGCGTTCGGCGGCTGGGCACTCGCGATGAAGGGGTCCGCGGTCTCCGTGCTCGGCTCGGAGTATGTGAGAGCGGCCGAAGCACGAGGTCTTTCCAACCAGGTCATCAGCCGCTCATATATAGGTCGGAATTCCATGCTGCCGATGATCACGCAACTCGCGCTGGCCGTCGGATTCATGTTCGGGGGCTCGGTCTTCGTCGAGACCTACTTCCAATACCCCGGAATCGGCTACTACATGATCCAGTCCGTCGACTCTCGCGACTACTCGCTGATGATGGGCTGCTTCGTTCTGATCACTGTCGCCGTGGTCGTCTCGAACTTCTTGGTGGACCTGCTATATCCGCTGATCGATCCGCGCATCGCCTGGCCATCACGACGCAAAGTGGCGCCGCCTGGCGTCGGTACGACAACCGAGACCGTCGCTATCGCGACCCAGGGAGGTGACCTATGAGGTTCTGGAGCGATCTCTGGCGCATCTTGAAGAATGACAAGCCCGCACTCGTCGGCGGCATCATCGTTCTGATCTATGTGCTCATGGCCATCTTCGGGCCCATGCTGGTGCATATCAGCTCCTCGCAGAACGCTGCGGCGGCGTACGCCGGCGCGTCGCTGCAGCATCCGCTCGGAACAGACGCGCTAGGTCAAGACGTTCTCGCTCAGATCATCGTCGGATGCCGGCCGATCATGATCGTGGGCGTCGTCTCGGCGATCATCACCATCGTGGTCGGTGTCGTCGTGGGTCTGGTGTCGGGCTACGTTGGAGGTTTCGCCGACTCGGTGATCATGCGCGTCACCGACGTCTTCCTCACCATTCCGGGCCTGCCGTTGATCATCATCATCGCCGCGATCGTGCACACGACCAATCCGTTCGTGCTCGCCCTGATCCTTTCCGTCACGGCTTGGCCGGGGCTTGCTCGAGCGATTCGGTCCCAAGCGCTCTCACTGCGGTCGAGCGATTTCATCGAGGCAGCGAAAGTGCAGGGCCTCGGCCTCGGCAACGTCGTCGGCAGGCAGCTGCTGCCGAACGTCGGGCCGTACGTGGCGATCCACTTCCTCCTCGGCATCACCGGCGCGATCTATGCGCAGGTCGGCCTCTTCCTGCTCGGGATCGCCCCGATCTCGGGCACCAACTGGGGAATCATGATCAATCTGGCCATGTCGCAGGGCGCCCTGTACACCCCGGGAAGCGCGCTGTATCTCTTCTCGCCGATGGTGGCGATCGTGGTGCTGCAGGTCGCCTTCGTGTTCTTCTCCCGCGCACTCGACAGCGTGTTCAACCCGAGACTGCGAGTCCAATGATGTCTATTCCACTGATCAACGAATCGACCGCCGCGGACGAGCCGCCGCTGATCGAGATCGAGCACCTTGTCGTCGGATTCGGGGAGGGCCCGGGATCCGTGAAGGCAGTAGACGACGTGAGCCTGAGCATCCCGAGGGGCGAGATCGTCGCGCTCGTCGGCGAGTCCGGCTGCGGCAAGTCCACGCTGGGGTATGCCCTCCTGGGCATCGTCCCCTCCCCGGGGCGCGTCACGAACGGTGCCGTGCGTTTCAAGGGCAGCGACGTCGTCAAACTGTCCAAACACGAGTTCGACCGGCTTCGTGCGCGCGATATCTCCATGGTGTTCCAGGGCGCGATGAACGCCTTCAATCCCGTCCTCACCATCGGCGCTCAGGTCGAGCACATCCTCGAGGCCCATCCGGATGTCTACCCGCGCAAGTCCGACGGCCGGGCCTACTTCGAGCACCTGATGGACCTCGTGCAACTTCCCCCCGAGCGGATCTGGCGTTCGTATGAAAGCCAGTTGTCGGGCGGCATGAAGCAGCGGGTCGCGATCGCCGTTGCGCTGCTGCTGCAACCGGAACTCGTGATCCTCGACGAGCCCACCACAGCCCTCGACGTGCTCAATCAGCGCCTCGTGATCGACATCCTCAAGGACCTGCATGCCGAACTCGGGACCACGGTGCTGTTCGTCACACACGATCTTGCGGTCGTCGCCGAGCTCGCCACTCGCATCGCGGTGATGTATGCGGGAAAGCTGGTCGAGTCGGGCACGGTGGACGAGATATTCGCGCGCCGTGGACGTCGGCATCCGTATGTCGCCGCGCTCATCGATGCCATCCCCAGCGTGCTCAATACCGGACTCAAGGTTCAGCCGATCGGCGGCTCGGTCCCGTCGCTCGCGGATCCGCCGGCCGGCTGCCGCTTCGCTCCCCGCTGCAGGCTCGCCGAAGCCGAATGCCGGGTGATCGAGCCGCCGTTGATCGATGACGGGAAGGGGCACCTCGTGGCGTGCCATGTCACCAATCGGAGTTTGGAGGTGCTTGCACGATGAGCATGCTGGATATTCGGAACGTAACGCACACGTACGCATCGGGGTCCGGGCGCCCGGTTCTCAAAGACGTCAGCCTGCGCGTCGCTCGCGGCGAAGTCGTCGCGATCGTAGGTGAGTCGGGCTGCGGCAAGACCACGCTCGGACGAATGATCGCCGGTCTCTACTCGCCGACCGGGGGAGTGATCGCCTTCGACGGCAACGACATCGCCAACCTGAGGGGGCGTCAGAAGAAGGCTTGGCGACGCAAGGTTCAGATGATCCATCAGGACCCGTACGGTTCCCTGAACCCTGGCTTGACCATCGGCTCCGCTCTCGCACCTGGCATGCTGAAGCATGGCTTGGCAACAGGCCGTGACGTGCAGCAGAAGATGATCGCGCTGTTGCGTTCGGTCGGCCTCGATGCCACGAAGGAATTCCTGCAGCGTTATCCTCACCAGCTCTCGGGCGGGCAGCGACAACGAGCTTCGATCGCGAGGTCTATCGCCTTGCAGCCTGACCTCATCGTCGCGGACGAGGTGACGTCGATGCTCGACGTGTCGATGCGCGTGGCCATTCTCGACCTGCTGCTTTCGTTCAAGAAGGACCAGAACATCGCGTTCGTGTTCATCAGCCACGACTTCGGTGTCGTGCGATACTTCGCGCAGGGTGGCCGGATCGCCGTGATGTTCTTCGGCTACATCGTGGAGGAGGGTCCGACGGAGGAGGTGATCACGGCACCGAAGCATCCCTACACGCACATGTTGCTGGAGGCGATCCCGATCCCCGACCCGGTGCTGGCTCGCGAGCGTGCCCAGGGCGACGAGGCGGCCAGGCTGATCGGTGCGCCCGCCGAAACCGGGTGCGTCTTCGCGAACCGCTGCCCGCTCGCACGGGCGCGATGCCGCACCGAGCGTCCTGAGCTCGTCGATCAGGGGAGCGGACACTCGGCGGCCTGTCACTACGCCGACGAGGTTCCTCCGCTGCTCCATGTCGAACTCGACAAAGGAGAAGCAGCATGACCCGGCTCGCGGCCAAGGCGCTGATGCGCATCGGCATCGCGATGATCATTCTGTGCGTGCTGTGCCGCTTCATCGCGACCACCTCGGCGAGCGTCATGGGCGACAACCTGGCGATCCTCGCGAGTATCGCTCTGACGATCGTGGCTGGGCTCTACCTTCGATTCGGCGGGCACGATGAGAGGGATCGCCCCCGCGAAGCACAACCCGGAGGCAGCGCCGAGGACTTCTCGACTGCCGCGAAGAGAACCGGCACACGGGTGGCGCCTGGAACGGCGTTCGACTCAGCCAAGACCAAAGGGGAGCACAACAGTGCACGATGATTCGCGCCTCGTTCTCGAGCGCATCAACCGCTTTCTCGGCGAACGCATCGCCCCGGCGATCTACCCGGAGCGCGTTCCGGTCGAGCTGACGGCCTGGGAGGTGCCGGACGAACCCGTGCCGTTCGACGAGGCGATGGGGCAGTCGTTCGAGCCGTTCGCGCTCGGGCAGCCGTGGAGCAAGCCGTGGGGCACGACGTGGTTCCACGTGAAGGGGCGGGTTCCGGATGCCTGGCGCGAGGCATCCGACGCCTCTGAAGTCGAGCTCGTGGTCGACCTCGGATTCGAGGGCGATGGTGCAGGCTTCCAGGCCGAGGGCCTCGTGTACGCGCCGGACGGGACCATCGTGAAAGCGGTCGAGCCCTTCAACGCGGCCGTGCCGACCGAGGGTGACGAGGTCGACCTCTACGTCGAGGCCGCATCGAACCCGAATATCGGCGGTTCGTGGGGCTGGGGCGCAACGCCGATGGGCGACAAGGCGACCGCCGGTACCGAGCCGATCTACCGGCTGCGCAGCATCGCCCTCGCCCGTCGCGACGTGACCGTCTGGGAGCTTGAACGCGATGTCTTCACGCTGTTGGGGCTGCACGCCGAGCTCGTTCCGGGATCCAACCGGGCGGCGCGGATCCTGCGGGCACTGGAGCGCATGTGCGATGTGATGGATCCGCACGACGTCGCGGGAACCGCCCAGGTAGGGCGCGACGCGCTCGCCGAGGTACTGCACGACGAGGCCGCCGCGAACGTGCACCACATCACGGCCGTCGGGCACGCCCACATCGACTCGGCCTGGCTGTGGCCCACCCGGGAGACGATCCGCAAGTGCGCGCGAACGTTCTCCAACGCGCTGGCGCTGATGGATGAACATCCGGACTTCGTGTTCGCCTGCTCGTCGGCACAGCAGTACGCGTGGGTGAAGCAGTTCTACCCGGAGCTGTTCGAACGCATCCGCGCACGCGTCGCGGAGGGCCGGTTCGTGCCGGTCGGCGGCATGTGGGTGGAGTCGGACACGAACATGGTCGGCGGCGAGGCGATGGTGCGGCAGTTCGTCGCTGGCCAGGGCTTCTTCGAGCGGGAGTTCGGCAAGCGGGCGGTCACCGGCTGGCTGCCCGACTCCTTCGGCTACACGGGCGCGCTGCCGCAGCTGCTCGCGGGTGCGGGCATCCGGCAGTTCGTCACGCAGAAGATCTCGTGGAACGACACCGACCGCTTCCCGCACCACACGTTCCTGTGGGAGGGCATCGACGGCACGCGGATGTTCACGCACTTCCCGCCGATGGACACCTACAACTCCAACCTGTCGCCGCGCGAACTCGCGCGCTCGGACCGGCAGTACGCCGAGAAGGGCGCGGCGAACTCGTCGCTGGCGCTGTACGGCTGGGGCGACGGGGGCGGCGGACCGACGCGCGAGATGATCGCGTCGGCACGCAGGGCGCGCTCGCTCGATGGCTCTCCTGTGGTGGAACTAGGCACACCCGAGGACTTCTTCGCGCGGGCCAAGGCCGAGTACGAGCATCCGCCGGTGTGGTCGGGCGAGCTCTACCTCGAGCTGCACCGAGGGACCTACACATCGCAGGCGCGCACCAAGCAGGGCAATCGGCGCAGCGAGCACCTGCTCCGCGAGGCCGAGCTCTGGGCGGCGACCGCGGCGGTGCGCACCGGCGCCGAGTACCCGTACGACGAGCTGGATGCGGCGTGGCAGACGGTGCTGCTGCAGCAGTTCCACGACATCCTGCCCGGCTCCTCCATCGCGTGGGTGCACCGCGAGGCGGAGCGCAACTACGCAGCGGTCGCGCAGCAGGTGGAAGCGTTGATCGAACGGGCGCTCAGGGCGCTCGACGGCGCGGTCGGCGATGGCGGAGCGCTCGTCAACGCGGCACCCGTGCCCGTCCGCGGCGTGCCCGCGCTGGGAGCGGGGGTCCCGGATGCGGCGGCACAGGCATCCCTCCGCCGCGACGGCGACGTCGTGGTGCTCGAGAACGCGCTGGCGCGCTTCACCCTGGATGCCCGTGGCCGCGTGATCTCGGCCGTCGACCTCGCGAGTGGTCGCGAGGCGATCGCCCCCGGCGAGTCCGCCGGGTTGCAGCTCTTCCGCGACACCCCGAACCTGTGGGATGCCTGGGACATCGACGAGCACTACCGCAGGCACGAGGAGGAGCTCGACGCCGTCGTCTCGCTCGAGGTCGACGACGGCCGGGCGGCAGTGCGCGTGACGCGTTCGGTGGGGGAGTCGACGATCGAGCAGGAGTTCACCCTGGCGCCCGACACCGCAACGCTCGAGATCACGACGCAGGTGGACTGGCACGAACGGCAGAAGCTGCTCAAGCTAGCATTCCCGCTCGATGTGCGCGCGGATCGGGCAGCGAGCGAGGTGCAGTTCGGGCACGTGTACCGGCCTACGCACGAGAACACGTCGTGGGATGCCGCGCGCTTCGAGACCTCGGCGCACCGCTGGGTGCACGTCGGCGAGCCCGGATTCGGTGTCGCCGTCGCGAACGACTCGACCTACGGTCACGACATCTCGCGTCGCCAGCGACTCGGCGGCGGAACGATGACGCTGGTGCGGCAGTCGCTGCTGCGCGCGCCGCTGTTCCCGGATCCCGAGGCGGACCAGGGGGAGCACCTCGTGCGCTCGTCGCTCACCGTCGGTGCGGAGATCGCGGATGCCATCGCCGCCGGCTACGCCATCAACCTCCCGCCCAGGGCGGTCGCGGCTCCCATCGAGCCGTTGGTGTCGGTGGACGGCGATGGTGTGCTCGTCGAATCGGTGAAGCTCGCCGAGGACCGCTCCGGCGACGTGATCGTGCGGCTGTACGAGGCGCTCGGGCGACGCACGTCGGCGCGTGTCGGGCTCGGTTTCGAGGCGGCATCCCTCGTGCAGACCGACCTGCTGGAGCAGCCGCTCGAGGAGCCGGACGGCTTCGACGCGAGCACGGGAATGCTCTCGGCGCGGCCGTTTCAGGTCGTCACGTTGCGGATACGAAGGGCGTGATGGCACTCTCCTGACCCGCATTCGGGGGGTTCTTAGGTTGCGTCGGTACCGTCGAGTGGATGCGATCGGCTTCAGAACCATCGGTTTCCGACCCTCAGCTCCGGCTCCGCTCGCTCGACGGTCTGCGGGGTGTGGCGGCCGGCATCGTGCTGCTGCACCACCTGTCGATGACCATTCCGGCGGTGTCGAACGGGTACGACAGCGCGAGCGACCTCGACGTCTTCGCGCCGGCGTGGTGGCTCGTCGCGACGCCGCTGAAGGTCTTCGTGGCCGGCCCGGAGTTCGTGCTCGTGTTCTTCGTGCTCAGCGGGTTCGTGCTGGCGCTCGCGCCGCTGAAGTCATGGAGCGGAGCGGATGCTCGCACTCCGCTCTCGGGGCGCCCCGGGTTCGGGAGGCGGCGCAGCGCGTACGACTGGTTCGCGTACTACCCGCGACGCGTTCTGCGGCTTGGCGTGCCGGTCGTCGCCTCCATGGTGCTGGCGTACTTCGTCATCACGCTGTTCCCGCATCCATCGAAGGGATCCGACGGGTCCTGGCTGACGAGGCAGGCGCATCCCGATACCAGCTTTCACAACCTCTGGACCGAGACGCTGCTGATCGTCGACCCGAATCATCCGTCGGTCAATCCGCCGCTGTGGTCGCTGACGTGGGAGATGTGGTTCTCGCTGCTGCTTCCTCTCGTCGTGTTGATCGCTCTGTTCAGCCGTCGCGTCCCCGTGCTGTGGGGCCTGCTGTTCATCGCGATCAGCGTCTACGGATATCTCGCGAACATCGAGGCGGCGATGTTCCTGCCCGCCTTCGCCCTCGGCGCACTGCTGGGCGCCAACGCCGACCGCATTCGCGCCCTCGTCGACAGGTGGCAGGGCAGCAGGGCGCTCACGTTCGTGTTCGCTGCCATCCTCGTCGGCGGACCTCTGCTCTCCATCTGCTACTGGTTCGTACGACCGCTCTTCGGCACGGCAGGCGATGACGTGGCGATGGCCATGCGCGTGCCCGGCGCGCTGCTGCTCGTCGCGGCCGTCGCGTTCTGGCCGGCCGCCGGTCGCATCTTCGCGGCCCGTCCGTTCGCGACGCTCGGCAAGGTGAGCTTCAGCCTCTACCTCGTGCACTCGCCGATCGTGGTGCTGTTCGGTCTCAACTTCACCGGATCGGAGTGGCCCCTGGGCGCCGGCCTTGCGATCGGCACCAGCTTCGCCCTGGCGATTCTCATGTATGTGCTCGTCGAACGGCCGTCGCGGCACCTCGCCGGGTGGGCGGGACGCCGCGTCTCCGCCGCCGTCGGCGCCGTCACGCGCCCCATCGCCGTCGCCGCCGAACTCGACGAGCACCGGACGCGGCTGGCGCGGGAACGGGTGCTGGTGTCGTAGGCCGACACGACTAACGTCGACCACATGCCGACACCGCCCGGAGCCCCGAGCAGCTCCTGGGTGCGCGAGCTGGTGCGGCCGAAGTCCGCCCCGGCGCCCTGGGATCTTGCGGTGCTCACGGCCATCGCGGTCGCCGTACCGGTCGGGGTGTCGCTGGTCATCTTCCGCGGCGACCCGAAGATCCTCGGGCTCGGTGTTCTCGTGTCGATCGGCGCGCTCATCACGTCGGTCTCCGATCGCGGAGGCGCCGCGGTCGACCGCGTGCGGCGCATCCTCACCACAGCCGTCTCCGCCGCGATCGGACTGCTCGCCGGATCCCTCGCCCTCGGCCACGACGTCGCCACGGTGATCGTCGTGGTCGCCGCGGCCGTGCTGTCGGGCATCGCCGGCGTGGTGAGCGCGAACGCTTCGCAGGCCGCCCTGCAGTTCCTCATCTACGTGATCGTCGGCAGCGGCATCGACTTCGGGCTGCGCCCGCTGTGGATCGCGCCCCTCCCGCTGCTCGTAGGTGCCGCCTGGCGACTCGGCCTCACCGGCATCGCGATCGCGATCACGGGGCGCGCGCGGGCACCGGAGCGGGCGGCCGTGGCATCCGTCTACACCGCCGTCGCCGCGCAACTCGACGCCATCGGCGCCCCGGCCATCGACGCCGCGCGACGCGACGTGACGACCGCGATGAACCAGGCATACGACCTCATGATCGCCGCCCGTACGACGCTCGCCGGACGCGACCCGAAATGGCGCATGCTCGTCACGCAGCTCAACGCGGCGACCCCGATCGTGGAGGCCGCGACCACGGTGGCGGCAGAGGGCGAGACGCTGCCGCCGCCGCTGCCGAATGCGCTTCGGTCGCTGGCGAGATCCATCGAGGATCCGAAGGCGCCACCACCGACCATGCCGCCTCCTGATCGGTCCACGGCCGGACGCGCCGCGCTGTCGTCGTCGCTGCGCCTTGCCGGTTCGCTCCTGAAGGGTGACGGTCCCATCACGACCACCGTGCCGATCCAGCGACCGGATGCCGTTGGCCTGCCCCGCGTCACCGTGCGGCAGCGCGCGCGCACGGCTCTCGATCACCTGGTCAGCGGCGGCGAGACCTGGTTCGCCGTGCTGCGGCTCGTGGTCTGCGTCGCGGTCGCCGAGGCGGTCAGCGTGCTGTTCCCGCTGGAGCGTCCGTACTGGATCGTGCTCACTGTCGCGGTGGTGATGAAGCCCGACTTCGGCTCCGTGTTTGCCCGGGCGGTACAGCGCGGTCTCGGCACCGTGGTGGGCGTGCTCGTCGGTGCAGCCGTCGTGGAACTCCTGCCCACCGGGTGGCCGCAGGTCGTGGCCCTCGCGCTGCTTGCGGGTGGGATGCCCATCGCCATCCGCCGCAACTACGGGCTGTTCTCCACGTTCATCACACCGGTGATCGTCATCCTTCTCGAGCTCGTGCACAGCGGCGACACCGGACTCATCGTGAGCCGGGTGGCCGACACGCTGATCGGCTGTGCGATCGTGCTCGTGGTGGGCTATCTGCCGTGGCCATCGACGTGGCGGCCTTCGCGCCAGCTCAGCGGGCGGGTGGCGGATGTCGCCACCGACGTCGCCGGGTACCTCAAGGTGGCCCTCGCTCCGCTTCCTTCCGACGAGGAGGAGCGTCCTGCCGCCGCTCGCGACAGGTCCTCGGCGCGCCGCACCACGTATCGAAGGCTCTCCGACCTGCGCACGCTCGTGCAGCAGACCCTCGCGGAACCGCCACCCATCAGCACCGCGGCGGCCGCGTGGTGGCCGGAGATTGTGGCGCTGGAACGAGTGACCGACGCGGTGACGTCGACGGCCATCCACGCGGCGCAGTCCCGGCTGCGCGCCAACCAGGATGCCGTCGGCACGCTCCACGACGCCCTCACCGACCTCGCCGACGCCGTGCGGGCAGACCGGCCGCCCGAGTCGATCGAGCTACCGGCCGACCAGCTGCTGCGCTCGATCAGCGACGAGGTGGGTGCGGCGAGGTCCGTTCTCGCGTCGTAGGTGCCGCCGCCGTGTCGCAGGGGAGCGGTACTGTGCGAAGTAATCGGCAGAGCACGAAAGGGCGTTCATGGCGGCGATCGGCATCATCGGCGACGACCGCGCCATGGCGCTCATCCGGGCCAGTGTCATCCCGGATGCCGCGGCGCTCGCCGACACGCTCGTCACCGGGGGCATCCGCACCGTCGAGTTCACCTTCACGACGCCCAACGTCGAAGCACACATCGAACGGGCCACCGCACGCGATACAGGCGCCCTGATCGGTGCGGGCAGCGTGCTCACTCCCGCGCAGGCTCGAGCTGCACTGGATGCCGGTGCGCAGTTCATCGCGACGCCAGGGCTCAGCCCTGCGGTCGCGGAGGTCGCGGCGCAGGCATCCGTTCCCATGATGATGGGAGCCTTCACGCCCAGTGAGATCATGCAGGCGCTCGCTCAGGGCGTGTGGGCGGTGAAGGTGTTTCCCGCGCAGACCGCCGGGCCTGAGCATTTTCAGCACCTGCTGGGCCCGATGCCGATGGCGCGGCTCATCGCCTCGGGCGGCATCGTCGCCGAGAACGCGCGTTCGTTCCTCGATGCCGGAGCGTATGCCGTCACCGCGGGATCGTCGGTTGTTCCCGCCGAGTCGCTGGCTGCGTCGGACTGGGCGGAGATCCGTCGTCGCGCCGAGGCGTTCGCGGATGCTGTGCGGCACCTGAGAGAGTAGAGGCATGCTGCTTCCACGACCGACGACGCTCACCATCGGCGAGGGCGAGTTCGAGCTGACCCGCATCGCCCGAATCACAGCCCCGGCCGAACTCGCCGGAGCCGCTTCGTGGCTGCAGGGAGCGCTTCGTCCGGCAACCGGATTCCCGCTCGAGATGGGGCAGGACGGCGGCATCGAGCTGGAGTGGAATCCGCAGCTGGCTCCGGAAGGCTACACGCTCGACGTGACGCCGGCGGGCGTGCACATCGCCGGCGGCGGCCCGGCCGGGGTGTTCTACGCATGCCAGGCCCTGCTGCAGCTTCTCCCCCCGCAGATCTACCGCAAGGGCCGCGTCGTCGACGTGCCGTGGGTTGTTCCGGTGGTGAGCATCCAAGACGCGCCGCGCTTCGGCTGGCGCGGCATCATGCTCGACGTCGCCAGGTACTTCATGCCGAAGCACGACATCATGCGGTTCATCGACCTGATGGCGATGCACCGGCTCAACACGCTGCACCTGCATCTCACGGATGACCAGGGCTGGCGCGTCGAGATCAAGCGGTACCCGAAGCTGACCGAGGTCGGGTCGTGGCGGCGCGAGAGCCAGCTCGGCGCGGCATCCTATTCGCGCGGCGACTCCCGGCCGCACGGCGGCTTCTACACGCAAGACGACCTGCGTGAGATCGTCGGGTACGCGATGGACCGGGCGATCAACGTCGTGCCCGAGATCGAGTCGCCCGGCCACACGCAGGCCGCGATCGCCGCTTACCCGGAGCTCGGGCTGGCTCGTGAGGAGAGCGATCCGCTCGGAGTCTGGACCAGGTGGGGCATCGACGACAACATCATCAACCTCGAGGAGTCCACCGTCGAGTTCTTCACGAACGTGCTTGACGAGGTGATCGAGATCTTCCCGTCGCCGTTCATCGGCGTCGGCGGCGACGAGTGCCCGAAGACCGGCTGGATGCTCGACGAGCGCACCCAGCAGCGCAAGGCCGAGCTCGGACTGTCCACCGAGGAGGAACTGCAGGCGTGGTTCATCCGCCGCCTCGACGACCACCTCTCCCGCCGCGGCCGCAGGCTCTACGGCTGGGACGAGATCCTCGAGGGCGGTCTGGCCGGGTCGGTGAGCCAGGGTGCGACCGTCGCATCGTGGCGCGGAATGACCGGGGCGATCGCCGCTGCGCGTGCTGGCCACGACGTGGTCGCCTGTCCCGACGACCAGGCGTATCTCGACTACCGGCAGTCGGACCGCTCGGACGAGCCGATCCCCGTCGGCACCGTGCTCACCATCGCCGACGTGTACCGCTTCGACCCGGTTCCGGCCGAGCTCGGGCCAGAGGACGCGCACCACGTGATCGGCGGCCAGGGCAACATCTGGACGGAGCACATGGATTCGCCGCGCACGGTCGACTACTTCGCCTTCCCGCGCATGTGCGCACTCGCCGAAGCGCTCTGGCTCGACGGCGAGCGCGACTACGACGAGTTCGCCGGCCGGCTCGACCAGCACCTCACGCGGCTGGATGCCTTCGGCGTCGAGTACCGCCGCTCGTCGGGCCCGCTCCCGTGGCAGCAGCGGCCGGGTGTGACCGGGCGCCCCGTCACGCCGCAGCAGCGTGCCGCGTACTTCGCACCGTTGACGGCTCGCATCGCAACGGCAGAGCAGCCGGAGCCGGCGTCGGCAGGGACGCCGGCCGAAGCGACGGTCTCGCGGGTGACGGACTACGGGCTGGGGCCCTCGCTCTAGAGCCCTACAGGAAGATGTCCGGGAACAGTTCGCTCTCGTCCACCCCGGGCGAGTATTTCTTGAGGTCGGTGATGCCGGCATCCGCCAGAACGTCTTCGACGATGAGGGAGCGGCCGGTGAACTCGCGGGCGGGCTTCGTGAGCACCTCGTACGCGGCATCCGCGTAGATCTCCGGCGTGCGGCTCTTGGCGAGCAGTGCCTCGCCCCCGAGGATGTTGCCCACCGCTGCGGTCTTGATCGTGGTGCGCGGCCAGAGGGTGTTCGCCGCGATGCCATCGCGCGCGAACTCGGCCGCGAGGCCTAGCGTCACCATGCTCATGCCGTACTTCGCCAGCGTGTATCCGGTGTGAGCACCCAGCCACTTCGGATCCAGGTTGATCGGCGGGCTCAGCGAGAGGATGTGCGGGTTGAAACCGCTCTTCAGATGCGGGATCGCCGCGCGGGAGAGCATGAAGGTTCCGCGCACGTTGACGTCTTGCATGAGGTCGTAGCGCTTCGGCTCGAGATCGAGCGTGCGGGAGAGGTTGATCACGCTGGCGTTGTTGACCACGATGTCGACGCCGCCGAACTCCGCGACCGTCGATTCGACGGCACGTGCGATGTCGTCGTCGTTGCGCACGTCGCCCACGATGGCGAGGGCATTGCCGCCCGCGGCGCGGATGTCGTCTGCCGCGGTGTGAATGGTGCCCGGCAGACGCGGGTCGGGGGTGTCGGTCTTCGCCAGAAGGGCCACGTTCGCGCCGTCCTGGGCGGCCCGGACTGCGATCGCGAGGCCGATGCCGCGGCTGCCGCCGGACATCAGGATGGTGCGTCCTTCGAGAGTGGTCATGGAGTCTCCTCGTGGTCGGATCGTCGGATGCCGTCAGCGGCGGATCGTCGGTTCGGATGCCGTCAGCGGGCGGATCGTGCGGCGAAGGCGGCGACGCGGGCACGGGCATCCGGTGTCTCGAAGGCGGCTGCGATGGTGCGGGCCTCGTCGTCGAGCCCGTCGCGGTAGCTGCGGGCGACAGACCCGCGCACGAGGCGCTTCGCCTGCCCGTATGCGCCCGCAGCGCCGGTGAGCCAGTGGTCGGCGATCGCCCGGGCGCGCTCGTGCAGCAGGTCGTCCGGAACCACCTCGGCCACGAGCCCCCATTCGAGTCCCTCGACGGCGGTGAGGGAGCGGTCGGTGAGCAGAAGCTGCAGGGCCCTGCGTACGCCGACCGCCTGCGGCAGCAGCGTGCTGACGCCGCAGTCCGGGGTGAGGCCGATGTCGGCGTACTTCGAGACGAAGAACGCGGCCTCGCCGGCGACCACGTAGTCGGCGACGAGCATGAAGCCAAGGCCGCCTCCCGCTACGGCGCCCTGAACGGCCGCGACGATCGGCTTGGCCGTCTCGTTGAAGATGCGGTGACCCTCGTGGATGACGTCGGCCAGACCCGCGACGACCTCGCCGTCGCTTCCCGTCGCCGCCATCGCCGCGACGTCGCCGCCGGCGCAGAACGCGGGGCCTGCCGCGTCGAAGAGCACGGCCCGGATGTCGTCGCGGTCGGCGACCTCCCGGGCCAGGTCGCGCCACCGGTACGCCGCTTCACCGTCGATGGCGTTCAACCGGTCCGGGCGATTCAGGGTGAGGTGCGCCAGACCGTCGGTGACGTCGAACAGGATCGTGTCGCTCATAATCGTGCAACCTACTCCGCTCTGGATGCCCGGCCCGAGTCGCTGCACGCGGGCCACAGTCGCGAGTGCGCGGCGCGGTTGCGGTGTTGTAGGCATCCGTCAGCGCGGCGTTCTGCGGCGGCCGGGGAATGAGGAGCAGCATCACGACACCCCAAATCGGCCCGGGATGTCGTGCTCCTCACGACACCCCTAATTCGGCCCGGGGTGTCGTGCTCGTCACGACACTCCCAATTGAGTCACGACACTCCCAATTGAGCAGAGAGCACGAACACCGCTGCGCCGAGCAGCACGAGGTCGTGACTGTCGTCGGCGATGCTCATGCGCGTTCCGCCACCCACCGTCGACAGAGTTCTCGCACGCACGACGTCGAGCGCGGAATCCAGAAGCGGACCCTCGATGAGGTCCCTCGGGCCAGCGAGCACGACGTCGTCGAGACCCAGTGCGGCCACGATCGGCGCGAGAGCCAGCCCGAGCGAGCGGCCGGCATCCGACAGCACGGTCTCGCGTGCGCCGGGGCCTGCCGCACGCAGGCGTGCACGCAGGTGAGGGACCGCGACGATCTGCTCGAGGCATCCGCGCCGTCCGCAGGCGCAGAGCTCGCCGTCTTCGTCGACGACGAGGTGGCCGATCTCGCCCGCGTTGCCGTTGCTGCCCTCGACGAGCATGTCGCCGATCACGAGTGCTGCCCCGACGCCGTGCTCGATCTCGACGAGCATGAAGCTCGGCGCCGCCTCGCGGAACGTGTTGATGGCCAGCGCCGCCGCGTTCGCATCGTTGCCCACGTGCACAGGCACTGCGAACTCGGCGCGAAATGCGCCGGCGAGGTCGAGGCCGGTCCAGTCGAGGTTCGGCGCCGACAGCACGACTCCGGCAGGGCCCACCACGCCGGGTGTGCCGATTCCGATTCCGAGCAACCGCACCGTGGATCGCTTGACGAGATCGCGGGCGAGAGCGACGGCCTTGGTGAGCGCGTCTTCTCCGGAAGCATTGTCGAGCGGAATGTCGGCCCGATGGACGACCTCGCCTCCGATCGACACGATCGCGCCGACGAATCGGTCAGCGGCCGAGAGATCGAGGCTCGCCACGTGGTAAGCGTTCTCGTTCAGGCCGATGAGCTGCGCCGGCTTGCCCACGCGGGCGTCGGTGCGAGGGCCGAGCTCGCTGATGAGCCCCTCGGATGCGAGCTCGCTGACCAGGTCGGAGACGGTCACGCGAGTGAGTCCCGACGCGCGCGCGAGGTCGGCACGGCTCATGGCGCCGTCGTGCAGCAGGGTCTGCAGCAGCAGCGACCGATTGTGCTGGCGGTTGTGCTCGGGCAGCGCCTTCGAGGTCACCCGCAGTTGCGCCATGTTCGCCTCCAACGGTGGTGTCTCACTCGCCCGTGCCACCTCTTTTAGTGAACTGTGCTTACAAACTGCATGTCAAGTCGCCGAGCTTGCCCGGGCACGCCTTCGTAAGCTTTACTAACAAACATGTCCGAGCCAGAGGTGTCTCCCGATTCCGTCGAGCCGCCGATCGACATGACGGATGCGGATGCCCGTGCCCGCGCCATCGCGGCCACTCTGCTTCCCGGATTCAGCGGCATCTGCCTGCCCGGCGCGTTGCGCGATCGACTGGCCGACGGGCTGGGCGGAGTATGCGTGTTCGGGCCCAACATCGTGTCGGAGCAGCAGCTGCGCGAACTGAACGACGACATCCTCTCCGTTGCACCGCACGCGGTGATCGCGATCGACGAGGAGGGCGGAGACGTCACGCGCCTGAACTACGCGCACGGCTCGCCGTACCCCGGCAACGCCGTGCTGGGCAGGCTCGACGACCTCTCGCTCACCGAGCGTGTCGGCCACGATGTCGGCGTGGCGCTCCGACGCACGGGATGCACGCTGGACTTCGGGCCGGTGATCGACGTCAACTCGAACCCGGACAATCCGGTGATCGGTGTGCGCAGTTTCGGCGCTGAGGCCGAGCTGGTCGCACGGCACGGGGTCGCCTGGACCACCGGCATCCAGTCCACCGGTGTCGCGGCGTGCGCGAAGCACTTTCCGGGCCACGGCGACACGGCACTCGACTCCCACCTGGCGCTCCCCGTGATCGATCGCTCGCTGAGCGAGCTGCGCGATCGCGAACTGGTGCCGTTCCGGGCCGCGGTCGAGGCCGGTGTGCTCAGCATCATGACGTCGCACATCGTGCTTCCGCAGGTGGATGCCGGCACACCGGCGACGTTCTCGTCGCGCATTCTGCAGGGTCTGCTGCGCGACGAGCTCGGCTTCGAGGGCGTGATCGTCACGGACGCGCTCGACATGAAGGGCGCGAGCGGTGACATCGGAATCCCCGAGGCGGCGGTGCGCGCACTCGCCGCAGGCTGTGACCTGCTCTGTCTCGGCACCGACACGAGCGACGAACTGCTGAGCGAGATCATCCACGCCGTGGGCGAGGCCATCGACGCGGGACAGTTGAGCGTCGAGCGCGTCGCGGATGCCGCACACCGGGTGCGCGCGCTGGCGCGGCGGCTCGAGGCGCTACGGGCGGGAATCCCGGAGCCGGGCGGCGACGATTCCGGCGTAGCCGTCACGCCGGACCGTGCCATGGACGCTTTCGAGGTGCAACCCGGTGCACTGGACGCGCTGCGGGACGCGCGCGAACCATTCGCCGTCGTTCGGCTGGAGTCCGAGGCGAACATCGCCGTCGGTGTCGCGCCCTGGGGTCCGTTCGCGCAGGTCGTCGCGGAGCCGGAATCCGCGGACTCCGTGGAGTGGGCCGGGCACCCGGAGTTCATCGTCTCCGAGCCCGATGCGGCCCGTGGTGAGCTCGACCGCCGCATCGCCCAGGTGCTGGCTGCGGTGCCTGCGGAGCGCAGGGTCGTCGTGATCGGCAAGGCCGTGCACAGGCATCCGTTCGCACGGGCGACCGTGGACGCGTTGCGACCGGCTCGCACGACCCTCGTGGTCGACCTGGGCTGGCCCTCGGACGACCGGGCATATGCCGACATCGCGACATTCGGAGCGTCTCGGCTGATCGGCCGAGCGCTGATGTCGCTGCTGAATCCGCCCTCGGGCGCAGAGAGCCGGCGATGAGGGTCGGCCTCGACATCGGCGGCACCAAGATCGACGCCGTCGTACTCGACGACGACCTCGCTGCGGCGGCGAACGTGCGCATTCCGAGCGGGCGCGGAGCAGACGGCGTGCTGGCATCCGCCGAGCGAGCGGTGCGTGAGGTGGTGACGACCTACGGCGCGTCTTTGGCAGAGGTGAGTTCCGTCGGCGTCGGCATTCCCGGCATGGTGGATGCCTCGGCCGGCGAAGTGCGCCACGCCGTGAACCTCGACGTCGAGCACCTCGCGCTCTCCGACGAGCTCGCCGCCCGCATCGGTGCACCCGTTCGCGTGGAGAACGACGTGAAGGCGGCCGCGCTCGGCGCCTATCACCTGCTCGGGCTGCGGGGGTCGGCCGCGTTGCTGAACCTCGGCACCGGGCTCGCGGCCGGCATCGTCGTCGATGGATGCCTGTGGCGCGGCGCGGAGGGCGGCGCCGGCGAGATCGGTCACATCCCGGTCGTGCCGGGAGGCGTGCTCTGCAGCTGCGGCCAGCGCGGATGCCTGGAGACTGTCGCCAGCGGATCCGCGGTCGCCCGCCTATGGCCCAGCGAGACCGAACCGCCCGCCGTCGCCCTGTTCGACGCTGCGGATGCCGGCGACCCCCGCGCGCAGCAGGTGCGGCGCGCGCTCGCGGAGGGTGTGGCATCCGCGGTGCGTGTTCTCGTGCTCACGGTCGATGTCGGCGCGGTCATCCTCGCCGGCGGGCTGAGCAACCTCGGCGACAGGCTGCTCGAGCCGGTGCGTGACGCGCTGCACGAGTGGGGCGGGGAGTCGCCGTTCCTCGCCTCGCTCCGTCTTGCGGAGCGAGTGCGCATGCTGCCACCGCGGCTGCCGGCCGCGGCCGTCGGCGCAGCGCTGGTGGGAGGGTCCGCTCCCGTCGCGCGGGTAGAGCAGACTGGTACCGAGTCTCGAGAGCTTCTGGAGGGGCATCCGTGGAAGTCGTGATCAAGCAGACCGCCGATGAGGTGGGTGTGCTCGCCGCCGATCTGATCGAACGGGTCGTGGAGTCGAAGCCGCGCGCGGTGATCGGACTGGCGACCGGATCGTCGCCGCTGGCGATCTACGCCAGCCTCGCGCAGCGAGTCGATGCCGGCACTCTCGACTTCACCGGTGTGCGCGGGTTCGCGCTCGACGAGTACGTCGGCATACCCGAGGACCATCCGCAGAGCTACGCGTCCGTGATCCGCACGGAGGTGGTCGAACCGTTGCACATGGATCCGACTCTGGTGCAGGTGCCCGACGGCCGGTCGGTCGACATCGAGGTGGCGTGCCGCGACTACGAGCAGGCGATCGCGGATGCCGGCGGCATCGACATCCAGATCCTCGGCATCGGTGGCAACGGGCACATCGGCTTCAACGAGCCGTCGTCGTCGTTCCGTTCGCGCACCCGCATCAAGACGCTGGCGCCGAAGACGCGCGCGGACAACGCCCGCTTCTTCGACTCGCTCGAGCAGGTGCCGACGCACTGCGTCACGCAGGGGCTCGGCACGATCATGGATGCCCGAAGGCTCGTTCTCGTCGCACAGGGGGAGGGCAAGGCGGATGCCATCGCCGCCGCGGTCGAGGGGCCGGTGTCGAGCGTGTGCCCGGCATCCATCCTGCAGTTCCACGAGCACGCGACGGTGATCGTGGACGAGGCGGCCGCGAGCAAGCTGCGCCTGGCGGACTACTACAAGTACACGTACGACAACAAGCCGGCCTGGCAGCTCTAGGCCTGCGGCCGAGAGCTGCCAGGCCGGCTTCCAGACTGTGCTGGACCGGCAGGAGTTTCGGTGGACGAGGCATTCCACGATGGTGTCGTCTCGCCGACCCGGCAGGTCTCTCTGGGGCACCGGAGTGCATAACTCAATGCTCGGGGGCGCTGTGGACTGGTAGTCATCCTGCGGTGAATACCAGTCCGAACCTGTCATCAACGGCCGGCACAGCGACAAATTCGGACGGTGAATCGAGGATGAGGAAGCGCGCCCGGTGGGGGTGAGTATTGCCGCAAGCGCGCGCTCGGCTGAGGTGAGCCTTGCGGGATGCGTCTGGGCTCGGGGGAGGTGGATCTTGCAGGAGGTGCGGAGGGCTCAGGTCAGCGGCGCGCCGGCGGCCCAGACGCGCTGCACGGACCACTCGTGGTCGAGCAGCACCGCGTCGGCCAGGTAGCCGGCCGCGAGGCGACCCAGTTCGTGCTCGCGGCCGAGCATGCGGGCCGGCGTCAGCGTCAGCGCCTCGACGGCCGCAGCAGGCGCGACGCGCGCGCGCTCGACAGCGATCTTCAGCGCTGTGTCCTGCGTCAGGGTGGACCCCGCGATGCTCGTTCCGTCCGCCAGCATGGCCTGGCCGTTCACGACGTTCACCGTGAGCGATCCGAGCTGGTAGACACCGTCGGCGGAGCCGGCCGCAGCCATGGCATCCGTGATGAGCGCTATGCGGTGCGGAGCCTGCACGAACGCGAGGTGGGCGACATCCGGATGCACGTGGAATCCGTCGAGGATCAGTTCGAGCGTGACACGCGGGTCGTCCATCGCAGCCACGATCGGTCCGGGCGCGCGGTGGTGGATGCCCGGCATCGCATTGAACGCGTGCGTGAGCACGCGCGCACCGGCATCGAACGCCCGCCCGGCCTGCTCCTCGGTCGCGTTCGTGTGTCCGACGGCGACCACGACGCCCGCCTCGACGAGTACGTCGATGGCCTCCATCGCACCGGGCAGCTCCGGCGCGATCGTGATCTGCCGCAGCGTGTCCCTGGCCGCGGCGATGAGCAGTTCGACCGCCTCCAGGTCGTCGGGCGTGATGAGGAAGTCGGGGTTGTGTGCACCCCGTTTGCCGGGGTTGAGGAACGGACCTTCGAGGTGCGAGCCCAGCACGAGCGGGTCGGAGTCGGCCAGGTCGGCGATGAGCCGCAGGCTCTCACACAGCTGCGGAACCGGGTTGGCGACGAGACTCAGCACGGAGCGGGTCGTACCGTGCTTGCGATGAGTGCGTAGCGCGGTGCGCAGGTCGTCGAGGTCGCCCTCGTATGCGCATCCGCCGGCGCCGTGGGAGTGAACGTCGACGAAGCCGGGCGTGAGCCAGCGACCACGGGCATCCGTCACCGCATCCGCGCCGGCGTCGGCGTAAGCCCGCCAGCCCGTGCCGTTGCCGGTGTCGACGATGCGGTCGCCCGAAGCGGCCAGCCAGAAGTCGTCGACCTGGCCGTCGACATCCAGCTTGCGAGCGCTGTGGATGACCAGCGCGGCGGCAGAACCTGCTGAGACGCTCGTGAACTCGCTCACGAGAGTTCCCGTCGCCCGCTGACGATGCCGCTCAGCAGGGCGACGAGCGCGAAGACGACGGCGACGACGGGTTGGCCCAGATCCCACCAGGCGAAGGCTGCAGCCGTCATGACGATGATCTCGATGATCGCCTTGCCGAACGTGTCGATGCGGATGACCGCCTTCGGCGACCGGAAAAGGGCCCAGAGCACGATCGCGAACAGCGGTGCAACGATGCCGACGACGATGTTCCAGGGCAACGGCCACGCGATGAACCCCCAGACCGCCAGGCTCACGAACGCGAAGAGTTCGATGACGAAACGGAGAACGTCCCATGGCCCGATCTGAGGCTGGGCGGGGGCGTGCGGATGCTCGGAATTCTGGGCAGACATCGTCTCCATCTTAAGCGGCCGCGTTGGTCGCTTAAGTGGCCGCGCTGGTCGGCCACGCGCGAGACTGCACGTACACCCCGAGAGTGTGGGTATTTCCCGATGTTTCGGGGTGGGTGTGCAGTCTCGCGAGAAAGGAACGCCCGGGCCGCCGACGCGGCGACGGTCAGCGGAAGATGATCGTGCGGGCCCCGTCGAGCAGGATGCGATTCTCCGCGAACCACTTGACCGCCTGCGTCAGCGTGCGGCTCTCCTCGTCTTGACCGATGGCGACCAGCTGCGACGGCGACTGGGTGTGGTCGACCCGCACCACGTTCTGCTCGATGATCGGGCCTTCGTCGAGATCACTCGTGACGAAGTGCGCTGTGGCGCCGATGAGCTTCACGCCGCGGGCGTGTGCCTGCTTGTACGGATTCGCACCCTTGAAGCCCGGCAGGAACGAGTGGTGGATGTTGATGCAGCGCCCCGCCAGTGCGTCGCACAGCTGCGGAGACAGGATCTGCATATACCTCGCGAGCACGACGAGCTCGATGTCGTGCCGTTCCACCTCCTCGAGAACGCGAGTCTCGAAGGCGGCCTTGCTGGCGGCATCCGTCACGGCGAGCGCGTCGAACGGCACCCCATAGAAACCGGCGAGATCGCGCAGGGTGCCGTGATTGGAGAGCACCAGGGGGATGTCAACGGGCAGCTGCCCTGCGCGCTGCCGGAACAGAAGGTCGTTCAGGCAGTGCGCGGCCGTCGAGACGAGCACGAGAGTGCGCAGCGGCCTGCCGACAGTGTCGAGCGTGTACGTCATGTCGTAGCGCTCGGTGACCGGGCTCAGCGCCGCCTCGAACTCGGCACGATCGGCCGGCGACTGGATCTGCAGCCGCATGAAGAACCGGCCGGTGTCGGCGCTGGAGAACTGCTGGCTCTCGGTGATGTTGCCGCGCGCCTGCACGACCGCGCCGCTGACCGCGTGCACGATGCCGGGCCTGTCCGCGCAGTTCAGCGTCAGCACCCAGTGCTGTAGGGCATCCATCCCATCAGGGTAGGGCACCCGCGAGAACACGCGGATCGAATCGATTAGAGTGATCGCGGCTGCACCGCTCGACACGCTCAATCGGCGCGGCGATCCGAGCACGCGCGGCTCGCGTTCGCGCTCCCATGAGCTGTGCGAAGGGCTGCAAGCCCGATACGAAGGGCGGCAAGCCCGGTAAGCGAGCAACGCGAGGAGGGGACGGCGATGTCGCAGACGCACGAGCCCGGCACCGCGCGTTTTCCGTGGGCCGGGATGATCGCGCTCGCGGCGGCAGCGTTCCTCGCCGTCACGAGCGAGACACTGCCGACCGGACTGCTCCCTGAACTGGCATCCGGTCTGCACGTCTCGACCCCGCAGGCCGGACTGCTCGTTTCGGTGTACGCGTTCACCGTGGTGGTGGCCGCGACGCCGGTGACGGCGCTGACCCGGCGCATCCCGCGGCGCGCGCTCGTCGTCAGCGTCATCATCGTGATCGGCCTCAGCTCGTTGTTGCTGGCGATCGCGCCGAACTACGCCGTGGCAGTGATCGCCCGTATCACCGGCGGTGTGGCGCACGGCGTCTTCTGGGCCGTCACCGGCGCGTACGCCGGCCACATCGTGCCGTCGCACCAACTGGCGAGGGCCGTCTCGATCACGTCGGGAGGTGTCTCGCTCGCGCTCATCCTCGGATCCCCGCTGGCGACGGTCCTCGGGCACGCGGCCGGATGGCGTGTCGCGTTCGTGGTGGTCGGATGCCTGCTCGTCGTCGGTTCGCTCGTGGTCGGCACCATGCTGCCGCGGGCGAGCGTGCCGGGCGTCGGAACCGCGACGGCGGGCATCCCGACGCTCACCGGCGGGGTGTCGACCGTGACGGCGCCGGTCGCGGCGGTCCCGCGCACGAAGCGACGTGGGCGGGAACGCGATGCGAGCATCCGGCCCGTGATCGTCATCTGCGTTCTTACCGGAACCATCGTGCTCGGCAGCATGACCCTGAACGCCTACGTCGCACCGTTCGTGTCCGATGCCATGGGGCTCGGCATCGGAGCCGTCGGCCCGCTGCTCTTCGTGGGCGGCATGATGGGCGCCGTCGCGACCGTGCTGGTCGGTGTGTGGCTGGGCCGTCATCCGGGGCGCACCATCGCCGTCGCGCTGACGCTCACGACTATCGGTGTCGCCGTTCTCGCCGTGGTTCCCGGTGTCACGCCTGTGGCGCTCGGGGCGTTCGCGCTGTGGACACTCGCGTTCGGATGCCTGCCACCGCTTCTGCAGACCAGGTTGCTTCAGGCAGCGTCGGCGCGATTCCGCGACACGGCCAGCGCTCTGTATACGACGGCGTTCAACGTGGGGATCGGCGGCGGCGCCGTTGTCGGGGGCGCGATCTACGCGGAGTGGGGGATCGGGGCGGTGCCGTGGGCGGCCTTGATCGTGCTGGTGGTCTCGGTGGTCATGCTCGTGGTCGCGAGTCGGGTGCGGTCGGTGTCAGGCGGCGCTGCCCGTACCGACGTCGATGCTGACGTGCGTGCTGGGACCGAAGCGGCCTGAGCCGTCGGCGTACCGCACAGCGATGTGGTGGGTGCCGGAGGAGAGGAACAACCACTCCGATAGGACCGGTGCTGACCACTCGCCCTTTGAGTCGAGCGTGACGAACCCCTCCGATTCGTCGTCGATGAAGACCTCGACCTGAGCACCTGCCTGGCCGTGCACCTCCAGACCGACGAAGTAATCACCGAAGACGCTGTCGACCGTCAGCGCGAGCCCGGTCAGTGAAAAGCGCGCCGATGCGCTGGGTGAGGTCACACCTCCGACGGACTGGGTCGCCGTGACTTCGCCCGAGACGCCGGGGGGAGGGGACGTCGTAGTCGGCGCATCACCGGGGAAAGGCGACGGTGAGGGAGTAGGAGTCGCGGCGGCGAGCGGCTGCGCAAGCGACGCCATGATCGCGTTCGTCGGGGCTCGGCCGGATGTCGCGTTGACCGGTGACCTGAACGCTGCAGGAGCGTTCGAGGACGTCGTTGGACCGGTCACCTGCGCCTTCCAGTTGCCCGACGAGTCGGCCGTGACGCTCGTAGGCGTTCCGCCCGCTGACACGGTCACCGTCGCGCCCGGTGTCGCCGTGCCGGAGACGAGCGGGTAGTAAAGATTGCCGCCGGTGTCGACCGTGCCGATCGTCGGCGCCGCCGGCGGCGCCGGCTGGGTCGGCCCGACCGGGCTCGTAGGCCCGGTCGGCGCTACCGGCGTGCTCGGTGCGGAAGATGCGTCGCCCGTGCCCGAAGGCGAGGAATCCAACGGCGACGGGTCCGCAGGCGCAGGAACATCAGAGGGAGACGGCGCCGGAGAGGCCGGGGGAGTCGAGGCGTTGGCCGAAGGAGCGTTCGACGACGAACCGGACTGTGATGACCCGGACCCGTGCGCGACGACCGCGGGCGAGGCATCCGTTCCGCTTCCCGGCGACGTCGCGATGAGCACGCCGGCCACGGCCGCACCGACGACCACGACGGATGCCGCTGTACCCACGATCACGCCCGTCGCGCCGCTGAAGAATCCGCCGATGCCGGCGGAGGATCCGGCGCTGCCTCCGGACGCGGCACCCGTTCCCACGACTGCGGTGCCGGCGACGGATCCGGCCACGACGCCGGTCTTCAGCGTGGCGGCGTAGACAGTGGCCGCTCCGGTGCCGAGTATCAGCGGTAGCAGCACCAGCGCGAGCCGCGAGCCGGCCTCCTCGGCTTCGGCGGCCGCCATCGTGCACAGCTCGCACGTCTGCAGGTGCGCATCCACCCTGGCGTTGTCGCGCTTTCCGAGACGTCCGCGCGAGTGCGCAGCAAGGTGCTCGACCGTCCACGCGCACTCCGGCTCGAGATCGGCTGACGTCAGGTGCGCACGGATCCACGCCTGCCGCAGGCCCTCTCGCGCCCGGTAGCAGAGCGCGGCGGTGGCCTGTGCGCTCAGGCCCACGAGGGGGGCGAGCTCGGCGGGCTGCATGCCCTCGACCTCGCTGTACCAGAGCGCCTCTTGCCAGCGAGGCGGCAGCGAACGGAACGCCTGCGCGGTCAGCGAGCGCTCGAGGGTGACCAGCGAGTGGTCCTCCTGCACCGCGAGCGTGTCGAGCTCCTCGGGCTCCAGCGGCAGGGCATCCTTACCCGCGCGCCCCCACGACGCTGCGATGTTCCGCACAGTGGTGAAGAGGTAGGGACGGAACGCGTTCGTCGGGCCGTTGCCCGCCCTCAGAGCCTGCAGGATGCGCGCGTATGCCTCGGAGACGAGGTCGTCCGGCTCGTAGCTGCTCGTGACGGAACGGGCGACGGATGCCGCCGCCGACGCGTGCCTGCGGAAGAGCGTCGCGTAGGCGTCCGTGTCGCCCTTGCGGGTCAGGCGTACCAGTTCGGCGTCGCCTGCACGCTCGAGTCTGCGCGGTGAGTGATGCGCTGACATCCGGGTCACCTTTCGCGCCTTCCGGCGCAGGTACGCCAGGTGCTGAGTCTTGTCGGTGGCCAGCCACCGGTCGGGTCTCTCGATTCTCCAGTCGACCGACCTGTATACGCAATTCGCCGAATACACCCGAAGAATTTCTCGCGCACCGCGTCATGATCCTGGCCCCGTCGCGTCTTCTCACGGTGAGACGGACCACCGTCGCGTCACATTCGGCTTCGATGCGACGGCCCTGGCTGCGACCCGAATACGGTCAGGATGCCGCGTGTGCCTGTGGGGGCTCAGAGCACGCGGCGCCGGGGTGGTGCCGGCGAGGTGAATTCCGCTGGCACCGCCCCAACATCCGTCGCCGGGGCGGTGCTGACGTTCACGCACTTACGCGTGCCCGGGCGCCTCGCGATCAGCGGATACCGCGCGCCTGCGTCCGTCGCTGAGCACGATCGCCAGCAGCACGACGTTGACGATCCAGCTCAGAGCCACCAGCGGAACGATCGTATGCAGCGGGAACATCACGAGCAGCACGAGCGCGCCCACGATGTGCACGGGCATCCAGGGTCCGCCGGTGGCGCGACGGAAGAACGCGTTCCCGAGCGCGTACAAGGCCGTGCCGCCGCAGAGCAGCCCGGCGACCCATGCACCGCTCTCGGCGGTCGAATCGCCGAGGATGAGCGCGTCCGCGACGGCGGATGCGACGATGCCGAACACGAGCAGCACCGGAATGTAGGTGAACGCGGTCTGCGCGATCATGCCCCGGTCATCCGCCCTCGAGATGTATTCGCTCCCTCCGCGCTGGTTGTGCCGGAAATAGAGCAGGAACAGCAGCACCGTGCCGGCGAACGCGGCGAGGAACGCGTCGCCGCGCGCCCAGTCGATGCCGCCCCCGGCGAAGCTCACGCCCGTGTCGATGATCGACTCGCCGAGCGCGATGATGAGGAAGAGGCTGACGCGCTCCGACATGTGCTCGCCTGAGACGTTCCAAGTGGAGTCATCGGACGAGCCGAGAGCCGGGACCCAGAAGTGCAGCCTCGGCCCCACGTACTCGAGCACGAGCGCGACGATCCACACCCACAGCCGCGCATCGGACGGCACCAGTGCACCGGCGATCCACAGGATGCCCACCCCGGCGTGCCAGCACGTGATGCGCACGAAGTTCATCGCGTGCGGCCTGCTGGTCGGGAAGAACGCGGCGATGGTGAAGACGCTTCGCGCGAGCCCGAACGCGGTGAGAGCGATGGCGAAGAGCAGCGCTCGGTCGCCGAAGGCATCCGGAATCGCGACGGCGACGAGCATGCCGAGCAGCATCATCACGAACAGCAGCGCCGCGACCGGCCACCGCTCGGGGTTGAGCCAGCTCATCGCCCAGGTCGTGTACACCCAGGCGAACCACACGACCATGGCGAGCATGACGGTGTGCAGAAGGGCGAGCGGATCCCGGTGCTCGATCAGGATGTGCGAGAGCTGCGTGACCGCGAACACGAACACGAGGTCGAAGAACAGCTCGACATACGTGACGCGGTGGGCGACGTCTCCCGTCGCGGGGCGTAGCAGGCCAGGTGCACTCGCTGTCATCGGCACCACTCTGGCACGCAGCGGCGCCACGGTGCGGCAGCGGACCTCGCGAGTGGATGCCTCACCGACGGATGCCTGCTACGCGACGATGACGCGCATCCCGGCATCCTTGAAGTCGTTCAGCTGCTTCGTGGTGATGCCGTCGTCGGTGATGAAGGTGTCGAACGCGCCAGGCTTGCCGACGGACGCGAACGCGCGGCGCCCGATCTTGCTCGAGTCGGCAACGAGCACGGCTCGTTCCGCACGATCGGCCATCAGCGCATTGACGGCGGCCTCGTGCTCGTCGTGCACGGTGGGCCCCAGCGCCGGGTCGACCCCGTTCACGCCGATGAACGCGAGGTCCAGCGCGATCTGCCCGAGCACCGAGTCGGTGTAGGGCCCGACCAGCTCGTACGACCTCGCCTGCACGACGCCGCCGGTCATGACCACCTTGATCTGCGGGCGCATGACGAGCTGCGCCGCGATGTTGATGGCGTTCGTGACCACCGTGAGCGTGGGCCGCGACGACGGCTCCGCGACATCGGGCCGCGCGGCGAGAGCGCTGGCGACGGCGGTGCTCGTCGTACCGCCGCAGAGGCCGACCACGGCGCCGCGGGGCACCAGCGCGCTCGCGGCCTGGGCGATCGCCTGCTTCTGCTCGGCGTGCTGCTCCCGCTTGTACCGCAGCGGAAGGTCGTATGCGACGGACTGCCCGGTGGCGCCGCCCCTGGTGCGGCTGAGCAATTGCTGCGATGCGAGGGCGTCGAGGTCCCGGCGCGCGGTGGCGGGGGAGACACCGAGGCGCTCCACGATGTCGTCCACCTCGATCTGCCCCGTCTCGGCGAGCAGATCGAGCACGGCGCGAAGGCGTGCGGTGCGGTTCACGAGGCGGCTCCTTCGACCTCTCCCGATGACGGGGCACCCTCTCCCGATGACGCGGCGCCCTCGGATACGGTGCCGGCGCTCGCGAAGAGGCGGAGCATCCGCTCGGCTTCCGTGCTGAGAGCGGCACGCCCCGCACTCACGTACTTGCGGGAGTCGACCACTGACGAATTCTCCTCGAGGTAATCGCGCACGGCCCGAGTGAAGAAGCCGTTCAGGTGAGTGGAGACGTTGATCTTCGTCATGCCGGCACGAATGGCGGCGACGATCACGGGGTCGGGCACGCCCGACGAACCGTGCAACACCAGGGGCACGTCGAGCGCGGCGTGCAACCGTGCGATCAGGTCGAGATCGAGGGTCGCCTCCCGTGCGGTCATCGCGTGGGAGGAGCCGACGGCCACGGCGAGGGCGTCCACGCCGGTCTCGGCCACGAACGAACGCGCCTCGTCGGGATCGGTGCGCACGCCGGGCGCATGGGCGCCGTCTTTGCCGCCGACCTCGCCGAGCTCCGCCTCGACCATCACGCCGTTGTCGTGCGCGTACGCCGCGATCCGGGCTGTGGCGTCGACGTTCTGCGTGTAGTCGCGTCGCGACGCATCGAACATGACCGATCCGAAACCGAGGTCGATAGCGCGGCGCGCGAGCTGCTCATCCTCTGCGTGGTCGAGGTGCACAGCAACGGGCGCCGCCGAGTCGCGGGCGAGCGCAAGGCTTGCTACCGCGATGGGCTCCAGGCCGCCGTGGTAGCTGACGCAGTTCTCCGAGATCTGCAGGATGACGCCCAGCCCCGACCGCTCGGCGGCGGCGACCAGCGCCTCCGCCGTCTCCAGGTGGATCACATTGAACGCGCCGATGCCGGTGCGGCGAGCAGCGGCATCCGCGATCAGGTTCGTCGTCGGGGTCAGCGCCATGTCTCTCCTTGGTCGGCTGTTTGCACGTCTTCGGTCGACTGGGCCGCCGCGAGCGCATCGCGCGCTGCCAGTGCGGAGCCGAACAGCCCGGCGTCGGCGCCGATGCTCGCCTTGATCAGCTGCGGCCGGCGATGGAACGTGAGGATGTCGTCCAGCCGCTCGCGAAGCGGCTGCAGCAGCTCTTCTCCCGCTTCGGACAGCCCTCCGCCGATCACGATCGCCTGGGGTGCGAGCAGGGCGACGACGTGCGAGAAGCCGAGCGCCAGGGCATCCAGTGCGGTGGCCCAGTCGGCTGCGGCGTTGGCGTCGCCCGCGCGCATGAGCTCGAGCACCTCTCTGGCCCCGGCGACCGCACGCCCGGTGCGCAGAGTGTAGCGGCGCGCGATGGCGGCGGCGGAGGCGACGGCCTCGAGGCATCCGCGACCCCCGCACGCGCAGATCGGCCCCTCCGCCACGCGGTCGTGACCGATCTCCCCGGCCAGGCCCCCTCCGGTGTACAGCCGGCCGTCGACGAAGACGGCGGCCGCGATGCCCGTTCCGATGGTCACGACGACGACGTCGTCGAAGCCTCGGGCCGCGCCCATGCGGTGCTCCGCCTCGCCCGCTCCGCGCACGTCGTGTCCGAAGCCGACGGGCATGCCGAGGGCAGCCTGCGCGCGTTCTCGGAAGGGGAACTCGTGCCAGCCGAGATTCTCGGCGAACACGCCGATGCCGCGCACGTCGTCGACATGACCGGGAACGAGCAGTCCGGCCGCGGTGGGCCGCACGCCGGGATGCGCGCTCGTCAGCTCTTCCGCCAGCCTGGCGGCCTCGTCGACGACGCGCTCGCCGGTGCGCACTCCGTCGAGCGGGGTCGGCACCCGCCTGCTCTGGAGCATCCGGCCCTGCTCGTCGAGCAGTGCCGCCTTCATGTCGGTGCCGCCCACGTCGAACGCGAGCACTGCGGCGCCCGGGCCTGCCGACGTGGGAGCGGTCATCGTGGATCCAGGATGACGGATCTCGTCAGGTTGCGCGGCTGGTCAGGGTCGAGTCCCTTGCGCCGTGCGCGCTCGAGCGCGACGCGGTGCAGCCGCACCAGGTCGGCCATCGCGTCGATGTCGCGATGCTCGAAATGCGCACCCGTTGCCGCCGTGTCGGCCGCGATGCCTTCCGGGAGCTCACCGAACGCCCACGTCACCCGGCCGGGCGCCGCGATGGCGATCGGGCCGTGCCGGTACTCCTTGGCCAGGTACGACTCCGTCCACGACTGCGACGACTCGCGCAGCTTCAGCGCGGCCTCGTGCGCGATGCCCACGCTGAACTCGCTGCCCAGGAACGTGTACTGGCCGGCGTCGACGAGCTCGTCGTCGAGCGGCTCCTCGAGCACGGTCCGTGCCTGGGCGATGACCGGCGTCAGGTCTTCTCCCACGGATGCCCGGAGCAGGGCGAGCGCACTCGTCGCGAACCGCGTCTGCACGACCGAGCGCTCGTCGGCGAAGGGCAGGGCGATCACGTCGTCGGCAAGATCGACGATCGGCGTGTTCGGGTCGCCGGTGACCGCGACGGTGCGAGCGCGTGCGCCACGAGACCGTACCTCCTGGAGCAGCTCGAGCACCTCGGTGGTCGTCCCCGACCTGGTGATCGCCACGATCGCGTCGTAGTCGCGCTCGATGAGAGCCTCGGATGCCGCGAAGGCGTCGGTCTCGCCGTGCCCGCTCCGCTCACGCACGCTCGCGTACGACTGCGCCATGAACCACGAAGTGCCACAGCCCACGACGGCGATGCGCTGGCCGTCGGAGGGAAGCAGCGCGCGCTCGGGGGCGAGCGCGACGGCGCGCTCCCACACATCCGGCTGCGACGTCAGCTCGGCTTCGAGGTCGGCGCCGGGCACTCGAGTGTTGTCATCGGTCATGCATCCAATGATCGTTCATGATCACAACCAGTGTCAAAAATGCAGTTGCAATCGCTCGTCATGCCACGATGACCCGGATGCCGCCGGCCTCGAACGCCGAACGCTGACGATCCGTGATGCCGTCGTCGGTGATGAGGATCTCGAACGATTCGAGAGATGCCACCGTGGCGAACGCGCGCCTGCCGACCTTGCTCGAGTCAGCGATGAGCACCGCGCGCCCGGCACGTCTGGCCATGAGCGCATTGATGGCGGCTTCGCGCTCGTCGTGCACCGTCGCGCCGAACGACGGATCGATGCCATTCACGCCGATGAAGGCGAAGTCCAAGGTGATCTGCCCGAGTACCTCGTCGCTGTAAGGGCCGACGAGCTCGTAGGAGCGCGGCTGTACGACGCCGCCGGTCACGACGGTCCGGATCTGCGGTCGCATCACAAGCTCGGCCGCGATGTTCACTGCATTGGTGACTACGGTCAGCCCATGCTTCGCCGATGGCTGTGCGATATCCGCGCGGGTTGCGAGCGCGCCGGCCACCGCGGTGCTTGTGGTCCCTCCGGTGAGACCCACGACCGATCCGACGGGCACCAGCCCGCTCGCCGCCTTTGCGATCGCCTGCTTCTGTTTGGCGTTCTGCTCTCGCTTGTACCGCAACGGAAGGTCGTAGGCGACCGACTGCGCCGTTGCACCGCCACGCGTGCGGGTGAGCAACTGCTCGGCGGCGAGTGCGTCGAGATCACGTCGCGCGGTCGCCGTCGAGACGCCGAGGCGATCGACTATCTCGTCGATCTCGATGCTGCCGCTGTCGGCAAGCAGGTCGAGAACGGCCCGCAGACGCTCGGTGCGTTTCACAAGCATCCCATCCCCGGGTGGGCCCGGAATCCCAGCGCTTCTCACGCATCCGCGCGCCTGGCCGCCACGTTGTCATCGTACGGGCGAGCCTGCAAAACCACGGCCGGGGCGCGTGTCGGCGCCACCCATCCTGGTCCTAAGTTGAGCGATTATGAAACAAACTGGCAATAAAAGCGCAACTTCCGTCTTGCAGCGTCATGTTTATTGTGCTCAAATGACCCAGCACGATGCACGGCGAAGTGAATGGAGCGACGCATGTCGGTTGGTGACGGAATGAGGATCGGCGTCGTCGGTGCAGGCGCACGCTGCAAGCTGGCGCTGAACGCCATTGACCCGGCCGTCACGGCTTCCTCGGTACCGGCGCAGATCGTCGCGGTCGCCGACACCACGTCGCAGGGGCGCGCTCGTGCCGCCGAGATCTTCGACGACGCGGCGGTGGTCTCCGATGTCGGCGCTCTCATCGAGCAGGGAATCGACGCCGCATTCGTTACGACACCCGATTTCACGCACGCCGAGATCGCCGCGCAGCTGTTGCGGGCCGGCGTTGCCGTCTACCTGGAGAAGCCGCTCGCCATCACGATCGATGGCGCAGACGACGTGCTGCAGGCCGCATACGAGTCCGGCTCCAAGCTCTATGTGGGACACAACATGCGGCACATGCCGGTCGTTCGCCTCATGCGCAGCCTCATCGAGGACGGCGCGATCGGCCAGGTCAAGGCCGTCTGGTGCAGGCACTTCGTGGGCAACGGTGGCGATTACTACTTCAAGGACTGGCACGCCGAGCGGTCCAAGACCACCGGTCTTCTGCTGCAGAAGGGTGCGCACGACATCGACGTCATCCACTGGCTTGCCGGCGGCTACAGCGTCGACGTCACAGGCATGGGCGACCTCGCGGTCTACGGGGATGTCACCGACCGTGCCGACAACTCCGGACGGGTCATGGGGGACTGGTTCTCCTATGACAACTGGCCGCCGGCCGCGCAGACCGAGCTCAACCCCGTCATCGACGTCGAAGACATCTCGATGGTCTCCATGCGGCTCGACAACGGCGTGCTGGCCAGCTATGAGCAGTGCCACTTCACCCCGGACTACTGGCGAAACTACACGGTCATCGGAACCGAGGGGCGGCTGGAGAACTACGGCGACTCCGCAGGCGGGACTGTGCGCGTGTGGAACAGGCGCACGTCGTACAACGAATCCGGCGACCAGTCGTACCCGATACCGGAGGGCGAGGGCGGTCACAACGGAGCAGACGCGCTCACGGTCGCCGAGTTCCTCCGCTTCGTCGCCCACGGTGGCGCGACCGACACCTCACCCGTCGCGGCGCGCAACGCCGTGGCCACGGGTGTAGCGGCGACGGAGTCGCTCCGCGACGGATCCGTGCCGCGCCGCGTGCCCGGCCTGCAACCCGACCTTCTCGACTACTTCGCAGGCCACCAACAACGTCGAGGCGTCGCCTGACGCCCGTCCCCTCCACACCGAAGAAAGAGAAACGATCATGGACCGTCGTTCCTTCCTCTCCTTGGCGGCACTCGGAGGCGTCAGCCTCGGGCTGGGCGCCACCCTCGCGGGCTGCAGCTCGAGCCAAGGGGGAACAGGATCCCAGTCCGGTGCGTACAAGGCGCCGTCGAAAGACCTCAAGGCGATCATCAGCTACGCCATCTGGGACGTCAACCAACAGCCGGCGATGGAGAAGATCATCGCCGGCTTCAACAAGATCTATCCGAACATCAAGGTCAACATCCAACTCACGCCGTCGACGGGCGGCGCGTACTGGACCAAGATGACCACGCTCGCGCAGGGCAAGAACCTGCCGGACGTCTTCTGGATGAACGGCCCGCACATCCAGCTCTTCGCGCTGAACAACCAGTTGCTGCCGCTCGATGATCTGGTCACCGCCGGGGCGGTGAAGAAGACCAACTACCCCAAGGCGCTCGTCGACCTGTACACGGCGGGCGGCAAGTTCTGGGGCGTGCCGAAGGACTTCGACACGATCGGTCTGTACTACAACAAGGACCTGCTCGCCAAGGCGGGAGTGCCGGAGCCGACGTCATCGTGGACGTGGGACGACATCAAGACCAACGGCAAGAAGGTCTCCGACCATTTCAACAAGAGCGTCTTCGGCTTTGCGGGCGACCTGACCGGCGGCCAGACCTCCTGGTACAACACCATGCTTCAGGCGGGCGGATACATCATCTCGCCCGACCACAAGAAGTCCGGCTACGACCTGCCCGGCTCGATCAAGGGGCTGCAGTTCTGGGCCGACCTCATCGAGGCGGGCATCTCTCCCTCGATGCAGCAGTTGACGACCACGCTCGCGAACGACTGGTTCACCTCGGGCAAGCTCGCGATGGTGATGGATGGCGACTGGGAGACCGCGCCCTATCACCAGGCGTTCGGCGACAACCTCGGCGTCGTCGAGCTCTCCAAGGGGCCGAAGAGCAACCAGTGCGTCATCCACGGTCTCGGCAACGTCATCTCCGCGACGACCAAGCAACCGGATGCCGCACGCGCCTTCGTCGCATACCTCGGCACGAAGGATGCCGCTCTCATACAGGCGGAAGCGGGCGTCGTCATCCCCGCGTTCAACGGCAGCCAGACCGTGTGGGCGAAGTCGATCCCGGGGCTCGACCTGCAGCTCTTCCTCGATGAGGCGAAGGTCGCGTCGCCGTACCCGATCTCGAAGAACACCTCGGCGTGGAACCAGTTCGAGACGGACATCCTGCCCGCCGCATTCGCCGGGCAGACGCCGGTGGCGACAGCGGCAAAGCAGTTGGCAGACAAGATGAACGCGGCGCTCGCGAAGGAATGACGCGATGAGCACCTCAACCGCTGAGGTCACGGCGGAGGCGGCGAGGACCGGGTCGGCGAGATCGTCGGCCGGGCTCCGCCGGCTGCTGCCCGACGGGCCGTGGCCGTGGATCTTCATCGTGCCGACGCTCTTCGGCGTCGCCGTGTTCTACCTCTGGCCGATCGTCAAGACCTTCTACCTGAGCTTCACCACCGTGGGCGTCTTCGGAGGCTCGACGTTCACCGGCCTGGCGAACTACGCGCAGCTGTTCACGGATCCGCAGATCCCGCGCTCCATCCTCAACACTGCGATCTACACGGTGATCGTGCTGCTCGGCATCCCGATCGCGATCGGACTCGCCTCGCTCATCGAGCGGCCCGGCATGCGGTTCCGTGCGCTCTACCGCACTCTCTACTTCATCCCTTACGTGACAATGCCGGCGGCGGTGGGAATCGTGTGGCGGCTGATCTTCAACGGCGACTTCGGCCCCATCAACTGGCTTCTCTCCCTGGTGGGCATCAAGGGGCCGTATTGGCTGGCGACGCCGGGTTTCGCACTCGTCGCCGTCGCCATCGTCGGTCTTTGGATGTCTCTGGGGTTCAACCTCATCATCATCAGTGCCGGCCTGCGGGAGATTCCGCAGGAGCTCTACGAGGCAGCCCAGGTGGACGGGGCATCGCGGTTCCGGCAGTTCCGCAGCATCACCGTGCCGCTGCTCACCCCGAGCATCTTCTTCGTGATGATCATGACTGTGGTGAACGGCTTTCAGCTGTTCGACCTGCTGTACGTCATGCTCGGCAAGGCCAACCTCGCGATGCCGCAGACGCAGAGCATCGTCTACATCTTCTACAACGAGGCGTTCATCCAGAACAACGAGGGATACGCCTGCGCCATCGGCATCCTGATCCTCGCGATCATCGCGGTGCTGACAGCTGTGCAGTTCCGGCTGCAGCGGAGGTGGGTCAACTATGTCTGAGAACCTCACGACGGTCGCCGTGGTCACCGGCGACTCGACGCGCCAGCGAGAGGTCACGAGAGGTCGCGGGCGCACGCAGTCCAACTGGGGCGCCCACACGGTGCTGCTGATCGGCGGCATCGTCATGGTCTCGCCGCTGATCTATCAGGTGATCATGTCGCTGTCGACGAGCCAGCAGGTCGAAAGCGCGCCGCCCACCTTCTGGCCCGGCGTGTTCCAATGGCACAACTACACGGATGTCTTCGCGCAGATGCCGTTCGGACAGGAGCTCTGGATCACCGTCGCGATCACGGGTGTCCGCCTCGTCGGCCAGCTCTTGCTGTGCTCGATCGCCGGGTACGCGTTCGCGCGCATGCGGTTCTCGGCGAAGGGGATCATCCTCGGCATCATCCTGTCGATCATCATGGTGCCGGCGCAGATCTACCTGATCCCGCAGTATCAGATCATCCAGGGCCTGGGCTGGCTCAACACCGTGATCGGCATCGCGGCGCCCGGCGTGTTCAGCGCGTTCGGCACGTTCCTGATGCGGCAGTTCTTCATGGGGCTGCCGCAGGAGCTGGAGGATGCCGCGCGCATCGACGGCGCGAGCTCGTTCCGCATCTTCTGGAACATCATGCTGCCGCTCGCGTCGAACGGGCTGTGGGCGCTCGGAATCATCACGGTGCTGTGGTCGTGGAACGATCTGATGTGGCCGCTGATCGTCACCTCGAGCGCCGGGACCGCACCGCTGAGCGTCGGACTCGCGAACCTGCAGGGGGTTCACACGAACAACTACCCGGTGCTGATGGCGGCGAGCCTCATGGCGATGCTGCCGATCCTCATCCTGTTCATCGTGCTGCAGAAGCGAGTGGTGGCCGGCATCGGCCGCAGCGGGCTGAAGTGATGACAGCGGAGACGACGGGGCGCCCGCACGAGTGGAGCTTCGTGCTGTGCGACTCGCTCGAGAAGGTGTACCCGGATGCCCCGCCGCGGCCGTGGTCGCGCGAGGTGCCGTTGAGCGTCACTCTGGGGGAGACCGCCTCGTTCCAGCTGGCATACCGGCCCCCGGTGAGCACGGCCTTCCGCGATCCCTCTCCGCTGCACCTGAGCGTCGAGGGACCATCGGCCGACCTCGTGACCGTGCATCGCGTCGAGCTCGTGCCCTGTGTGCTGCCCGCCTTCCCCGGACACGACAACGGGTACGATCGCGACGCGCCCGGGCTCTTCCCCGACCTGCTCGCACCGCTCGACGAGGGCGAGCTGTGGCCGATGTTCGGCAATTGGCGTGCCGTGTGGTTCGACGTGATTTCCGACGATGAGGCGAGGGCGGGCATCCATACCCTCGCCGTCGTGGTACGCGACGGCGAGGGCAGGGAGCTGTACCGCGACGACGTCACCGTCACGGTCCTGCCGCTCCGGCTGCCCGAGCTCGACATCGTGAACAGCCACTGGCTGCACGCGGATGCGATCGCCGACCATTACCGCGTTCCGGTCTTCGGCGAGGAGCACTGGGAGCTGCTCGAGCGCTTCGTCGCATCCGCGTCGGGTATGGGTGTCAATTCGTTGCTCGCACCCGTGTGGACCCCTCCGCTCGATACCGGGGTCGGCCACTATCGCACTCCGGTTCAGCTGGTCGATGTGGAGGATACCGGCGACGGCACGTTCCGTTTCCGCTTCGAGCGGCTCGTGAGGTGGATCGACCTCTGCCGGCGCAACGGCATCCGTGGCGTCGAGGTCGCCCATCTGTTCACCCAGTGGGGCGCGGCGTTCACGCCGGCCGTCTACGGACGCCGCGACGGCGAGACCGTCCGGCTGTTCGGATGGGACGTCGCGGCGACCGATCCGAGGTACCGGACGTTCCTCGAACAGCTTCTTCCACAGCTGTTGGAGGTGCTCGACGAGCACGCCGATATCGACAGGGTCGTCTTCCATATCTCCGACGAGCCGCACGGCGACGAGCAGCTGACGAACTACCTCGCCGCGAAGGACGTCGTCGCCGACCTGCTCGCGGGACGCCGCATCGTCGACGCGCTGAGCGACTTCGCGTACTACGAGAGCGGTGCCGTCCCCGTTCCGGTCGTCGCGACCGACGCGATCACGCCCTTCCTCGACAATCGTCCGGACGAGCTGTGGGCGTACTACTGCGTCTCGCAGGATCGCGACGTGGCGAACCGGTTCTTCGCGCTGCCCTCCGCCAGGAACCGCGTGATCGGGCACCAGCTGTTCCGGTTCGGAATCCAGGGCTTCCTGCACTGGGGATTCAACTTCTATTACTCCTGGCACTCGCTGCGGCTCATCGACCCGTTCCGGGACACGACCTCAGGCGGCGCCTTCCCGGGCGGAGACCCTTTTGTCGTGTATCCGGGCGAGCACGGGCATCCGTTGCCCTCGATCAGGTACCGGGTCTTCGCACAGGCCATGGCCGATCATCGGGCCATGCAAGCCCTGCGCGAGCGCGACGGGGTCGAAGCGGTGACGGAGCTCATCGACCCGGACGGCACGCTGCGTTTCGACCGCTTCACCGCGGATCCCGTGCACTATCTGAGCGTGCGCGAGGCGATCAACACACGGCTTGTGCGTGACTGAGCCGATCGCGCGACCGGGCGTCGCGCGATGAGATAGACCAGAGGATGTTTGTGCGACGTTCCGCACGTGTGCGAAGGAGGACGACGGCGTGAAGGCGCTCTACAAGGCACAGGCCGGCCCGGGACTGGAACTGGTCGACCGGCCGGAGCCGGTGCCGGCGGAGGATGAGGTGAAGATCCGGGTGCTGCGCACCGGCATCTGCGGCACGGATCTGCACATCCGGCGTTGGGATGACTGGGCGGCGTCAGCGGTGGCGGCTCCGCTCATCCCGGGTCACGAGTTCTTCGGTGAGGTGGTCGAGGTGGGGCCGCTCGTGCACGAGGTGCAGGTCGGCGACCTCGTCTCGGGCGAGGGGCACATCGTGTGCGGCATGTGCCGCAACTGCCGTGCGGGGCGCAGGCAGATGTGCATCCGTACCAAGGGCCTCGGCGTGCAGCGCGATGGAGCGTTCGCCGAGTACCTCACCCTGCCAGGCACGAACGTGTGGGTGCATCACGAGTCGATCGATCCGGATGTCGGCGCCATCTTCGATCCGCTGGGTAACGCCGTGCATACGGCGCTGGCGTTCCCGCTGGTCGGTGAGGACGTTCTGGTGACGGGTTGCGGTCCGATCGGGCTGATGGCGGTCGCGATCGCTCGTCACGTGGGTGCGCGGTTCATCGTCGCCACCGATATCAGTCCGGACCGGCTCGCGATGGCGACCCGGATGGGTGCGGATCTCGCGGTCGACGTGTCGAAGAGCACGATCCGCAGCGCGCAGGAGGCCCTCCAGATGCGCGAGGGATTCGACGTGGGCTTCGAGATGAGCGGCGCGCCGAGCGCGCTGCCGCAGATGATCGAGAACATGAACCACGGCGGCCGCATCGCCATGCTGGGTCTGCCGACCGGCGCCATCGCCATCGACTGGGGCATCGTGGTGACCCACATGCTCACGCTCAAGGGCATCTACGGGCGTGAGATGTTCGAGACCTGGAATGCGATGGGCGCCATGCTGCAGACCAGTTCGGTGCTGCGCGAGGCGATCGGCTCGATCATCTCGGAGCGGATGCCCGCCACCGAGTGGGAGCGCGGGTTCGAGGCTGCGGCATCCGCCCACGGTGGCAAGGTCATCCTGGACTGGACGCAGCTGTAGGAACGGGTGACGGAAGGAGAGCGGAGCACATGTATGGAGCGATCAAGGAGCACCTGGCTGGCGAGCTCGCGGAGATCGAGGCGGCGGGGCTGACGAAGCGGGAGCGGGGCATCCGCGGTCCGCAGAGCGCCGAGATCGACGCGGACGGCCAGGAGGTGCTCAACTTCTGCGCCAACAACTACCTCGGTCTCGCCGACAGCACCGTGCTGGTGGATGCCGCCACTGAGGCCCTGCAGGAATGGGGCTACGGGCTGGCGAGTGTGCGGTTCATCTGCGGCACCCAGGAGCAGCACCTCCGGCTGGAGCGGCGAGTGTCGGAGTTCCTCGGTACGGAGGCGACGATCCTGTACTCGTCGTGCTTCGACGCGAACGGCGGCCTGTTCGAGGTTTTGCTGGGCGCCGAAGACGCGATCATCTCCGACGAGCTGAACCACGCGTCGATCATCGACGGCATCCGGCTCTGCAAGGCGAGGCGACTGCGTTACCGCAACCGGGATCTCGCCGACCTCGAGGAGCAGCTGAAGGCGTCGCAGGATGCCCGCTTCCGCGCCATCGTCACCGACGGCGTGTTCTCCATGGACGGCTACATCGCCCCGCTCGAAGGCATCTGCGACCTCGCCGAGAAGTACGACGCTCTTGTCATCGTCGATGACTCGCACGCCGTCGGCTTCGTCGGCGAACACGGCCGGGGCACACCCGAGTTCTGCGGCGTCGAGGACCGTGTGGACGTGCGCACCGGAACGTTCGGCAAGGCGCTCGGCGGGGCATCCGGCGGCTACGTCTCCGCCCGGAAGGAGATCGTCGACCTGCTGCGCCAGCGCTCCCGGCCGTACCTGTTCTCCAACTCGCTGGCGCCTGCGATCGTCGCCGGAACCCTCGCCGCGCTCGACCTCATCGAGAACTCCGACGACGCCCGCGTGCGACTGAGGGAGAACGCGCAGCTGTTCCGTTCGCTGATGACGGAGGCGGGGTTCGAGCTGCTGTCCGGCGAGCATCCGATCGTGCCCGTCATGTTCGGCGATGCCGCGCTCACCGCACGCATCGCCGAAGAGATGCAACGCCACGGCGTGTACGTCACCGCGTTCAGCTACCCGGTCGTTCCCGTCGGCAAGGCGCGCATCCGCGTGCAGCTCTCCGCCGCGCACACACCCGATCAGGTGCGCCGGTGCGTCGCCGCGTTCGTCGCCGCACGCGACGCCGCGTAGCCCCAGCGCCACGGTATGCTGGAAAAGTCGCAACTGGCGTATCGACGTGGGCCGGGCATCCGGCATCCGTCGCGGATGGTTCACCATCGGGGAGCGACTCCTGACCTTGCGAGATTCGAAGGCGGATTCGGCCGCGCGCCTGGGCCGACGCGATGACACGTGATGACGTCCGCCTCACGAAAGGCAAGGAGCCCCGCATGACCGTTTCGCCCACCTTCAACGCGCCGCTGGCCGAGGTCGACCCCGAGATCGCCGAGGTGCTGAACCTCGAGCTCGGTCGCCAGCGCGACTACCTCGAGATGATCGCGAGCGAGAACTTCGTGCCGCGGGCCGTGCTCGAATCGCAGGGCTCGGTGCTGACGAACAAGTACGCGGAGGGCTACCCGGGCCGTCGCTACTACGGCGGATGCGAGTTCGTCGACATCGCCGAGAACCTCGCCATCGAGCGTGCCAAGTCGCTGTTCGGTGCCGAGTACGCGAACGTGCAGCCGCACTCCGGGGCATCAGCCAACGCCGCCGTGCTCAGCGCGATCGCGCAGCCGGGCGACACGATCCTCGGACTCGAGCTCGCGCACGGCGGCCACCTCACGCACGGCATGCGGCTCAACTTCTCCGGCAAGCTCTACAACGTCGCCTCGTACGGCGTCGACCCGCAGACGTTCCGCGTCGACATGGACGTGGTGCGGGAGAAGGCGCTCGAGCACAAGCCCAAGGTGATCATCGCCGGATGGTCCGCGTATCCGCGGCACCTCGACTTCGCCGCGTTCCGCGAGATCGCCGACGAGGTGGGTGCGACGCTCTGGGTCGACATGGCGCACTTCGCCGGCCTCGTCGCCGCGGGCATCCACCCGTCTCCCGTGCCGTACGCGCACGTCACCAGCTCGACCGTGCACAAGACGATCGGCGGCCCGCGCTCCGGCTTCATCCTGAGCAACGACGCCGACATCGCCAAGAAGCTCAACTCGAACGTGTTCCCCGGCCAGCAGGGCGGCCCGCTCATGCACGTGATCGCCGCGAAGGCCACGGCGTTCAAGCTCGCGGCGACCGACGAGTTCCGCGACCGCCAGGAGCGCACGGTACGTGGCGCGCAGATCCTCGCTGAGCGACTGACGGCGGCGGATGCCAAGGAGGCGGGTGTCGACGTGCTCACCGGCGGCACCGACGTGCACCTCGTGCTCGTCGACCTGCGCACGTCCGAGTTCACCGGCAAGGAGGCGGAGGACCGCCTGCACGAGGTCGGCATCACCGTGAACAAGAACGCCGTGCCGTTCGACCCGCGCCCGCCGATGGTGACCTCCGGCCTGCGCATCGGCACGCCTGCGCTCGCAACCCGTGGATTCGGCGGCGCCGAGTTCACCGAGGTGGCCGACGTGATCGCGCTGGCGTTGAAGCAGGACGCCGACATCCCGGCGCTTCGTGCCCGCGTGCGGAAGCTGACGGATGCCTTCCCGCTCTACCCGGGACTCGGCCCGTCCGGGTTCCCGGTCGAGCAGGTCGAACTCGCGTCCTCGATCGAGGGCTGAGGCTTGCGCGCTGGAGCTAGGGGCGAAGGTCCGGTGGACCTTCGCCTCGACGCCAGCGCCGAGCGAGCTGCGCTCGCTCGGACGGCAGAGGAGACATCAAGGTGACTGCAACACGTCTCGATGGCAAGGCCACGGCGGCCGCCATCAAGCAGGAACTCGCCGAACGCGTCGCCGCGCTGAAGGAACGAGGCATCGTCCCCGGCATTGCCACTGTGCTCGTCGGCGCCGACCCCGGGTCGCAGCTCTACGTCGGCATGAAGCACCGCCAGTCGCAGGCGATAGGCATGAACTCGATCCAGATCGAGCTCCCCGCGGATGCCACGCAGGAGGATGTCGAAGCAGCCGTCGACCGCCTGAATGCGGATCCGGCGTGCCACGGCTACATCGTGCAACTGCCGCTGCCGAAGCACCTCGACACCGACGCCATCCTCGAGCGCATCGATCCAGCGAAGGATGCCGATGGCCTGCACCCGACCAACCTCGGCCGGCTCGTGCTCAACGTGAACGCGCCCATTGAGACGCCCCTGCCTTGCACGCCGCGCGCCGTGATCGAGCTGCTGCTGCGCAACGACTACGACCTCAAGGGGAAACACGTCGTCGTCGTCGGGCGCGGCGTGACGATCGGACGCTCGATCGGCCTGCTCCTTACCCGGCGGGCGATCAACGCGACCGTGACGCTCACGCACACGGGTACCCGTGACTTGCCGTTCTACCTGCGGCAGGCCGATGTGATCGTGGCGGCAGCGGGAGTGAAGCACCTCGTGCGCCCCGAAGACGTCAAGCCCGGCGCGGCCGTGCTTGACGTCGGGGTGACCCGCGAGGACGACCCCGAGACCGGCAAGTCGAAGGTGTACGGCGACGTGGCGCCGGGGGTGGAAGATGTCGCGGGCTGGCTCTCGCCCAACCCCGGTGGGGTCGGGCCGATGACCGTCGCCCTGCTCATGACGAACGTGGTGGAGGCCGCGGAGCGCGCATAGGCATCCCCGCGATCTGGGGGTGTTCGGCGGATTTTGCCGACGATTACGCTGTGCCTGAAGTGCCGCCGCCATGTGCGCTGACGGCGGCGCACTCAAGGGGGCATCGTGCAAGCGTTCATGACGGCTGCGATCACGCTGATCTTCAGCAACATGCCAGTCACACTGTTCATCGTCGGCTTGATCACCGCGGGAATCATCTCGCTGGCCTCACGACACCGGCACGAGCCGGGTTTCGTGAGCGGAGCGTTCCTCGATCAGTTCCTGCTGCTGTCCGTCGGCGTGGCCTACGCCTACAACTTCCTTATGCACAGCGTCTTCGGCGATTTCACGGCGAAGGTGATCGGCTGGGCGCAGAGCCCGTTCCAGCTGGAGGTAGCGTTCGCGAGCCTCGGTTTCGCGGTGGTCGGCTTCATAGCGTTCTCGCGGCGGCGCAGTCTGCTCGTGAAGTTCGTGGCGCTGGTCGGTCCTGCGGTATTCCTCTGGGGTGCGGCCGCCGGACATATCTACCAGATCGCGACCACCGGGAACACGGCCGAAGGAAACGCGGGCTCGATTCTGTACACCGACATCCTTCTGCCGCTCATCGGCTTCGGACTGCTCTGGTGGCACGGCGCGGCCGCCCGACGGAGCGAGGCTGCTGCTACCCGCACCGACGTGTGGACCGAGGCGACCGACTGATCAGCCGGCGTCGGGGCTGGCCGCCTCATCGGATGTCAGCAGGATCACGTTGCCGTCCGGGTCGTCGACCATCGCGGCGTAAGGTCCCGCGGTCTTGGTGGGCGGCATCCGGCCGTGGTAGCCGGCGCCGGTGAGCTCGGCCCACACACTGTCGACCAGCGCATCCTCGCCGACGTAGAACTCGAGGAGCTGCTGGTAGCCGCCCGACGGACGTTCGAAGTTCGGATCGTAGACCGAGGCGAAGCTGGTCGTGAGGAGCAGGCTCACCCCGCTCGGCATGCGGTGGATGACGATGGGCCGATCGCCAGCGGGATCCGGGATCTCGAGACCGAGGCGGCGGTAGAACGCGATCGAGGCATCCAGGTCGCGCACCTCGAGCACGACCATGGCGAGCTGTATCTGCATGCTGCGATCGTGCCGCATGCCGCCGACATTCCTCGACGGAAGTGTAGGCGGAAGCAGCGGTCGCGCGAGCGAGGCGACCGAGCGCGGCGCTACCGCTGGTGACGTCCCTGCGCTAGATTCCAGGCCATGACCGCCCTCGACGATCGCGCCCACGGATCCGACCCCGGCGCGTCCGGCCCCGATGCGTCTCGCCCGAGTGCGATGTCGATCGAGCTGAACGCGCTGAACTCCATCGACGAGGCGGAGCGCCGTGGCCGCCCGCGCGGCCTGTTCTGGCCGTGGTTCGCGGCCAACGTTTCGGTGCTCGGTGTGAGCTACGGCTCGTTCCTGCTCGGCTTCGGCATCTCGTTCTGGCAGGCGACCATCGTGGGCATCCTCGGAATCGTCGTCTCGTTCCTGTTCTGCGGATTCATCTCCCTCGCGGGCAAGCGCGGCTCGGCTCCGACCCTGACGCTGAGCCGTGCAGCGTTCGGCGTGCACGGCAACAAGGTGCCGTCGATCATCTCGTGGCTGCTCACCGTTGGCTGGGAGACCGTGCTCGTGGCGCTCGCCGTGCTGGCCACCACGACGGTCTTCAAGGAGCTCGGCGGCGCCGGCGGTGCGGTCACCGAGGTGATCACGCTGATCGTCGTCGTGGTGCTCGTCATCGGTGGCGGCGTTTTCGGCTTTCACGTGATCATGCGCCTGCAGGTGATCATCACCATCGCGACGGCCGTGCTGACCATCGTCTACATCGTCTTGGTGGCCGGTCACATCGACTTCACGAAGCTCGCCGAACTACCCTCCGGGGATCTGCCCAAGCTCATCGGCGGATTCGTGTTCATGATGACCGGATTCGGGCTCGGCTGGGTGCAGGCCGCCGCCGACTACTCGCGCTACCTGCCGCGCACATCCTCATCCGGTGGGGTCGTCGGGTGGACCACTTTCGGTGCGTCGCTGGCACCCGTCATCCTTCTCGTCTTCGGTCTCATGCTTGCGGGATCGTCGCAGAAGCTGTCGGCGGCCATCGGAGCGGATCCCATCGGCGCACTGACCACGATCCTGCCGGCGTGGTTTCTCATTCCGTTCGCGATCGTCGCCGTGCTCGGCCTCATCGGCGGCGCCGTTCTCGACATCTACTCGTCAGGAATCGCCTTGCTCAGCGCAGGGCTGCGCATCCCGCGCCCTGCTGCCGCGCTCATCGACGGCATCATCATGATCGCGGGCGCGGTGTACATCGTGTTCTTCGCGCCGAGCTTCATCGGCCCGTTCCAGGGATTCCTCATCACGCTCGGGGTGCCGATCGCGGCCTGGTGCGGTGTCTTCCTCGCCGACCTCACCCTGCGCCGCCTGGGCTACTCGGACCGCGACCTCTTCGATGCCCGCGGCCGCTACGGGAGCTGGAACTGGCTAGCCATCGCCCTGCTCGTCATCGGCACGGCGCTCGGGTGGGGTCTCGTCATCAACCCCTACGGCCTGAGCTGGCTCGACTGGCAGGGCTACCTGCTCGGCCCGTTCGGCCTCGGCGGCACCAAGGGCATTTGGGGCGGTGCGAACCTCGGCGTACTCGTCGCGCTCGTGGTCGGGTACCTCGGCGTCATCCTGTTCGGTCGCGGTCGTGTTCGCCGCCAGGAGGCGTTGCCGGAGGAGGATGCCCCGCTCGTCGATCCGACGGGTGGGCTGCACGCCGAGGCAGGCGAATGAGTGGAACGCGAGGCGCGGGCACTGGCTCCGGCCTGGAGGCCGAGCCCTGGCTCGTCGTCATCGACATGCAGCACGTCTTCGGCGACCCGGCGAGCGGCTGGTTCACGCCCCGCTTCGAGGAGGCGAGGGCGGGCATCCGTCGACTGCTGCCTGCATTCGGGGACCGCGTCGTTCACACGCGATTCGTCGCACCGGAGCATCCGCGGGGCGCCTGGAGCGCGTACTACGAGGTGTGGCCGTGGGCTCTCGTGCCAGACGACGACCCGCTGTACCGGTTGGTCGACGAGCCGGAATCCTCGCACGCAATCGTGACGGAGAACACGTTCGGCAAGTGGGGCCCTCGACTCGATGCAGCCACCGGAGGAAGCCGGGAGCTCGTGCTGGCCGGAGTCTCCACCGACTGCTGCGTCATCTCCACGGCATTGCCTGCGGCCGACGCCGGTGTGCACGTCAGGATCGCAGCGGATGCCTGCGCGGGCGCCACCGACTCCGACCACCGTCGCGCGCTCGACGCGATGGCCCTCTACGTGCCGCTCATCGACGTGACCGACGTCGACGCGGTGCTCGCGGCGATGCGCTGAGCTTCGCGTCTGTCGATACCCTGGACCGATGAGCATCGACACGTCACACTCGGCCGTGCAAGCGGTCGAACGCGAACTGCGGGCGCACGGCATCCAGGGCGAGGTGCGCTGGCTCGACGAAGCCACCCCGACAGCGGCGGCCGCCGCCGCGTCGATCGGCACCGAGGTGGGCGCCATCGCGAACTCGCTGGTGTTCACGCTCGACGGCGAACCTGTGCTCGTGATGACCTCTGGCGGACACCGCGTCGACACCGCCTACCTGGGTGAGGAGCTCGGCGGAACGCTGAAGCGGGCATCCGCCGAGACGGTGCGCGAAGCCACAGGACAAGTAATCGGGGGAGTCGCTCCGACCGGCCATCCCGCACCGTTGCGCACGTGGGTCGACACTGCGCTGAAGGCTTACCCCGAGATCTGGGCCGCGGCGGGGCATCCGCACACGGTCTTCCCGCTCACCTATGAGCAGCTGGTCGAACTCACCGGGGGCACCGAGGTCGAGGTCGCGCGGGGGGAGTAGCGGCGCACCGGCTACGCGTCGTCCTCGAGCAGCCGGCGGATCATCACACGACCGTGCTCCTCGAAGTCGTCATCGCCGATCCCGTGCGACCAGACCACGGTACCGACCGCCTCGCGCATCGTCTCCAACTCGAGCACGGCACGGTCGTCTGCGTCGAGTTCGCGTCCCGTGCCGCGCATGAAGGCGGCTTCGAGTTGAGGTCGGTCGTGGAAGTCCTTGCTGCGAAGCCGCACGAGATCGCTCACCCACGAGCGCTGTGCTCCGCGGCCGAAGTCGATGACGGCGATTCTTCCCTCGTGCACGAGCCAGTTGCGAGGCTGATAATCGCCGTGGGTGAAGTAGAGCCGCACCGGATGCCTTGACAGGCTCCGCAGCTTCATCTTGAGCCGTCTGCGTGACAGGTCGTCGACGAGGCACTCCGCCCGTTCGATCCCGTCGAGGGTGCGTGCCGCCACCGCGTCCAGGTACTCATCGGAAAGCGGCCCGGGAACCTGCAGCCTGGCGAGGATCGCTCCTGCCTGTTCGAAGTAATCCGGGTGCTCTTGCTCAGGCGTTCCGAGCAGGAGCCGTCCTGGAAGGTATTCGGTGACCAGGATTCCCGCCTGGATGTCTGCGAACTGCAGGCGCGGCGCAGGCAGATCGTGGAGCGCGTTCAGCACGTCGCGATGCGCCGCGATCTCCCGGCCGATGTGGTGGCTCGTCTCACTGGCCTTCACGATGTGCTCTCCGGAGCGTGAGCGCACCTGGAGCACAGCCGTCTCCTGGAGGGGCCAGGAGTGGTCGGCGACGACCGACCAATCGCCGAGCCAGATGTCCAGCAGATCGCGGTGTGACGCGGACAGTGCCGGGCGCCGCTTAGGCATCCTGCGGGTAGATGATCGCCTTCACCGCGGTGGGGTCGGTCGCCCCGATCGCGAGCGCGTCCGCTGTCTGCGCGAGCGGGAAGCTGTGCGTGTGCACACCGCTCAGGTCGACGCGTCCGGATGAGATGAGCGCGATTCCGAGCGGCCACGTGTTCTGGTAGCGGCTCACCATCGAGATCGTGATCTCGTTCCAATTCAGCGTGTGCAGTGGCAGGTCCGCGTTCTGCTTGGCGATGCCGATCACGGCTGCCCGGCCGGCAGGGCCGAGCCGGGCCAGACCGTCGGCCAGAACGCCCGGTGCGCCGGAACACTCGAGCAGCACGTCGAAGCTGCGCGATGAGCCGGAGCCCGACCCGCTGAGCTCGGTATCGAACCCGTGCTTCGCCGCCAGTTCGAGGCGTGGCTCGACCACGTCGGTGATCGTCACAGTGCGGGCGCCGAGAGCACGAGCTGCTTCGGCCGCAAGCAGTCCGACCGGTCCGGCACCGGTGACGAGCACGTCGTCGCCCGGGCGCAGGCCCGCGCGCTGGCATCCCCACAGCCCCACCGAGAGCGGCTCGACGATCGCCCCTTCCTCGAAGGTCATCGACTCGGGCATGACGAACAGCGTGCGCGCATCGATGGCGAGCCTCTGCACGAGGGCGCCATCCACGGGAGGGGTGGCGAGGAACCGCAGGTTCGGGCACAGGTGGTAACGCCCGGCGCGGCACTGGGCGCACGTCCAATCGGGCACGCTCGGTTCGATCGCCACGCGATCGCCCGGCACGACGTTCGTGACGCCCTGACCCACGGCGACGACCTCGCCCGACACCTCGTGGCCGAGTATGAAGTCGCCTTCGACCACATAGGGCCCGATGCGGCCATAGCGGAAGAACGAGACATCGGATCCGCAGACGCCGACCGCGCGGATCGCGACCACCGCCTCCCCCGGGCCCGGTTCGGGCTCTGGTCTCTCCTGGATCTGGATCGTTTCAAGCGCGGTCATTACAGCGGCGAGGTTGGTCATGCCGTCTCCTTCGAGTCGGGGTGGAGTGGAGTTGGAGGTCGAGCCGAGTTGGAGTCGGATTGCAGATCGAGTCCGAGGCGTTCAGATCCGCGTTCCAGTGCGATGCAACTCGAGGTGTTCGAGGTACACCTCGGCGTTGTGACGGATGCCCGCAACCTCTTCGTCGCTCAGCTCACGCCGCACCTTCGCGGGCACGCCGGCCACGAGCGACCGCGGCGGCACGATCGTTCCCGCAGTGACCAGGGCCCCCGCGGCGACGAGCGATCCGGCGCCGATCACCGCTCCGTTCATCACGGTGGCGTGCATGCCGATCAGCACGTCGTCTTCGATCGTGCAGCCGTGCAGTACAGCGTTGTGCCCGACCGAGACTCCCGAGCCGAGCGTGAGGGGGAAGCCCGTGTCGACGTGGCACGAGCAATTGTCCTGGATGTTCGACCGCTCACCGATGACGATCGGCTCGTTGTCGGCCCGCAGCACGGCGTTGTACCAGACGCTCGCACGCTCCCGCAGGGTGACGGCGCCGATCAGGTGGGAGCCCGGTGCGGCCCACGCGGAGTCCGCCACCTCCGGGCGCGGACGATCGGCCCCCGAAACCAACGATGGCAGAGCGGTCAGGCGGGCATCCGGATGCGCAGACATGCCCCCAGTCTGCCCGCCCTGGCCGGTCGCAAGCCACTGTTCTGGCCCAGAACAGGCAGATCGCGCGAGAACAGGCAGGTCGTGCCTGTTCTCGCGTGGCAAGCGCATTCCTGCCTGTTGCGGCGGCGCGAACGCGCCGCCGCAGCTACTCGTCGCGCGAAGCTCCGGCCGACGGCACGACCGCGAACAGGTCGGGCTGGGCGTAGCCGTGCTCGGCGAACGCCGCGTCGACGGATGCCTCCACCTGGGACACCAGCTCGTGCGGCACCAGCGCGATCGCGGATCCCCCGAAGCCGCCTCCGGTCATCCTGGCGCCGATGGCGCCGTAGTTCTGCGAGATCTCCACGGCGAGGTCGAGCTGCGGAACGGACACCTCGAAGTCGTCGCGCAGGGAGCGGTGCGAGGCATCCATCAAGTCGCCGATCGCCCGCGGGCCCTGCTCCCGCAGCGTGCGCACCGTGTCGAGAACGCGCTGGTTCTCGGTGACGACGTGCCGCACGCGACGGAACGTCTCGCCGTCGAGCACCTCACGCGCCCGCGGAAGGTCCGCGATCGAAACCTCTCGCAGCGACTCCACGCCGAGCTCTCTGGCACCTGCCTCGCAGGATGCCCGTCTCGCGGCATATCCGCCATCAGCGTGCTCGTGTTCCACCTTGGTGTCGATCACGAGCACCTCGAGCCCCGCCTCGTCGAACCCGAGCGGGATGACGTCGGTCTCGAAGCTGCGGCAGTCGATGAAGATGCCGCTGTCTGCACGGCCGAGCAGCGACGCCGACTGGTCGAGGATGCCCGTGGGTGCGCCGACCACCTCGTTCTCGGCGATGTGCCCGGCCTTGACGAGCGTCTTGCGATCCAGGTCGAGCCGCCACACGTCGTTGAGCGCCACTGCCGCTGCGGACTCGATGGCGGCCGACGACGACAGGCCCGCGCCCACCGGAACGGCGGAGTCGAGGTAGAGGTCGAAGCCCGGAACGGCGTCGAGATCGGCGCCGAGCTGACCCAGCGCCCAGGCCACGCCGAGCGGGTAGTTCTGCCAGCCGCGCTGGCCGCCGGGCCCGATGTCGGACAGCGACGTCTCGACGACGCGGTCGGAGAACGACGACGCGACGCGGATCGCCCGGTCGTCGCGCAGCGCGAGCGCGCCGACCGTGCGCCGGTCGATGGCGAACGGGAACACGAACCCGTCGTTGTAGTCCGTGTGCTCACCGATCAGGTTCACCCGGCCCGGCGCCGACCAGACGCCCTGCGGAGCGTGCCCGAAGAGCTCGGTGAAGCGCGCGCGAGCAGCCGCGACGAGGTCGGTCATACCGGGTTCTCCTTGTCTGCCAGCGCGATCGCCGTGCGCAATGATTCCGCCTGCCGCTCCGGCGGCACATCGCCGACCCATGCTCCCATGGCCGCTTCGCTGCCGGCCAGGAACTTCAGCTTGTCGGCCGCCCGACGCGGCGAGGTGAGTTGCAGGTGCAGCCGCACGTCACCGCGGTGCACGTTCACCGGCGCCTGATGCCAGGCCGCGATGTAGGGGGTGGGGGTGTCGTAGAGCCGGTCGACGCCGCGCAGCAGGCGCAGGTAGAGCGTCGCGAGCTCGTCGCGCTCGGCATCCGTCGTGCCAGCGAAATCGGGCACCTGCCGGTGCGGCACGAGATGCACCTCCAGCGGCCACCTTGCCGCGAACGGAACGTAAGCGCTCCAGTGCGCGCCGGCCAGGAGCATCCGCTCGCCCGCCCGCTCGAAGTCGAGGATGTCGCCGAACAGCGTCGGCCCGTACGCCTCAACCGAGGCGAGCAGCCGCTGCGTGCGGGGTGTGATGTAGGGGTACGCGTAGATCTGCCCGTGCGGATGCCCGAGCGTCACCCCGATCGCCTCGCCCCGGTTCTCGAAGGGGAAGACCTGCTGGATGCCGTCTATCGCCGAGAGTGCGGCGGTGCGGTCCGCCCACGCCTCGATCACGGTGCGCGCCCGCGACGCCGGGATGCTGCCGAAGGCCCCCGAGGTGGCCGAGCTGAAGCACACCACCTCGCATCGGCCGACGGAGGTGCGAACGCGTCCGATGCCCACCTCCGCGAGGTCCTCGAGGCTGCGCGGCGCATCCGGATCGTCCAGCGCGGGACCGAATGACGGGGACCTGTTCTCGAACACGGCCACGTCGTAGTCGCTCGGGATCTCCGACGGGTTGCCGGCCGACTGCGGCGCGAGCGGATCGAGCTCGGCCGGCGGGAGCACCACGCGGTTCTGCCGTGCGGCGGCGATCGAGATCCAGTCGCCGGTCAGCGGGTCCTGGCGCATCCGCGCCGTCTGCGGCCGTGGATCGAGCGTGCGGAGGTCGGGCGCGCGGTCCGCCGGCAGGGTGCTGTCGGCGTCATCGAAGTAGATGAGCTGGCGCCCGTCGGCGAGGCGGTACTCGCGTTTCGTGATGGTGCCCACGCGACGACCCTACCTTACGGATTGACAACCAATCAAAAGCAAACGTAAGTTGCTGCTGTGGTTGACGCTCCCGGTTCGACCGCCGGTGCCGTACGCGACGCCGGCGCTCCGGCGACCATTCGGCGTCAGCGCATGCTGGGGCTCATCGGCGATCGCGGATTCGTGCGGGTCGGCGAGCTGAGCGACACCTTCGGGGTCTCGGAGGTGACGGTCCGAGCCGATCTCGCGGTGCTCGAGGGGACCCAGGGCATCCGGCGCGTGCACGGGGGAGCGATGCCCAGGGTCACCGGGCCGTTGCACGAGCGTTCGTTCGAGGAGGCGCTGGAGAGCTCTGCCGACGAGAAGCTGACGATCGCGCGCCGCGCGGTCGAGCTCGTCGAGCCCGGCATGAGCGTGATCGTCGACGTGGGCAGCACCTGCATGGCGCTCGCCCGGGAACTGGTGCGCCGGGAAGACCTCTACGACGTCACCGTCATCACGAACGGGCTCACGATCGCGCTCGAACTGGAGAACGCCGTTCCGCGCGTGCAGGTGATCGTGACCGGCGGCACCCTCCGCCCGCTGCAGCACTCGCTCGTGGCGCCGCTGGCCTCGCTCATGTTCACGCACGTTCACGCCGATCTCGCGTTCATCGGCTGCAACGGGGTGGATGCTCGCGCCGGCGTCACCAACATCAACCTGCCGGAGGCGGAGCTGAAGCGCGAGATGGTGCAGGCATCCGCTCGTGCCGTCGTGCTGGCGGACGGCTCGAAGGCCGGTCAGGTGCACCTGGGCCGCATCGGCGAACTGGCGGACTTCGAGGCGGTCTACCTCGGTGCGTCCGCGGATGCCCGTGCTCTGCGCGCCCTCCGCGCCGCGCATGCCCGTGTCGTTCGCACCGCCCCCACAGGCTGAGCGACGGTCCTACGCTGGGAGCATGCGCGCCCCCACCGGAGACCAGTACGAGCTCACGTGCGACAGCCCCGCGGGGCAGGCGCGGGTGACGATCACGCAGGTGGCGGCGAGCATCCGCTCGTACTCCGTCGGCGGCATCGACGTCACCGAGCCCTATCCCGAGTCGATGGCGACGCCGTCGGGCTGCGGAAGCGTGCTCGTGCCGTGGCCCAACCGGGTGGCGGATGCCACGTGGTGGTGGCGCGACGAGTCCGGCTCCGTCAGCGAGCAGAAGCTTGCGGTGACCGAGCCGGCACGCGGCAATGCGATCCACGGGCTGTTGCGGTATTCGCCCTACCTCCTGGTGATGCGCACGAAGGACTCGGTCACGCTCTCTGCGAGCGTGTACCCGCAGCTCGGGTATCCGTTCCTGCTCGACACCAGCGTGCGCTACAGCGTGAGCGCGGACGGACTCACGGTGGAGCACACCATTGTCAATGCGGGCGACAAGGATGCTCCTGTCGCGATCGGCACGCATCCCTACCTCAAGATCGGTGGCGTTCCGACCGCCGACCTCATGCTGCGGCTCGAGGCCACCACTCACTTCGAGGTGGACGAGCGGATGAACGTGATCGGCGAGAGTCCGGTCGACGGCACGGAGTTCGACCTGCGCAGTGGCCGACGTGTCGGAGACCTTCACCTGGACACCGGGTTCGGCGGTGTGAAGCACCGCGACGGACGCGCCGAGCACTCGCTGACCGCGCCGGACGGCCGCTCGGTGGTGCTGTGGGTCGACGACTCCTACGGCTATGTGCAGGCGTTCACGCATCGTTCGTTCGCCACCCTGCCCTCGGGCGACGTCGCCGTCGCGATCGAGCCGATGACGGCGCCGGCGAACGCCCTCAACTCGTCGCGGGGACTGACCTGGCTGGCGCCGGGCGAGACCCTGAAGACGCGGTGGGGCATCGAGCCGCGTCTCGTGTGACCCGCAAGTTTCTGTCGAACGCTCAGCAGGGAGGTTCTGCATGCACGCCATCGCACTGACCGAGGGTCTGCCCATCGACGACGAGCGCAGCCTCGTCGACGTCGAGCTGGCGGACCCGGAGCCCGCGCCGCACGATGTGCTGGTGGAGGTGCGGGCGGCATCCGTCAACCCGGTCGACGTCAAGCAACGCGCGGCCAGTCCGGCACTCGACGCGCCTCGCGTTCTCGGCTTCGACGGAGCAGGGGTGGTCCGCGCCATCGGAAGTCAGGTGACGCTGTTCCGTCCGGGTGACGAGGTGTGGTGGGCAGGCCAGATCGACCGTCAGGGGTCGGATGCCGATCTTCAGCTCGTCGACGAGCGCATCGTCGGGCGCAAGCCGTCGTCGCTGGGATTCGCCGAGGCCGCAGCGTTGCCGCTCACCACCATCACGGCGTGGGAGTCGCTGTTCGACAAGCTCGCACTGACCGCTGACAGTCGAGGCGCGCTGCTCGTCGTGGGCGCAACCGGCGGCGTGGGGTCGATCATGCTCCAGCTCGTGCGCGAGCTCCTGCCCGGCGTACGCACCATCGCAACAGCGTCGGGCGAAGAGAACGTTCGCTGGGCACGCTCACTGGGAGCAGCGGCGACCGTCGACCACCACGCCGACCTGGTCGGCGAGACCCTCGACGCCGAGCCGGATGGCGTGGACTGGATCTTCACGGCTCACAGCGCCGGGCGTGCGGCGGACTACGCACGGCTGCTGAAGTCGTTCGGTGCGATCGTGGCGATCGACTCCGGCAAGGACGTCGACTTCGACGTGCTCAAGGCGAAGAGCCTCTCCTGGCATTGGGAGTTCATGTTCACGCGCCCGGTGCAGCGCACGCCCGACATGATCAGGCAGCACGAGCTGCTGGATGCCGTCGCGGACCTCGTCGACGCCGGTCGCGTCACCTCGACCGCGCAGACCGTGCTGCAGGGATGGGATGCCGCGACGTTCCGCGAAGCGCACCGCCTGGTCGAGTCCGGTCACACGGTGGGCAAGGTGGTCGTGCAGCGATGATGTGACCACGAGCGGACGCCGGCGACTACGCCGGCGCCACCGCGTTGGCCGCGATCACGTTCTTGTACCATTCGAAGCTCTTCTTCGGCGTGCGCTTCTGCGTCGGATAGTCCACGTTCACGAGCCCGAAGCGCTGCGTGTAGCCCTCGGCCCACTCGAAGTTGTCCAGCAGGGCCCACACGTAGTGGCCCTCGAGCGGGACGCCCGCGTCGATGGCTCGCGCCGCCTGCTGAAAGTGCGAGCGCAGGTAGTCGATGCGTTTCGTGTCGTTCAGGCCGTTCTGCATCGGGTCGTCGGGGACGCCGTTCTCGGTGATCACAATCGGCACGCGCTTGTAATCGTCCTTGAGGCGGGTGAGCAGCTCGTAGAGTCCCGGCGCCCAGATCTGCTGCCAGTTAGCCGCCGACGTCTGGTGGATCTGCACCATCTGCCCGTTCAGATCGACGCCGGCAACGCCGTAGTAGTTCACGCCGAGCACGCTGATGGGGGAGGAGATCGTCTTCAGATCGCCGTCTCGTATGAGCGCGGCGAAACGGTCGGGGTCTGCCGGCAGCTGCCCGTTCTCGGTGCCGATGGCATCCTTCGGGTAGCTGCCCTTCAGCACGGGGTCGAGGAACAGCCGGTTCTGCACGGCATCCACGTTGGATGTCTGCAGCTTCGCCGCTGGATCGGTCGCGCTCACGGGCGTGAGATTGAGCACGGGTCCGACCCGGCCGGCGACGCCGTTCGCGGTGAACGACTGCACGGTGAGCCCGTGCGCGAGCAGCTGGTGGTGCGCTGTCGCTGCAGCCTGGTTGGGGTCCATGATCCCCGGCGCGTGGCTGCCGTACCAGTACCCGTTGAACGCCTGCGTCTTCGGCTCGTTCAGCGTGTACCAGTCGGCGTCGACGTCTTTGAAGGTGCCGAACACGATGTCGGCGTAGTCGGCGAACCGATTCGCGGTGTCGCGCAGCGGCCAGCCGCCGGCATCCTGCAGCGGCTGCGGCAGGTCCCAGTGGTAGAGCGTGATCGCGGGGCGGATGCCACGCTCCGCCAGCCCGGCGATCAGCTGCTTGTAGAAGTCGAGGCCCTTCTGGTTCACGGCGCCCGATCCCGCCGGCTGGATGCGCGGCCACGCGAGCGAGAACCGGGATCCGCCCGCTCCGAGTGTCTTCAGCAGGTCGAGGTCGGTGCGCCACCGGTGGTAGTGATCGTCGGCGACGTCGCCCGTGGAGCCGTCGGCGATTCGCCCGAGGCCGGACTGCGAGAACGTGTCCCAGATCGACGGGCCGCGGCCGTCTACGTTCCAGGCGCCCTCGATCTGGTAGGCGCTCGTCGCCGCACCCCACACGTATCCCTTCGGGAATCGCATCGGAGACGAAGGCGGGCTCCAGGATGCCTTCGAGCCGCTGGGCGACGAGGTGCAGCCCGCCAAAGCGGCGGTCCCGAGACTGCCGATCGCGATGGCACTCGCGGTGCCGAGGAACTGCCGTCTGCTCACTCCGGTGAACGAGGAATCCGAGCCTGTCACGAGTCGCCTTCGTCTCCGCATCGTCTCTCGAGCGCCGATGAGACATGCTGAGAGCGCTCTCTTATGAGGATGCGGTCAGCATAGTGAGCGCGGGCCGGGCGCCGCTAGTCCTCGTCGATGCCTTCGATCACAGAGTTGCGCGGCTTGAGCGAACCGCCTGTGGCCAGCTTCATGAGGTCGCTGTTCAGGTCGATCGCGAGCTCCGTGCCGCCGGCACTGCCGTACTCGTGCTGGTAGTTGCGCCAGCTCGAACCGCGCACCTCGCGCTCGAATCCGCTCTCCATGAGCAGCAGCAGCTCGAAAGCGGCGCGGTCGATGCGGGAGCCGAGCGCCTTGTCCTGCCAGTCCTCGGTTGCCGCGAACACCGAGGTCGGCACGCTCAGCGCCCGCAGGTACGCGAACAGCGACCGCATCTGCTCGTCGACGACGAGGGCGTGCCGGGCGGTACCGGCGGTGGCCGCGAGCGCGACGGGCTTGGCGATCAGCAGATCGTTGTCGAGTACCTGGAAGAACGAGCTGAACAGTCCGCTCGGGCCGGCCTTGTAGACGGGAGTGCTCGCCACGACGCCGTCGGCCTCGCGCAGGGCCTCGACCGCGGCCGTGAACCGGGGGCCCAGCAATCCGGATGCCAGCGCGCCAGACAACTCCGGCAGCAGCTCCCGCAGATCCACAGTGGTGATGCGCACCGTGTTTCCGCGGCGCTCGGCCGTCTCCCGTACCGCTTGCGCGATGCGGTCGCCGAGCAGCTTCGTCGACGAGGGATCGCTGATGCCCGCGTTCACGACCGCGAGGCGGAACGTCTTCTGCTCGGCCATCTCAGTCCTCCCCGAACGGCGAGGCGGTCAGCGAGTCGGTGTCCTGGTACGGCGAGCCGCCGGTCACATTGTCGCCGCGGTTCGCATTCGGCCTTGGCTGCCGGGGCTCGGCGTCTCCGTACTTGCCCTTCACCAGGCTCGCGTGAGTGGGCGCATCCGGAACCTCGGGGTCGCGCAGCGACTCGAACTCGCGCCGCAGCACCGGTACCACCTCGCCGCCGAGCAGTTCGAGCTGGTCGAGCACCTTGCCGAGCGGCAGGCCGGCGTGGTCGACGAGGAAGAGCTGGCGTTGGTAGTCGCCGACATAGTCGCGGAAGCCGAGCGTCTTGTCGATGACCTCCTGCGGGGATCCCACCGTGAGCGGCGTGCTCTCGGTGAACTGCTCCATCGACGGCCCGTTGCCGTATACCGGCGCCTCGTCGAAGTACGGGCGGAACTCGTCACGGGCTTCCTGCGAGGTCTTGGCGATGTAGGTCTGGCCGCCGAGACCGACGATGGCCTGCTTGGCGCTGCCGTGGCCGTAGTGCTCGAAGCGCTGGCGGTAGAACTCCACCATGCGCTGCGTGTGCTCCTTGGGCCAGAAGATGTGGTTGGCGAAGAATCCGTCGCCGTAGTAGGCGGCCTGCTCGGCGATCTCCGGGGTGCGGATCGAACCGTGCCACACGAACGGCGGCACGTCGTCGAGCGGCCGCGGCGTCGACGTGAATCCCTGCAGAGGTGTGCGGAAATGCCCCTCCCAGTCCACGACGTCCTCGCGCCAGAGACGGTGCAGCAGGTTGTAGTGTTCGAGCGCGAGAGGCAGGCCCTGCCTGATGTCCTGGCCGAACCATGGGTAGACCGGCGCCGTGTTGCCGCGGCCGAGCATCAGGTCCATGCGGCCTTGGGAGAGGTGCTGCAGCATCGCGTACTCCTCGGCGATGCGCACCGGATCGTTCGTGGTGATGAGCGTCGTCGACGTCGTGACGATCAGCCGCTTCGTCAGTGCCGCGACGTGCGACAGCAACGTCGTGGGGGAGGAGGAGAAGAACGGCGGGTTGTGGTGCTCGCCGATGGCGAAGACATCCAGTCCGACCTCCTCGGCCTTGACCGCGAGCTGCACCGTGGCGTCGATGCGCTCGGCCTCACTGGGCGTCACGCCCGTCGTCGGGTCGCGCGTGATGTCGCTGACCGAGAAAATGCCGAATTGCATCGGGATGTCCCCCTCCAGGGTTGACCGGTCACACCGGCCGCTCATAGATGTATGCGTTTGCATGAATGTCGAACGCACCGCTCCCTGCAATCATTCCCGGCTGTGGCAGGAACCGCACCGGATCCGGTGATCACGCTTCAGGGGTTGACCGGCTCTCCGGCACTGTCTCGGCGACCGGGACCGCCTCGGCGACCAGCATCGCCTCGGTGCGCCAGTTGCGGCCCATACGTTCGTACGTCACGATCGCGTGGCAGTTCCGGCACCGTACGTCGCACTTTTCGATCTCGGCCATCACGATGGACTCGCTGAAGCCGAGAACGACAAGCTTCATGACTGCTTCCCGCTTGATCTCGTTCGGACGGTGGTCGAAATCGAGCACTCGCAGATCAGTAGCCCCGCAATCGAGGCACGGATGCGCCCGTAGATATTCGGCGACGAACCGCTGAAGCTGTCTACGACGTTGCCTCTTCCGCTCGCCAATCACCTGAATGTGCTTTTCCCGGTTCGCGGCGTAGTACCGGCGAGCAGACTCTCGATTGCATTCCCGACACACCGATTGCAGACCGTCGGGGCTCCGAGCCCGCCGGTTGAATTCCGTGAGTGCCTTAGACTCGGAACACGTTCCGCACACCTTGCGCGGCTCTGTGCCAGGCCCCCGTAGCTCAGAGGCAGAGCAACCGGCTTTTAACCGGTGGGTCGAGATATCGTAATTCTCCGGGGGCACCATCGCTGGCGCTCCGGACATGTCCGCTGCCATGCCGTTCCTTCGTGTCGTCCCCGATTCCACGAAGGTAGCCCTCGCCTCTGACATCGAGGAGGGCGAATGGAGCAACGAGCTACCCGCCGCAAGTAAAGGCGGGCGCCGCGACACCTGTCTGCAACGCCCGCCTTAGTCGGTGGGGGATTCCTGCCCCGTCAGGCGCGCCTGCTCCCGGTCAGTGCGCGGATGATCCAGGCGATGATGGCCAGGAGCAGCAGAACGATTCCGACCCACAGCAGCCAGTTGACCGCCGAGACGAAACCGCCCGTGAAGAGCAATATCACGGCGACGATGACCACGATGATCAGCAGGATGTTCATGACGCTTCACACTATCGTCGGCCCTCATCCGGGGGTAGACCCTTGACATCCGTGCTCTGCCTGCATCCACGCGGCAGATGCGGAATCCTTGTGGGGTGACCGATTCGAACCGCCCGTACCACAAGCCGACGAAGCTACCCGGCTTCCGGTTCGACGATCTGCACGGGGCAGACGATCCTGCAAAGACGAGCCGCGTGGCGCACGAGACCGCGGCGGCGCTGCTCGAGCGGGTGCGCAGGCATCCGGACCCCGAGATCGTCTCGCGCCTCGTGTCGTACACCGACGACAACGGTATCGACGCGATAGCTGAGCTGTGGTCCCGTGCCGCGGCGCACAGCCTGCCGGGCGCACTGTGGCGCATCTATCTTCTGCGGCTCGCGATCCGCGAGGATCCGCACGCGACGAGCCTGCAGTTCCAGCGTGGAACCGAGGTGCTGCAGTCGATCGATCCCGTCGTGGCAGGGGCCGAGACGCCGACCGGGCCCAGCGAGATCATCGACCTGGCCGATCGCATCCTGCGTGGAGTCTTCGAGGGCGACTTCGCCGTCGCACTCGAACGCGCCGCCGCCTTCTGCCGTGTCAGCGCCGCCGGGTGCACGAGCCTCGCCGACGACGCGGAGCCGACCGAGCCTGAGCGCGCGAGTCTGCTGACCAGACGAGCGCTGCGCTTCTCGGAATTCGCCGCGGAACTCACCGCAGCTGCACGCCTCTGGCGCAGCGACTCACTGGAGTGAACCCGCAAGAGAGAACTGCAATTCGAGCATTCGAATCGCGTCAGAAGCGATCGAGTGCCGCCGCCACGCACTCGGCATAGAGAACACCGCCTTCGGACCCGGGATGGATGCCGTCGGGCGACAGCAAACCCGGGTGAGCTGCGATGGCATCGTGCCAGTCGGCAAGGGCGGTCTGCTGATGCGACGCGACGAACGCGCCGAGATCGCCGTTCACCTCGCCAAGCCACGGGCGATCCGCATAGATGTTCACGAACACGATGCGACGGCCGGGGCCGACGGCCTGCAGATCGCGATCCAGGGTGCCCGTTCCGAGGTATCCATTCGTGCCGAGGCCGACGATGACAGTGTGGCGGAGCGTTCCGTCAGCGGCCTTCTCTTGCAGAAGAGCAGGCGCATCCCTCGGGGAGCGCGAGACCACGGCGTCGATGGCGATACCCGGGAACGCGCGGAGCAGAGCGGGCGCAGAGGCGAGCATGACCGAATCGCCGATCGCTGTGATGTCGCTTCCGTCGCGAGGCGCCGGTGCAGTGACAGGCGACGAATCCGAAGACGCGGCCGGACCCGACGCGCTGGGCGTCGGTGACGGCGTCGAGGTCGGCCCCGACGACGCCGGAGCGCCTGCCGCGTCAGCGGCATGCCCAGCGGGCGACGACGTTGGCGTGTGGTGCTGCGCCTGCTCGATCGCGCGCCGACCGGCCGCGACCTGCTGCTCGGCGGCCGTTCCGCTCATACCCTCGACGGCCGCCGCCGACGTGCCGACCACACCGACCAGCAGTGCAGCACATGCCACGCACGCCGCGCCGAAGAGCGCCGGCCGGGCACGGGATGTTCTCGTGAACGGTCTGACGAGCGTGCGGAAGCCGCTCCGGCGAATGGGTGTCTCGACGAATCGGTATGACAGCGCGGTGGCGGCGGCGCTGATCGCCAGCGCGATAGGCGGCACAGCCCAGGACGCCGAGCCCACGGACGCTGTGGATGCGACGGCACCGACAAGCACGAACACGGGCCAATGCCAGAGGTACAGGCCGTACGAGCGAACGCCGATCGCGCGCAGCGGCCGCACATCCAGTGCCGCACCGAGCGCGGAGGCCGGCCTTGTCGCCGCCCACACCAGGGCGACCGTGAGCACCGACACGAGCGTCAGGCCGCCGTCGTAGTTGAAGGCGTCGCGGTCGTGCACGAACGCCGCGTAGACGATGAGACCGGCGAGGGCGAGCACGCCGACGACCGGTGCAGAGCGTCGGGTGAGGCGTTCGGCGGCGGTCTCCTGCCCGTACAGATCCCAGCGTCGCGCCCGATCGAGCACGAACGCCAGGGTCGCGCCCAGCGCCAGCCCGAAGAAATGAGTGTCGGTGCCGTAATAGACACGGCTGGGATCTGCTCCGGGGCTATACAGAACCGCCATGGTGACGACGGATGCCGCGGCCAGCGCGAAAGGCACGCCAGCGCGACCGTGTCGCGGCATCCACGCCACGAGCGCGAGCACGATCAACGGCCAGACCAGGTAGAACTGCTCCTCGACGGCCAGCGACCACAGGTTACGGAAGAGCTGAGGCGAGCCCTGTGCGAAGTAGCTCTGGTCCAGTGCGACGTACACCCAATTGCTGCTGAACGTGAGCGCTCCGACCAGCTGCGAAGCGATGTGCGCGAGCACATCCCGCCCTATGAACAGCGCGGCGGTGCAGCACGCGAGCACGAGCACGACGAGGGCGGGAAGCAGACGGCGAGCCCGGCGCATCCAGAACGAACGCAGCCGCTCGCGACGCCCGAGGGATCCGATGAGAAGCGAGGTGATGAGAAAGCCGCTGATCACGAAGAACACGTCGACGCCGATGAAGCCGCCGGGAAGCGCCGCCGGCACGTAGTGATAGGCGATGACGGCGATGACGGCCAGCGCACGCAGTCCGTCGAGTCCGGGCAGGCGTGCGGATGCGGTCGCGGCAGGCGGCGCCGGCGACGGGATCGGGAGGCGTGTGTGCGGAGACATCGGGCTGCGAGTGTAACTCCGCCGCAGCGTCACCGACCGCAGACCCTTCGGCCGGGAATACCCGCCGTGCGAGTTCGTTACACTCGTATGGCCGGGCCGCAGTAACCCCGGGCTCCATCATTCGCCGCTTCGAGCGGCCTCGCGCCGAGAGGCGTTCTGCGGCCCGGCATTCTGGTCTTCGTTACCCGAATCGACCGGACACGTAGTCCTCGGTCGCCTGCACCGACGGCTTCGTGAAGATCGTCGCCGTGTCGTCGTACTCGATGAGCTTGCCCGGCTTGCCCGTGCCGGCGATGTTGAAGAAGGCAGTGCGGTCCGACACCCGGGTCGCCTGCTGCATGTTGTGCGTGACGATGACGATGGTGTACTCCTTCTTCAGCTCCTCGATGAGATCCTCGATGGCGAGCGTGGAGATCGGATCGAGGGCCGAGCAGGGCTCGTCCATGAGCAGGATGTCAGGAGAGACGGCGATCGCGCGCGCGATGCAGAGACGCTGCTGCTGGCCTCCGGAGAGACCGGAGCCGGGAAGGTGCAGCCGGTCCTTCACCTCGTTCCACAGGTTCGCTCCGCGGAGGGACTCCTCTACGAGGTCGTCCTGGTCGGTCTTGGACATCCGCCGGTTGTTCAGCTTGACCCCGGCCAGCACGTTGTCGCGGATCGTCATTGTGGGGAACGGGTTGGCCCGCTGGAAAACCATGCCCACCTGCCGGCGCACCAGCACGGGATCGACGCCTGGCGCGTAGAGGTTGTCGCCGTCGATGAGCACCTCGCCCTCGACATGCGCGCCGGGGATCACCTCGTGCATGCGGTTCAGGGTGCGCAGAAACGTGGACTTGCCGCATCCGCTCGGCCCGATGAATGCCGTGACGGTGCGCGGCTCGATGGTCATGCTCACGCCCTCGACGGCGAGGAAGTCGCCGTAGTACACGTTGAGGTCGTTCACGTTGATGCGCTTGGACACGCTTGCTCCTGTTCGGGTTTCTAACGGTCGCTAACGCAGGCCCTTGGGGGCGAACACCTTGGCGACGACGCGGGCGACGAGGTTCAGGATGACCACGAGGATCACCAGCAACAGTGCGGCACCCCACGCGGACTGGTACGACGACGCTATGTCCTGCGACGGGAACTTGTAGTTGGTGTAGACCATCACGGCGAGAGACTGCATCGGCCCGTTGAACGGGTTGGCGTTGAAATTGTCGGTGAAGCTCGCCGCGATGAAGATGGGCGCGGTCTCGCCGATCACTCGCGCGATGGCGAGCATCACGCCCGTGATGATGCCGGCGATGGCGGTCGGCAGCACGATCCGGGTGATGGTCGCGAACTTGGTCACGCCGAGCGCGTAGGACGCTTCGCGGAGCTCGCTGGAGACGAGTTTCAGCATCTCCTCCGTCGACCTGATCACGATCGGGATCATCAGCACCGACAGCGCCACCGACGCCGAGAACCCGCTGAACGCCTTGGGCCCGACGACCAGCGTGAAGAGCGAGAAGGCGAACAGGCCCGCGACGATGGAGGGGATGCCCGTCATCACGTCGACGAGAAACGTGACGGTGCGAGCCATCCACTGCTTCGGCTGCGCATACTCGACCAGGTAGATCGCGGCCATGATTCCGATCGGAATCGAGATCACGGCAGCGATCCCGGTGATGACGAGTGTGCCGACGATGGCCTGAAGGGCACCGGTGACGACCGTGACCTTGAGCGTCTTCGGGTCGAAAACGCTCCCGCCGGTCTTGGTGATGAAGTCCCAGGTGAGCGCGGGTGCGCCGCCCACGATCACGGTGATGAGCGTCGAGACCAGCGGGATGAGCGCCAGCAGGAACGCGATCGTCACCAGTCCCCGGATGACCCGGTCCGTCGCCTTGCGCCGGTTCTCGACGACCGTGGAGAGGATGCCCAAGCCCACCAGATACACCACAGCGCTCAGCACCAGCCAGCCGACGATGCTGAAGCCGATCATGGCGAGCACGGCAGCGCTCACCGCGAGCGCACCGGCCAGCGTGTACAGCTCGGCGAAGCGCGGCAACTGTGCGGAGGTGAGCGCGTTGGGCACCGGGCCGCGTGGGCTGCGGCCGTTCCGCGCAGGGCCCTGTTGGTTGCGGCGGTTCTGCACGACGGTGGCGGTCATGCTTCAGCGGCCTCCTTGCTGGCCTGTGCGGCTGCGCGCTTGATGCGACGCCGGTTGCCTGCGCCGGTGCGTGCCACGATCCAGCGCGCGACGAAGTTCACGCCGAAGGAGATGACGAAGAGTGCGAGGCCGGTGGCGATCAGGGCTTCCCGTTGCAGCGGGTTCGACTCGGGGAAGTTGTTCGCGATATTCGCTGCAATGGTCTGCGAGTTCATGGTGTCGGTGATGATGCGCACCGAGAAGATCAGCGACGGCGAGATGATCATCGCGATCGCCATGGTCTCGCCGAGTGCACGGCCGAGCCCGAGGAGGGTGGCGCTGACGATGCCGCTGAAAGCGTGCGGGAAGACGGCTAGCCGGATCATCTCCCAGCGGGTGGATCCGAGAGCGAGTGCCGCCTCTTCGTGCAACCGGGGCGTCTGCAGGAAGATCTCGCGCGCGATCGACGTGATGATCGGCAGGATCATGACGGCCAGCACGATGCCACCGGCGAGCATGGTCGAGCCGGTATGCGAGACCGGCCCGGAGAACAGCGGGATCCAGCCCAGGTACTGGTTCAGCCAGTCCTGGAACGGAATCAGGAACGGCCTGATGATGAAGATGCCCCAGAGGCCGAACACCACGGAGGGCACGGCGGCGAGCAGGTCGACCAGGTAGCCGAGCACGCTGGCGAGTCTGCGGGGCGCGTAGTGCGAGATGAACAGCGCGATGCCGATCGCCACGGGTGTGCCGAGCACGAGCGCGATCAACGCGGAGAACAGCGTGCCCCAGATCAGCGGGCCGACGTACGCCCAGAACGACGAGTGTCCCTGTGTGGTGCCAGCCGCGAGATCGGGGGAGCTCCAGTTGGCTCCGATCGCCGGGGCGGCCTTGATGATGAGGAACAGGGCGACGCCGGCCAGGATCACCATGATCAGGCCGGCGGAACCGGTGCTCAGAAAGCGGAAGATGCGGTCGGCCGGGCGCGCCTTGACCTTCGTTCCCCGGGAGGTGGTCCGGGGGCCATCCGGGTGCCGGCCGGCATCCGACCGATTCTCGGACACGTTCGCCAGAGGTGATCGCACAGCGGTATTGTCTGTCACTTCACTCTTTCTGACGGTCGGAACGGAATGGTCGGATGCCGGTTGTCGCGATTCGCGAAGGCGGTTACTTCACGGCAGCGAGAGTCTTCGCGGCCTTCGTGAGGAACGAGTCGGGCAGAGGAGCCGAGCCGGCGTTCTTGGCCCCGACCTGCTGACCGGTCTTGCTCACGACGAAGCCGAGGTAGGCGGATGTGAGCTTGCCCTGGTCGGCGTTCTTGAAGCTCTTGCAGACGACGTCGTACGAGAGGAGCGGGATCGGATAGGCGCTCGTGTCGGTGATCTTCGTGGTGTCGATCTTGACGGTCAGGTCACCGTCGCCCTGCGGCGTGATCTGACCCGACTGATCGAGGGCCTTCGTCGCCGCTGCTTCGCTGTACTTCACGAACTTTCCGGTCGAGCCGACCTCGATGGATGCCTGAGTGGCGTTGCCGATCGAGCTCTGGTCTGCGTAGCCGATCGTGCCGTTGCCCGCCTCGACGGTGTTCACGACGCCCGAGCCGCCCTGCTGTCCGCTGCCGACGCTGTTCGGCCAGGCGGTGCCCGCATCCCACGTCCAGACCGACGGTGCCTGCTGGTGCAGATACGTGGTGAAGTTGGCTGTCGTGCCGGAACCATCCGAGCGGTGCACCACGGAGATCGGAGTCGCCGGAAGGGTGACGCCGCTGTTCAGTGCCGTGATCGCCGGGTCGTTCCAGGCGGTGATCTTGCCGGCGAAGATCGACGCGATCGTCTTCGCGTCGAGGCTCAGCTTCGACACCCCGTCGAGCTTGTAGACGATCGAGACGCCGGACAGATACACGGGGATGTTGACCGCGCCGTCCGGACCGCACGTCGTCTTCGCCTGCGCGAACTGCTCCGCGGAAAGGGCCGCGTCTGTTCCCGCGAAGTCGTAGCTGCCGTTCAGCCAGTTGGTCACGCCGCCGCCGGATCCCTGCGACTTGTCGTAGTTCACCTTGACGCCGCCCGCCTGCGCCTGGAATGCGGCCGTCCATGCGGCCTGCACATTGGCCTGAGCGCTCGAGCCGCCGGCCGTGATGGTGCCGGAGAGCGAGCTGTAGTCCGCCGCCGACGCGGAGGATGCCGACGAGCTGGTGCTGCTCGCGTTGCCGCCGCCCGTGGAGCAGGCGGTGAGCGCGAGCGCTGATGCCAGCGCGACCGTGCCGACCGCGGCTGCTTTGTTGAACTTCACTGTGTTCCCTTCGGGATGTGGGGGAGCGCCGGATGGCCGCCCGGGAGCGAAGATATGTGCGGGGCGTGACCAGAATCCCGCCTCGCGGTGAACGACAGGTGAACGGCGGGCGGCTACTGCCGGGGGCTGTGCGTCTCGATCGCGATGATGCCCGAAGCCGGGTTGCTCTTCGACAGGTGCACCACGGAGTACTCGCCCACCTCGAGCGCCGCGGCGTCTCTGATGTAGCTGCCCATGGTGGTGCCCGTGGCGAGTGCGATCTCGCGCAGCACGTCGGGGATCACCGGCCCGTGACTGCACAGCACGGCTGTCTTGCGGGCGCGCACGCGCTTGCCGACCACCTCGCGGATGCCCGCTGTTGCAGTGCCCGATTCCCAGGCATCCTGGGAGAGGGCGGTCGTTCTCTTCACGGTCACGCCGAACGCTGCGGCCAGGGGAGCGACGGTCGCGACGCACCGCACGGCCGACGAGGTGACGATGCGCTTCGGCCGCCACGCCGCGATGGTGGGCACGTTGCTGGCGGCCTGCTGCACCCCGACCTTGGTGAGCGGGCGGAGAGCATCCTTGCCGCTCCAGTGCGACCTCGAGGTGGCCTTCGCGTGCCGCAGCACGACGAGCGCGAACGTCTTCGTGACGCCCTCGTCGTAGAGCGCCGCCCACTGCGCGACGATCTCCGCGTCGCGTTCGTAGCTGAGGTACTTGCGGATGCGCTTAAGCGGCACCCACTCGATGGCGGCGATCTCGTCGTTCGGCACGAACGTGGAGGCGTGCACGGCCTTTTCGCTCACTTCGGCCGCCCAGTAGTGCACGAACTTCTCGCGACCGCTGGAGATGATGTAGTTCGTGATGCCGAGCGGCACGCCGAGCGTCACCTTCAGCCCGGTCTCCTCGAGAACTTCGCGCTGCGCCGCCTGCGGGAGGGACTCGCCCGGGTCGACCTTGCCCTTGGGCAGGGTCACGTCGGCATACTTCGCCCGGTGCACGACCAGGATGTGTGGGGTGCCGTCGATGAGGCGCCAGCAGACCGCGCCGCCGGCATAGATGACCGTTTCGGTCACCGGCGGCTGCCCGTGCGCTGTCGGTGCGAGATCACCTGCATGAGCCTATTCTGCAGATCGTCCAGCGGCTGTCCATTCGCATCCAGGCTGTGGCGCACCCAGGTGCCGTCAGAGGTCAGCCACCACGATGACGTGCGGTCGTCCATCGCGCGGTCGAACAGGTCGTCGAGCTCTGCGATGTGCGCAGCATCCACGAGGCGCACGAGCGTCTCCACCCGGCGGTCCAGGTTGCGGTGCATCATGTCGGCGCTTCCGATGTACACCTGCGGCTCGCCGTCGTTCTGGAACGCGAAGATGCGCGAGTGCTCCAGGTACCTGCCGAGGATCGAGCGCACCCGGATGTTCGCGCTGTAATCCTCTTGCCCGGCCTTCAGCCCGCAGATGCCGCGCACCCAGAGATCAACAGGCACACCCGCCCGGCTCGCCCGGTAGAGCGCGTCGATGATCGCCTCATCGACGATCGAGTTCACCTTGATGCGGATGCCGCTCGGTCGCCCCGCTTCCGCGTTGGCGCGTTCGTTCTCGATCGCCTTGATGAGGCCCTTGCGCAGGTGCAGCGGGGCGACCAGAAGGCGTTTGAACTTCTTCTCGATGGCGTAGCCGGAGAGCTCGTTGAAGAGTCGCGTGAGATCTTTGCCCACCTGGTCGTCGGCGGTGAGCAGGCCGAGATCCTCGTAGATCCGCGACGTCTTCGGGTTGTAGTTCCCGGTGCCGATGTGGCTGTAGTGCCGGAGCACCCCGTTCTCCTCGCGCACGACGAGCGCGAGCTTGCAGTGCGTCTTGAGGCCGACGAGCCCGTAGACGACGTGCACGCCGGCCTTCTCGAGCTTGCGCGCCCACTCGATGTTCGCCTGCTCGTCGAACCGGGCCTTGATCTCCACCAGCGCAAGCACCTGCTTGCCGCGCTCGGCCGCGTCGATGAGCGCCTCGACGATGGGGCTGTCGCCGCTCGTGCGATAGAGGGTCTGCTTGATGGCCAGCACGTGAGGGTCGTTCGCCGCCTGCTCCAGGAACGCCTGAACACTCGTCGCGAACGATTCGTAGGGGTGGTGCAGCAGGATGTTGCCGCGCGCGATCGAGGCGAAGACATCCGGTTTCGCGTTGGGCTCACGCGGCATCAGCTGCGCGGGCGTCGTCGGCACGTGGTTCGGATAGTGCAGCTCCGGGCGCTCGATGCGGCTCAGCTCGAAGAGGCCGCCGAGGTCGAGCGGCGCGGGCAGCCGGTAGACCTCCTGCTCGGTGATGTCGAGCTCACGCACGAGCAGGTCGAGCGTGATCGGATCCATGTCTTTCGAGACCTCGAGCCGGATCGGCGGGCCGAACCGGCGGCGCAGCAGCTCGCGCTCCAGCGCCTGGATGAGGTTCTCGGTCTCGTCCTCGTCGATCTCGACATCCTCGTTCCGCGTCACGCGGAACACGTGGTGCGCCAGAACCTCCATCCCGGGGAACAGGTCGCCCAGATGGTGGGCTATCAGGTCCTCGAGCATGATGAACCGCATCTGCCCGATCGACTCGCGCTGGTCGATGCGCACGAACCGCGGCAGCATCGTCGGCACCTTAAGCCGGGCGAACTGCTCCTTACCGGTCTTCGAGTTGCGCACCCGGATCGCCAGGTTCAGCGAGAGCCCGGAGATGTAGGGGAACGGATGCGCCGGATCAACCGCGAGTGGCATCAGCACTGGGAAGATCTGCCGCGAGAAGATGTCGCGCATCTGCTCGCGGTCGGCAGCGTCGAGGCTGTCCCAGGTCGCGATCGAGATCCCGGCATCGGCGAGCGCGGGCATCACGCCGTCGCGGTATGCCTCGGCATGGCGCACCTGGAGTTCGTGCGCCTTCTCGGAGACGTCGGCGAGCACGTCCACCGGGGCCGTGCCGGTGTTGGTCTGCACCGCGAGTCCGGTGAGGATGCGCCGCTTCAGACCGGCGACGCGCACCATGAAGAACTCGTCGAGATTGGTCGCGAAGATGGCGAGGAAGTTGGTGCGCTCGAGTACGGGCACCAGAGGATCCTCGGCCAGCTCCAGCACCCGCTGGTTGAACGCGAGCCAGCTCACCTCACGGTCGAGGTAGCGGTCGGGCGGCAGGCTCGGATCGAGGTCGGGATTCCACGGCTGCTCGAAGTCGTCGTCGAACTCGGGGCTCAGCCCGGTGCCGATCAGGGTGTCCTCGCCGTCCATCCACTCATCATGGCACCGTGGGAAAACGGGAGGTTAAGCCCCGGGCGGTTACCGTGCGGACACTCGGCGGAACTGCACATCCACCGCATCGTCGACGAAACCGACACTGCGGTACAGCGCCAGGGCAGGCTCGTTGTCGCCCTCCACGTAGAGGGATGCCGAGGCCACGCCCTTGGCGCGCATCCTCTCAAGGCCCTCGGCCAGCAGGAGCCTTCCAAGGCCGCGGCCCGCCGCATCGGGGTCGACGCCGAGCACGTACACCTCGCCCTCGCCCGTGTGCGGCTCGAGCTTCATCCAGTGGAAGCCGAGCATCCGGCCCGACGCGTCCCTGGCAACCAGGAAGTCGGCGGGGTCGAACCATGGCTCCGCCTCGCGCTCGGCGAGGTCGCCGGCGCTCATCCGCCCCTGCTCCGGATGCGACGCGAACGCGCGGGCGTTCAGCGCCAGCCAGTCCGCGGCATCCGTCCGGGGATCGAACTCCTCGACACGGATGCCCGCCTGCGGTTCCGTGCCCGCCACCGGTTCCAGAGACGGCAGCCGCAGCCGCAGCAGCGTGCGCACGAGGTCGAAGCCGTGGCCGGCCGCGAGGGCGCGGGCGGCAGGATGATCGCCGTGCGACCAGGCGGAGACATCCGGTTCCAGTTCGGGAAGCAGCGACTCCAGCAGCGCGGTTCCGACCCCGCGCCCGCGAGCCCTGGGCTCGACGACGAGATCGAGTTCGCCGTTCCCGGTGGCCGCGGCTGCCACCGGGTCGCCGCCGTGCCGGGCGACGTGCACCGCCCGACGTCCGGACGCGAGGTCGAGCCGGGTCTGCTCGTTGAACGGGTCGGTGCCGTCGTGACGCAACGCGGCGTCGGCCACCGCCAGGGCGTCCGCCACGTCGTCCGACCTCGACGACACGCGCTCAGGCGTCCTCGTCGTCGACGACGTTGAACCGGTAGCCCACGTTGCGCACCGTACCGATCAGCGACTCCGAGTCGCCGAGCTTGGCGCGCAGGCGCCGCACGTGCACGTCGACCGTGCGTGTTCCGCCGAAGTAGTCGTACCCCCACACCTCGCTGAGCAGCTGCTCGCGCGTGAACACGCGGGCCGGATGCGTGGCCAGGAAGCGCAGCAGCTCGAACTCCTTGAACGTGAGGTCGAGCGGACGCCCGTGCACCTTCGCGGAGTAGCTCGCCTCGTCGATCGTCACGCCCGATGCCTGGATCTTCGACTGCGCCGGGTCGTTCGAGCGTCGCTCGATGGCCAGACGGATGCGCGCATCGACCTCGGCGGGACCGGCCCCTTCCAGGATCACGTCGTCAGCACCCCAGTCGCCGGTCACCGCCGTGAGTCCGCCCTCGGTCAGCACCAGCACGACGGGCACGGCGTTACCCGTGGAGGCGAGGATCTTGCTCAGGGCCTTCGCACCCACCAGGTCGCGCCGGGCGTCGAGGAAGATCAGGTCGCACGACGATGCGTTCAGCAGCGACGACGTGTCCGCCGCGACCTGCCGTACCCGATGCGAGAGCAATCCGAGTGAGGCGAGCACCTCGTTCGCGGGCGTGGGCGTGAGCACCAACAGTTGAGCCACGCGACCTCCCGCCCGGTTGAGAAGTATCCCGATCCTATCGTCGCGAGGGACAATGGTCGGGTGACCGGCGAAACACTCACCCCGACCATGCGGTGGACCTCGGTCGTGGGCGTCTGGGTCGCCTCCCTCATCGCCGCCGTGCTGATCGGAGCGTTCGCCGGCACGCACGCCTACCTCGGATGGCTCGGCATCGCCATGGCCGGCGCCGTACTCGTCTCCATGTGCATTCAGCTGGCGACGCAGGAGAAGCACGGATTCGTCATCCGCATGGGCACGAGCCTTGCCGGGGCTTTCGTCATCCTGGCGGTCGCAACACTGGTGCTCGCGCTGGTGCATGCGTGAACCGTGCGCGCCGCCGTGGCCGGGTGACCTCGTAGACTGAAACACATGCTTGTCACCCTCGAGCTCGTGTTCGTCGGCCTGCTGTCGCTGGCAGTGCTCGCGATCGCCGGCGTCTCGGTTCTGGTCGTCTACAACCTGTTCCGGGGCCAGCGCTGATCTCCATCCCAGAAGGGCTCCCCGCGGAGCTCGTTCCGCTCTCGTGGCTCCTCGGAGTCTGGGAGGGCACCGGCGTGCTCGACTACGCGATCGGCGACGAGCACGTCGAGCGCGAGTTCGGGCAGCGCATCAGCTTCAGTCACGACGGACTCCCCGCGCTGAACTACAGCTCCTACACGTGGCTGCTCGACGAGCAGCTGACGCCGCTGGCGACCGAGCTCGGCTACTGGCGCCTCAGCCGCACGCTCTTGCCGGAAGACGCCGGCCCCGGGCTCCTCCCGGGCTCCGACACGCGACCCTTCGACACCGCGCAGTCGGTCGAGACGCTCCGCACGTCGGCGGGCGCGTTCGAGATCGAGGCGCAGATCCTCCATCCCGACGGCATCTCCGAGCTCTACGTGGGACAGGTGAAGGGCCCCCGCATCGATCTCGCGACGGATGCCGTGCTGCGCACCTCCGGCGCCAAGGACTATTCGGCTGCCACCCGGCTTTACGGCCTGGTCGAATCGCATCTGCTCTGGGCGTGGGACATCGCCGCACTCGGCCAGGACCTGCGCACCCACGCGTCCGCCCGGCTCGCCCGCACCGATCTCGCAGGCGCCGCCCCGGCGAACTCGGCAGCCGACGAGGCAGCGGCCGGACCCGAAGCCGGTACGAAGTGACTGCCTCCCCATTCCTCGCGCTCCCGGCTGCTGTGGCCGCAGGCGACGAGACATCCGACCCAGGCGTTGCCGCGCACTACGGGAACCCGCTGACCGAACAGCGCGTACTGCAGCGCGGTGATGCGCTCGTCGACCTCTCCACTCGCGGCGTCATCGCGGTCTCCGGCGGCGATCGGCTGAGCTGGCTGGACTCCATGAGCAGCCAGTCGCTGCGCAATCTCGCGCCCGGCGAGTCGGCCGAGGCACTGCTCCTCGACCCGGCCGGCCACATCGAGCACGCGCTGCACGTCGTCGACGATGGCGAGACGACCTGGTTGCTCGTCGAGCACTCCGACACCGATGCCGTGCTCGACTTCCTGCAGAAGATGCGCTTCATGCTGCGCGTCGAGCCGGTGGACCGCACGAACGACTTCGCCACCCTCGGCAGCTTCGAGGGTCCGGATGACGGTGCTTCGGCAACGCAGGCATCCACCGTGCTCGAGACCGCAGCGGCGTCGGCGAACGGCGTGCGTCTGCAGTGGCGTGACCCATGGCCGTCGGTCGTCGCCGGCGGACATCAGTACGCGCATCCCGAGCAAGCCGGCCAGGAGCATCCCGGCGTGGCATACCGCTGGGCGGAGACGCTCGTTCCACGGGATGCCCTCGATGTGCTCGTGCAGCGGGCCGCATCCGGCCAGGTGCAGGCGGCCGGGACGCTGGCGGCCGAGGCGCTGCGCATCGCCGCATGGCGACCCCGCCTGACCGCCGAGGTGGACGAGCGCACCATTCCGCACGAACTGGATTGGCTGCGCACCGCAGTGCACCTGAACAAGGGCTGCTACCGCGGCCAGGAGACCATCGCGAAGGTGCACAACCTGGGACACCCGCCGCGCAGGCTGGTGTTCCTGCACCTGGACGGCTCGGAGGGCATCGCGGTGCCTGCCGGCGCCGAGGTGCTTGCCGGGGACGCCGTCGTCGGGCGCGTGACGTCGTCTGCGGTTCACCACGAGCTCGGGCCGATCGCGCTCGCCGTGGTGAAGCGCTCGACGGACCCGGCGCTCGATCTGACCGTGCGCACGTCAGACGGAGCGGTGGCGGCCGCCCAGGAGACCATCGTGCCGACGGACGCCGGCGCCGAAGCGCACGTGCCGCGCATCCCGCGGCTCGGCGCCGTCACGCGGCCCCGTTAAACTTGGGGCATGCCATCCCCCTACACCCTGATACTGCTGCGCCACGGCGAGAGCGAGTGGAACCAGAAGAACCTCTTCACCGGCTGGGTCGACGTGCGACTGTCCGAGAAGGGACGCACCGAGGCGGCGCACGCGGGGGAGCTGCTCGCCTCCGAGGGGCTGCTGCCCGAGGTGCTGCACACCTCCGTGCTCACCAGAGCGATCCAGACGGCGAACCTCGCACTCGAGACCGCTGACCGCCTCTGGATCCCGGTGCGGCGTTCCTGGCGCCTCAACGAGCGGCACTACGGCGCGCTGCAGGGCCTCGACAAGGCAGAGACGAAGGAGAAGTACGGCGACGAGCAGTTCATGCTCTGGCGCCGATCGTTCGACGTTCCGCCGCCCCCGCTGCCCGACGACGCTGAGTGGTCGCAGGTGGGCGACCCGCGTTACGCCGACCTCACGAACGTTCAGATGCCGCGCACGGAGTGCCTGAAAGACGTCATCGCCCGCATGCTGCCGTACTGGCAGTCGGATATCGTGCCCGACCTTGCGGCCGGCAAGACCGTGCTCGTCACGGCGCACGGCAACTCGCTGCGCGCGCTCGTCAAGCATCTGGACGGCATCGGCGACGACGAGATCGCCGAGCTGAACATTCCCACCGGCATCCCGCTCGTGTACCGGCTCGGCGACGACTTCATGCCGCTCGGTCATGGCGAGTATCTCGACCCGGAGGCCGCCGCGGCCGGTGCTGCAGCGGTAGCAGCTCAGGGCGCGGCGAAGTAGCGCCCTCTCTCAGGACGCTTCAGGCACCCAGTCTCCGGTCACGAGGTACTGCACCTTCTTCGCGATCGACACAGCGTGGTCCGCGAACCTTTCGTGGTATCGCGACGCCAGCGTGGCATCGACGGTGTCGACCGTCGCACCCTTCCACGTCTCCCCGAGAACCTTGTCGAAGACGCTCGCGTGCAGTTCGTCGATCTCGTCGTCCTGGTTGCGCAACTCGTCGGCCACCCGCGGATCCTGGGTGCGGAGCAACTCGACGAGGCGCTCCGCGATGAGCACATCGAGGCGCCCCATCTCCTTGAACGTGCCGCGCAGGCTCTTCGGGACCACCTTGTCGGGAAAGCGGTAGCGTGCGAGCTGGGCGATGTGCTCGGCCATGTCGCCCATCCGCTCCAGCGACGCGCTGATGCGCAGCGCGCTCACCACGATGCGCAGATCCCGGGCGACAGGGTTCTGCCTGGCCAGGATCTGGATCGACAGCTCGTCGAGCACCACCGTCAGCGCATCGATGCGCGCATCGTTCTGGATGACGGTCTCGGCCAGTGCGACGTCTCCGTCGTTGAACGCCTGAGTGGCGTTTCGGATGGAGACGACGACGAGCTCGGCGATCTCGACGAGGCGGTCCTGCACCTCGCGCATCTCGTGCTGGAAAACGTCACGCATGGAATGTCCATCCTCCCCGGCGGCACGCCGAACGACCGGTCGATCCGGTCGTTGCGGCCATGCTCCCGGTGCCAGGTTAACGGTCGGTGTCGGATGCCCGAACATTGCGCGAATCGGGCCCCATCAGGGGGTTCTGCGGCCGGGACCACTCGGCGCGCACCGGTAGCCTTCTGGCATGGACTCCACCTGGTTGGTGCTGCTGTCTCTGGCACTCGGCCTTGTGGTCGGGGCCGGATTCGTGTGGCTGCTGCACTCGGCGGCGTCCCATAGTCACCGCGCCACCGAGATCGTGAGCCCTACCGTTCCCGACGGGGTCGACCAGGTGCTGGAGGCGCTGCCGACCGCCGGCATCGTCGTGGACCCGAGCAACAACGTGGTGCGGGCATCCGCTGGTGCGTACAGTCTCGGGCTGGTCTGGAACGCCGCACTCAGCCAGCCGCGCATGGTGGAACTCGTCGACGAGGTGCGCCGCACGGGAGAACCGGTGGCAGAAGATCTCGATCTCGCTCGCAGCACGCTGGGGGATGCCACCGTGCAGCTCACAGTGCGCGTCGCGCGACTGGGATCCCGCTACATCCTGCTGCTGGCGGATGACCGCACGGAGGCGGTGCGCCTTGAGCAGGTGAGGCGCGACTTCGTCGCCAACATCAGCCACGAGTTGAAGACGCCGATCGGAGCGATCAGCGTGCTGGCAGAGGCGCTGGCGAGCGCGCCGGACGATCAGGAGCAGGTGCGGCACTTCGCGGCCCGCCTCACCTCGGAGGCAGCCCGTCTCGCCCGCCTGACACAGGACATCATCGACCTCTCCCGGTTGCAGGCTGCGGAGATCGTGCCGCACGCCGAGCGCGTGTCGATCGACGAGGTGGTGGCGTCCGCCGTCGATCAGAACCGGGTGCTCGCCGAATCGCGCGGCATCGAACTGGCCACCGGACGGGCGTCGCACGCCGTCGTCTTCGGAGACGAGAGCCTGCTCACCACCGCTGTGCACAATCTCGTCTCGAACGCCGTGCGCTATTCGCCCGACAAGACCCGGGTCGGAATCGGCGCGCGTCTCACCGACGGCGTCGTGGAGGTCGCCGTCACGGACCAGGGGCCGGGCATTCCGCCGGAAGACCTGGGCCGGGTCTTCGAGCGTTTCTACCGTGTGGACCAGGCACGCTCCCGAGCCACCGGTGGCACTGGGCTCGGGCTCTCGATCGTCAAGCACGCGGTGCAGAACCACGGCGGTGAGGTGCGCGTCTGGTCGCAGCCCGGCCGAGGCTCGACCTTCACCATCCGCCTTCCCGAGGCCGAACACGTCCCGCAGGAGCCGAATACGGGCCCGCCCGACGCGGCGGACCTCGCTACCGAAGCCGAAGAAGCCGCACAAGGAGAACGAACGAGATGACACGCATCCTGCTGGTGGAAGACGAGGAGTCGCTGAGCGATCCGCTCGCGTTCCTGCTGCGCCGCGAGGGATACGAGGTCGGCGTCGCCGACAACGGGCCGGATGCCATCGCTCAGTTCGGTCGCGACGGAGCAGACCTCGTGCTCCTCGACCTGATGCTGCCCGGCATGCCGGGCACCGAGGTGTGCAAGCTCCTCCGTGCGCAATCGACCGTTCCGATCATCATGCTCACGGCGAAGGATTCCGAGATCGACATCGTGGTCGGCCTCGAGCTGGGTGCCGACGACTATGTGACCAAGCCGTACTCCACCAGGGAGCTGCTGGCGCGCATCCGTGCCGTGCTGCGCCGCCGAGTCGACGAGGAGTCGTTCGACGACAGTGTTCTGGAGGCCGGGACCGTGCGCATGGATGTCGACCGCCACACGGTGTCGGTGTCTGGCGTGGACACACCTATGCCGCTGAAGGAATTCGAGCTGCTCGAGCTGCTGCTGCGCAACGCGGGCCGAGTGCTCACGCGAGGTCAGCTGATCGACCGGGTGTGGGGGAGCGACTACTTCGGCGACACGAAGACGCTCGACGTGCACATCAAACGCATCCGCTCGCGCATCGAGGCGAACCCGTCAGAGCCGCGGATGCTCGTGACGGTTCGCGGCCTCGGCTACCGCTTCGAAGACAGCTGACGCGTCGTCGCCGCCCGTCGAAACGCGCCGCTGAGTCCTACTTGCCGGGGACGTAGTCCTCGTAGCCCGGGAACGTGGACGACAGCACCGGAACCTGGATCTGCGTGCCCGTCGCGCCCGCGTAGCTGAAGTACACGTCGGTCAGCGAACCGGGCTTGGCGTCGAGCCCGGTGAACTCCACGCGGGTGCTGCCCTTGGCGCCGACCTTCTTCACGCCGTCGGCCGGGATGGCGATCGAGCGAGTCTTCGAGCCGTGCTGGATCGAGAGGTAGTGCGCCTTGTCCTCGTTGTTCACGAACGTGACGACGAGGTTGCCGACCGTGCCGGAACTGTTGGAGACGATGAGCGCATTGCGGATGTCGATCTTGCCGACGGTTCCGTTCACGCCGTGAGCGGACTCCTTGATGTACAGCGTGTCCTGAGGGGTCAGCAGGGTGCAGCCGGACATGCCCGTCACGAGTCCGAGAGCGAGAACGATGGATGCCGCGACACGCGCCTTCATTCAGATCCTCCAAGTCGCACCGGGCCGGCCGGTTCGGCCTTTTACGAACACCGCGGATTGCCTCTCGAGCCTACCGCATCGCAGGCGCTGGCCAGGCGGGGGCAGAGGATAGCACGACACCGCTGTGGTACCCTAGACGTTGCTGAAGGGACTGCTATCTATGCTTTTCGAGGTCGGCGAGACTGTCGTTTACCCCCATCACGGTGCTGCAACAATCACCGAGGTCAAGAAGAGAATCATCAAGGGTGAAGAGAAGGTCTACCTCAAGCTCAACGTCACCCAAGGCGACCTGACCATCGAGGTTCCCGCCGAGAACGTCGATCTTGTGGGCGTTCGCGACGTCATCGGCAAAGAGGGCCTCGATCGGGTGTTCGAAGTGCTGCGTGCACAGTTCACCGAGGAGCCGACGAACTGGTCCCGTCGCTACAAGGCGAACCTCGAGAAGCTCGCCTCCGGCGACGTGATCAAGGTTTCCGAGGTGGTGCGAGACCTGTGGCGCCGCGACCAGGACCGCGGCCTCTCCGCCGGCGAGAAGCGCATGCTTGCGAAGGCCCGTCAGATCCTCATCTCCGAGCTCGCGCTCGCCGAGAAGACCGACGAAGATCAGGCATCCAACGTGCTCGACGAGGTGCTCGCGTCCTGACGGGGGCATCCTCGCCGCGTATCGCGGTCATCGTGGTGGCCGCAGGAGCGGGCACTCGCCTCGGAGCGGGCATGCCGAAGGCGTTCGTCCCTGTCGCCGGCCGTACTCTGCTCGAACACGCGGTGCATGCCGTCCGCGGCATGCGCTCGGATGCCCAGCTGATCACTGTCGTTCCCGAGGGCGCGACGGAGGAGGTTCGTGAGCTCCTGGCGCCCCTCGCGCCCGGTGCGGCCGTCGTGGCGGGCGGAGCGAGCAGGCAGGCATCCGTTGCAGCCGGACTCGCCGTGTTGCACGACACCGTGCAGGTCGTGCTCGTGCACGATGCGGCGCGGGCCTTCACGCCGGTGGCACAGTTCGACGCGGTGGTCGCCGCCGTCGACGCTGCCGGAGAGGGCGTGGTGCCCGGCCTTCCTGTCAGCGACACGATCAAGCGCAGGGATGCCGGAGAGCTCGTCACCGGCACCGTCGACCGCTCCGAGCTCGTCGCCGTGCAGACGCCGCAGGGATTTCCTCGAGACATCCTTCTCGAGGCATATCGCGCCGCGACCGAGGAGGCGACGGACGACGCCGCCCTCGTCGCCGCGATCGGCCACCCGGTGCGGATCGTTGCCGGCGATCCGCTCGCGTTCAAGGTGACGACTCCCGCCGACCTGGCCAGGGCCGAGCAGCTCTTCGCGACGGCGGCATCCCAGGTCGGGATGCCCAGGATCGGGCTGGGTACCGACACGCACGCCTTCGGCAGCGGCGGCGAGCTCTGGCTGGCCGGTCTGCACTGGCCGGGAGAGCCTGCTCTCGCCGGCCACAGCGACGGCGATGCCGTCGCGCACGCGATAGTGGATGCGTTGCTCTCCGCCGGCGCCCTCGGCGACATCGGGTCGGTCTTCGGTACGGACGACCCCCGGTTCGCCGGCGCGCACGGCGAGGTCTTCCTCCGGGCGGCCCGGGAACAGCTCGCGGCGGCCGGGCTGCGCATCGGAAATGTGAGCGTGCAGCTGATCGGCAACCGTCCCCGGTTCGCGCACCGGCGCGACGAGGCGCAAGAGGCGCTTTCGGGCATTCTCGGCGCTCCGGTGTCGATCTCGGCGACGACGACCGACGGGCTGGGATTCACCGGACGCGGCGAGGGCCTGACGGCCATCGCCACAGCGCTCGTTGTGCCCATCGCCCCCTTGCGGTCCGACGCGTCGTAGTAAACCGCGGTGGCGTCGGATACACCCGTAGTCTTGAACCCGTGGGAATCCGACTGTACGACACGCGAGCTGCGCGGCTGCGCGACTTCGTTCCGCTCGAGGCCGGCAAGGTCGGCATCTATGTCTGCGGCCCCACCGTGCAGTCCTCACCGCACATCGGTCACCTGCGGTCCGCGCTGGTGTACGACCAGATGCGCCGCTGGTTCAACTACCGCGGCTACGACGTCACGCTCGTGCGGAACGTGACCGACATCGACGACAAGGTGCTGATCAACGCGGCCGCGGCACAGGCATCCGGAAGCCACGAGCAGTGGTGGGCGCTGGCGTATCGCTACGAGCGCGAGTTCACCGACGCGTATGCCGCGCTGGGCATCCAGCCGCCGACGTACGAGCCCCGGGCGACGGCGAACATCCCGCAGATGCAGGAGCTCATCGAAAGGCTCATCGAACGGGGGCACGCGTATGTCGCCGACGACCGCTCGGGTGACGTGTACTTCGACGTGCGCAGCTGGCCGGACTATGGCGAGCTGACGAAGCAGAGCATCGACGCGATGGAGGCGGCGGCGGATGCCGACCCGCGTGCCAAGCGGGATCCGCGCGACTTCGCGCTCTGGAAGGGTCGCAAGGCCGACGAGCCGGAGTCCGCCTCGTGGGAGAGCCCGTGGGGTGCAGGCCGTCCGGGGTGGCACATCGAGTGCTCCGCCATGTCGGCTCGCTATCTCGGGCCGCGTTTCGACATTCACGGCGGCGGCCTCGACCTGCGCTTTCCGCACCACGAGAACGAGCTCGCCCAGTCGACGGCCGCCGGTGAAGGCTTCGCTGGGTACTGGGTGCACAACGGGCTGGTCAACGTGGCGGGCCAGAAGATGTCGAAATCGCTCGGCAACTCGGTGTACGCGGCCGACCTCATCGGCGCGGCGCGGCCTCTGGTCGTGCGCTACTACCTGGGGGCGGCGCATTACCGGTCGACGATCGACTTCACCGCGAGCTCGCTGGCCGAGGCCGAAGCAGCGCTGGAGCGCATCTCCGGATTCCTGGAGCGTGTCGACCGCAGGCTGGCCGGCACCCGCTTCGCCTCCAGCGGCGCCGAGGTGCTCCCGGCGGAGTTCGCCGAGGCGCTGGACGACGACTTCGGAGTGCCGCAAGCTCTGGCAGTGCTGCACGACACAGTGCGGGCGGGCAATCAGGCGCTCGACGGCGAAGATCTGGGTGCCGCCGCAACGGCAAGGGGACAGGTCGAAGCGATGACAGAGGTGCTGGGCATCAACCCGCTGTCGCCGCAGTGGCAGGCGCGAACGGATGCCCCGGCGCGCGCCGCGCTCGACGCGCTCTTGCGCAGGCTTCTCGCCGACCGGCAGGCCGCCCGCCAGGCGCGGGACTTCGCGCAGGCAGACCGCATCCGCTCGGAACTGGCCGAAGCGGGCATCACGATCGAGGACACCCCGACGGGTGCGCATTGGAGTATCGATGGCGAATAAGCCGCGCGCGGGAGCCGTGCGCAAATCCAAGAAGGGCCCGACGAAGGGCACGGGCGGCCACGGCCGCAAGGCGCTGGAGGGCAAGGGGCCGACGCCGAAGGCGCAGGACCGTCCGTACCACGTCGCCGCCAAACGCAAGGAACTCGCTGAGCGGGCCGCTGCCAAACGTGGCGGCCAGCGCTCCAATACGGGCGGAGGCACGACCGCACGCAGGGCGACGTCCGACGACGCAGAGTTCGTCACCGGCCGCAACTCCGTGCTCGAGGCATTGCGAGCGCGTATTCCGGCCACGACGCTCTACGTCGCCGCGCGCATCGAACTCGACGACCGTGTGAAGGAGATCCTGAGCACCGCGACGAAGCGCGGCATCCCGGTGCTCGAGGTGATGCGTCCGGAGCTCGATCGCCTCTCCGGCAGAGACGCTGTTCATCAGGGTGTCGCGCTGAAGGTTCCGCCGTACGAGTACGCCCACGTCGACGACGTGCTCGACTCCGTGCTGCAGAAGGGCGAGGTTCCGCTGTTCGTCGCGCTCGACGGCGTGACGGATCCGCGCAACCTGGGGGCGATCATCCGCTCGACGGCGGCGTTCGGCGGCCAGACCGTCATCGTTCCGCAGCGTCGTTCGGTCGGCGTCACGGCGTCGGCGTGGAAGACCTCGGCCGGCGCGGCCGCGCGTACCCCCGTCTCGATGGCGGCGAACCTGACGCAGACGCTGAAGGGGCTGAAGAAGCGGGGCCTGTTCGTGCTCGGACTTGCCGGCGAAGGCGACGTGTCGCTGTACGATCTCGAGCTTGCGGACCGCGGCGTCGTCGTCGTGGTCGGCAGCGAGGGGAAGGGCCTCTCGCGACTCGTGAGCGAGACCTGCGACGCGATTGTGTCGATCCCGATCTCCGCATCGACGGAGTCGCTCAACGCGGGCATCGCCGCGAGCGTGGCGCTCTACGAGATCTCGAAGCGGCGCACGGAGGCCTCCGGTCACTGACCTCCTGGTGCTCGGACCGGGGCCCAGATCGTAGCCTGAAGAGGTGGATGACCGAAGGCGGCTGCTCGAGCGCGTCTACTCCCGGGAGGGCGCGGCGGAGGAGCCGCGAGAGTACCGGGACCCGCGGAGCGGTGACACCGTCCGGATGACGCCGAGCCAGTGGGCCCTCGCCGAGTACGACCGGGCGCACCCGCAGCCATCCGCCGACGCTCCCACGGCACCGCACGATCGAGCGTCGCACGAGAAGCCCGGCCAGGGCACTAACCCGGTCCCGGCCGGCCGGGGGACGGGCGCGGGTTCATACGGCGACCAAGACTTCGACGCAGCCGAATTCGACGATGCGGACCCCGACGATGCGGACCTCGACCCGGCCCAGGCACGCACAACCGGCATGGCGTCAAGGATGCGACGGGCGGCACCCGTGCTCGTCGCTGCTGCTGCGTTCGTACTGGGCGTGCTTGTCGCAGTGGGCGTATCGACTGCAGTCGGGCATCCGGCACCGGCGACCCCCGCAGCCGCGAATACCACGACCGCAATCCCCGACGAGGACTGGCATCCGCTTCCCGGCCCGGCGGTTCGAGAGTTCCTGAACTCATCGCCGCGCGCGACAGACCTGCCCGCCGCGGTGACGAACGGATTCGTGCCGAGCTCGTTCCATCTGATCGCGGGATCGGTCTCCCTTCAGGAGAGCGCGTCGATCTACGCGGCGGAGCGCCTCAGCGACCAGTACTGCCTAGTCGCCGTGGCGAACGGCGCCCGGGTGGCCGAGACGTGCGCCACACTCTCCGACATGGCGGCGCACGGGCTCACGCTGACGAAGGACGCGGTGCGCGACGTCGACGGCCTCCCGCTGGCCGTGACGGTGACGTGGTCTACGGATGGCACGATCAGCTGGGCGGCTATGCCGTCCGTCGGCTGACCCGAAGCGCATCCTGTCGGAGATGCTCAGACCTTGGACATCCAGTCGTCGCCTTCGTCGGCCTCGTCGTCGATCACCTGCACCGGCACGGTGAACGCCTCTGTGACGGGCGCGATCACGGTCGCCTCGTCGCGGCGATGGCGCAGCACGTCGTTGATGTACGACGAAAGCGCCTCGGCGAGTGGAACGTCGCGCCCCTCTTCCTGTGACATGAACCAGCGGTGGTCGAGCAGCTGGTGGAACACCTCGGCGGGCTCCAGCTTGCCGCGCAGGTCGGCGGGAATGGCGCGTACCACCGGCTCGAACACGCGCATCAGCCACTCGTGGGCGATCGCCTCCTCGTCAAGACCCGGCTTGGCCACGGTGGCCGCGTAGGAGTCCAGATCGTTGAGCAGGCGACGCGCCTGGTTCTCGCCGGTGTCGAGGCCGGTCAGCCGCAGCAGGCGTCGCTGGTGGTGTCCAGCGTCGACGACCTTCGGCTGGATGCGCACGGTTCCGCTGTCGGTGCCGGTGCTGCGGATCGCCAGCTCCTCGATGTCGAATCCGAGCTCGTTCAGTCGGCGCACCCGCTCCGCGATGCGCCAGCGGTCGGATGCCGAGAACGACTCGCTGCCCGTGAGCTCCTTCCACAGAGACCGGTAGGCGGCCACGATGCCGCCGGACACCTCCACCGGGTCGACCTCTTCGGCCAGCCGGCCGCCCGCCTGGATGTCCATCAGCTCGCCCGCGATGTTCACCCGGGCGATCTCGAGGTCGTTCTCCCGCTGTCCGTTGGAGAGCCCGCCCTCGTAGAGCTGACCGGTCTCGGCGTCCACCAGGTAGGCGGCGAACGCGCCGGCATCGCGACGGAACAGCGTGTTCGACAGTGAGACGTCGCCCCAGAAGAATCCGATCATGTGCAGGCGCACGAGGAGCACGGCGAGTGCGTCGACGAGCCGGGTCGCGGTGTCGGGGCGGAGGGTTTGCGAGTAGAGGGCCCGGTAAGGCAGCGAGAACTTCAGGTGCCTCGTGACAAGCACGGGCTTCAGAGGCTTGCCCGAGTCATCCGTTCGACCTTCGATGACCGCTACCGGTTCCACGCAGGGCACGTCGAGTCGCTGAAGAGTGCGCAGCATGTCGTACTCGCGCCTGGCCATCTCGCCCGTCGTCTCCTTGATGGCGATGACGTAGCCGGAGAGGTTCGCGAAGCGCACCAGGTGGCGGGAGATGCCCTTGGGCAGCAGGGCGATGTGCTCGTTGGACCACTTGTCCAGCGGCAGGTTCCACGGCAGGTCGAGCAGAGCCGGATCGACGGTTGCCGCGGTGATGTTGACGGAGCCAGCCATAACTGAAAAGCCTACGTTCAAAAGGAATCACCCCGGCCCGAGCGAGGCTCGGGGCCGGGGCGATTCGATCGGAATGTGTGGGGCCTAATCGACCACGGCGCCGCCGAGGCGCTCGCCGCTCTCCGCGTCGAAGAGGTGCACGTGGCCCGGCTTCGGCGTGATGTAGACCGTCTCTCCGGCGTTCGGGTGCACGCGGCCGTCGACGCGGCCGACGATGTCGACCCGCTTTTCGTCGATCTCGGTGTGGCCGTACAGGTAGCCGTCGGCGCCGAGCTCCTCGACGAGGTCGACGGCGACCGTGAGGCCGTTGCTCGCGCTGGCGGAGACCACCACGTCTTCGGGACGGACACCGATCGTGATCTGCTTGCCGGCCTTGGCGAGAACCTCGCGGTCCACGGGAACAACGGCGGTGCCGAACTTGATGCCGCCCTCGGTCACTTCGGCGCCGAACAGGTTCATGGCGGGGCTGCCGATGAAGCCCGCGACGAACACGTTGTTGGGCTCTGCATACAGCTCACGCGGCGTTCCGACCTGCTGGAGCACGCCGTCCTTCAGCACGGCGATGCGGTCACCCATGGTGAGGGCCTCGGTCTGGTCGTGCGTGACGTAGACGGTGGTGACGCCGAGACGCCGGGTCAGCGAGGCGATCTGGGTGCGGGTCTGAACGCGCAGCTTGGCGTCGAGGTTCGACAGCGGCTCGTCCATGAGGAACACCTGCGGGCTGCGGACGATGGCGCGGCCCATCGCGACGCGCTGACGCTGACCACCGGAGAGGGCCTTCGGCTTGCGGTTGAGGTAGGGCTCGAGGTCGAGCAGCTTCGCGGCCTCCAGCACGCGCTGTGCACGCTCTTCCTTCTTCACGCCGGCGATCTTGAGCGCGAAGCCCATGTTCTCTGCAACGGTCATGTGCGGGTACAGAGCGTAGTTCTGGAAGACCATGGCGATGTCGCGGTCCTTCGGCGGAACATCCGTGACGTTCCGGTCGCCGATGAAGATGTTGCCCTCGTTGACCTCTTCGAGTCCGGCGAGCATGCGCAGCGACGTGGACTTACCGCAGCCGGAGGGGCCGACGAGCACGAGGAACTCGCCGTCGGCGATGTCGAGGTTCAGCTTGTCGACGGCAGGACGCGTGGAACCCGGATAGGTTCGCGTCGCCTCGTCGAAAGTGACTGTTGCCATGGTTATGTCTCCTTCACCGGCAGGTACGTGCCGGACGATCCGTTGTGATGGATGTTGTATGGCCATCGGTCGTCGATGACCAGAACTGATGTTACGTCACGACTCTGGCGCCCGGCGAATCGAGTGCATCCGCACCCCGCAGCAGTGCAGCGTTCACCCCGCAGCTGCGCGAATTTTCTCCAGCGCCCGTCTGGGCATTTCCCAGAGTGCCGCTCTAGGGTTGGTGCCGTTCGCATGCCGCCTCGATGCATGCCCCTCGTACCCCGCACAGCTGTCAAGCACCCGAAGTGAGATCGAATGTCCAACGGCGATCTTGAACGCCGCCCGTCCAATGGAGAACGCCGCGCGGCGACGCGCGACAAAGCGCGTCAGCTGCGTGAAGCCCACCGCAAGCAAGAGCGCCGCCGCCGGGCCGTCGTCAGGACCAGCATCATCGCCGTGGTCGTCGCTGCAGCGGCGATCGTGGCCGTCGTGATCGTCTCGTCGATCCACGCGCCCGCGCACGGGCCGGCGAACATGGCCAGCGACGGCATCCTCATCGGCAAGGGCCTGAAGGCCGAACGCACACCATCGACGGCGCCCGACGCGAAGCCTGTGGTGAACAAGCAGGACCCCTCAGCGGGCACGGTGAGCATCGTCACCTACATCGACTACCTCTGCCCGTTTTGCGGCGACTTCGAGCGCACCAACATCGACCAGATCGGCAAGCTCGTCGACAGCGGCGCCGCCACCGTCGAGATCCACCCGATACCGCTGCTGGCGAGCCGGTCCGCCGGAACAAAGTACTCCTTGCGTGCTGACAACGCGGCTGCATGCGTCGCCAACTACGACCCGAACTCGTTCTGGGCGTTCAACAAGGAGCTTTTCGAGAACCAGCCGAAAGAGAACACCACGGGGCTCACGGATCAGCAGATCAAGGACCTCGTGAAGCGCGCCGGCGTGAAGACGTACGACTCGGTGTCGAAGTGCATCGACGACGGCAGGTACGACTCGTGGGCGCAGAATGCGCTCGATCGCACGCTCACCGGGCCGATCCCGAACTCATCGGTGAAGCAGCTCAAGGCGACGCCGCTGATCCTCGTCAACGGCAAGCAGTATCAGGGGTCGCTGAAGGACCCCGACGAGTTCCGGGCCTTCATCGTTAAGGCGCAGGCCGACACATACTCCACTCCGTCGCCGACCGCGAGCCCGACTCCGACCGCCACCTCGGCCGGCTGAGCACCGCCACCTGCACGACGACCCATTAGGATGTTGCGGTGCCGTGCTGCAGTGATCGCACTGCGGGCGCGGGCCGACTTAGCTCAGTTGGTAGAGCACTTCTCTTGTAAAGAAGGGGTCGCGAGTTCGAGCCTCGCAGTCGGCTCTCTTCAAGCTCCTGATTCGTTCAGGACGCCGGTCACTCCAGAACGCTGACGAATCCTTCGGGATCGATCAGCTTCGGTGCCCCGTCGCCCTTGCCCTGCTTTCGTTCCGGCTTGCCGCCGACGTACAGCCAGCCGAGCAGGCGTTCGTGCTTGCCGAGGCCGTGCATCCTGCTCACGGCTTTCGACCTCGTGTAGTGACCGGTGCGCCACATCACGCCCCAGCCCGCCTCGTCGAGCAGCAGGCTGAGCATGTGGGCGACACCGGATGCCACGGCATCCTGTTCCCAGCCGGGCACCTTCTCGCTCTCCCGCCGCGACGACACCACGGCGATGAGCAGCGGCGCTCGGAGCGGCTTCGTCGAAGGCTCCTCCTTGTTCTCCGCCTCGGCGATCGCCGCACCGAGCCGCCGACGCGCGTCGCCGCGCAGTTCGATGAGGCGCCACGGCTTCAGCGAGCTGTGGTCGGCGACGCGACCGGCCACGGCGGTCAGCGTGAGGAGCTCGTCGTGCGAGGGGGCGGCATCCGTCACCTTCGACTGCGACCGCCTTGCCGCGATCGCCTCTCGAGCGCTCACCGGCTATGCGTCGGCGTTCTGGTCGCTCTGCTCACCCTGCGGAGCGAAGGCGAGCGAGAGCGAGTTCATGCAGTAGCGGTCGCCCGTAGGAGTGCCGAAGCCGTCGGGGAAGACGTGCCCCAGGTGCGAGCCGCAGTTGGCGCAGCGCACCTCGGTGCGCACCATTCCGAGAGAGGTGTCCTCCAGCAGTTCGACCGCCTCCGGGCGCACCGACTCGTAGAAGCTCGGCCAGCCGCATCCGGAGTCGAACTTCGTTCCGCTCTTGAAGAGCTCGGCGCCGCAGGCCGCACAGGTGTAGATGCCGGCCCGGCTCTCGTCGAGCAACTCGCCGGTCCAAGGCCGTTCGGTGGCCGCCTCGCGCAGCACCGCGTACTGCTCGTCGGAGAGCTCCTTGCGCCACTCGTCGTTCGACTTCGAGACCGTGTAAGTCATTGCTCGTTCCTTTCTCGCGTGCACCGGCGCCGAGGACCCGGGCCGCTTTGCGCACACCAAGGGTAACGAGCGCGCCTGACGGACTGTTCCGGGCACTTTCAGTTCGCTGCGCATGCCTCGCCTCTGCGGCGAAGGGGCGACCATACAATGGCGCTGGCCGGCAGGAGGTGATGGGTGTGGGTGAAGCGGAGCACGCGCCCGATCCTGCGTCCGGCGAAACCGACGACGAGTCCGTGCCACCGGAGGGGTCGTCACTGAGCGAGCGCGATCTCGCGGTGCTCGAGTTCGAACGGCGTTGGTGGAAGCACGCGGGTGCCAAGGAGCAGGCCATCCGCGATCAGTTCGGTCTTTCCGCAGCCCGGTACTATCAAGTGCTCGGCCGGGTGATCGAGTCGCCGGCAGCGCTCGTGCACGATCCGATGCTGGTGCGGCGCCTGCAACGTGTGCGCGATGCGCGCCTTGCAGCACGGGTGAACCGCCTTCGGCCTCGCTGAGCATGCCGTGACGAATCGCACAGTGCGATCCCGTACAGTCCTGAAGAGCTTCACCCGCCCGACCCCGAGGATCCTCACCTAGACCATGGCCGCCAAGTTCCCGACCGATCGCTTCGACCAGGTCCCCGACGACCTAGAACGCATCGGCGCGCACAGGGCTCCCCGGCCACGGGGTTACGGCTGGATCTGGGTCGCATGGTGCGCGGGAGCGGTGATCGTGATCGTGGGCCTCGGCGCGCTAGGCATCTTCGCCATCAACGGAACGCTGAACGTGAAGTTGCCGTTCGCCGCAGGGTCGCCTTCGGCCACGCGGACCGCGACGCCCACTCCGACGCCGACGATCACCCCGGCGGTCAACCCCGCCCTGACCCTCATAGTGCTGAACGGAACGGCGAAGGCCGGACTGGCGGCGGATGCCACGACCACGTTGAAGGCGGCAGGCTGGCAGAACATCACGCCGGCGAACGCGAGCTCGACGGACGTCAAGAAGACCACGGTGTACTACGGCGATCCGAAGAACGTGAGCGCCGCCCTCGCAGTGTCTCAGGAGCTTGCCGGAGCCCCGATCCAGGAGACGCAGGATTTCGCGGCGACCGGAGCCGACATCACTGTGGTGCTCGGCGCGGACTACGCGCCGACGCATCAGTGATCGATCCCGTCCAACGGCCAGGATCCACGTGGCCGGCAGCGGTCGCGTAACCGATTGTCTCAATCTGGACACGCCCCTCGTCCTGGGCTAGGGCTGCCGCTACTATCGGGGTTCAACGCTCGCGACCATGCGGCGTTTGCATGAAGGCAATGGGAGTAACAGATGGCGAACGGAACCGTCAAATGGTTCAACGCTGAGAAGGGCTACGGCTTCATCACCGTCGACGGTGGGGGACAGGACGTTTTCGTTCACTACTCCGCAATCGACATGAACGGCTACAAGGTCCTTGAAGAGGGTCAGCAGGTGACTTTCGAGGTCGGAACCGGATCCAAGGGTCCGCAGGCGGAATCGGTCCGTCCCGCCTGACGATCACCGAAGCGTGAAGGAGGGGTGCCGCGGATGCGGCGCCCCTCCTTCTCTTTTCGGCCGTCGCATTCCCTCGTCTTGCACTCACGAGGGTCGAGTGCCAGAATCCTTTTAGCACTCACTTCTGTTGAGTGCTAACCACTGAATCTTTCGCGTAACGTCCGGGAGGGACGAGAAACAACATGGCAAAGATCATTGCTTTTGACGAGGAGGCTCGTCGCGGCCTCGAGCGTGGCCTCAACACGCTCGCCGACGCGGTCAAGGTGACCCTCGGCCCGCGCGGTCGCAACGTCGTGCTCGAGAAGAAGTGGGGCGCGCCGACCATCACGAACGACGGCGTGTCCATCGCGAAGGAGATCGAGCTCGAGGAGCCGTACGAGAAGATCGGCGCCGAGCTCGTCAAGGAGGTCGCGAAGAAGACCGACGACGTCGCCGGTGACGGCACCACGACGGCGACCGTGCTCGCTCAGGCCCTCGTGCGTGAGGGTCTGCGCAACGTCGCGGCCGGCGCCGACCCGATCAGCCTCAAGCGCGGCATCGAGAAGGCCGTCGCCGCGGTGACCGAGCAGCTGCTCGCCGCCGCGAAGGATGTCGACACCAAGGAGCAGATCGCCGCGACGGCATCCATCTCCGCTGCCGACCCCGAGATCGGGGCGATCATCGCCGAGGCGATCGACAAGGTCGGCAAGGAGGGCGTGGTCACGGTCGAGGAGTCGAACACCTTCGGCACCGAGCTCGAGCTCACCGAGGGCATGCGCTTCGACAAGGGCTTCCTGTCGCAGTACTTCGTGACCGACCCCGACCGCCAGGAGGCGGTGTTCGAGGACCCGTACATCCTCATCGCGAACCAGAAGATCTCGAACATCAAGGACCTTCTGCCGATCGTCGACAAGGTGATCCAGGCCGGCAAGCAGCTCCTGATCATCGCCGAGGATGTCGACGGCGAGGCTCTGGCCACGCTGATCGTCAACAAGATCCGCGGCATCTTCAAGTCCGTCGCCGTCAAGGCCCCGGGCTTCGGCGACCGCCGCAAGGCTCAGCTGCAGGACATCGCGATCCTCACGGGTGGCCAGGTCATCAGCGAGGAGCTCGGTCTCAAGCTCGAGAACGTCACCCTCGACCTGCTCGGCCAGGCCCGCAAGGTGGTCATCACCAAGGACGAGACCACGATCGTCGAGGGTGCAGGCGACCCGGAGCAGATCGCCGGTCGCGTGCAGCAGATCCGCAACGAGATCGAGAACACCGACAGCGACTACGACCGTGAGAAGCTGCAGGAGCGCCTGGCGAAGCTCGCCGGCGGTGTTGCGGTCATCAAGGCCGGTGCCGCGACCGAGGTCGAGCTCAAGGAGCGCAAGCACCGCATCGAGGACGCCGTTCGCAACGCGAAGGCGGCCGTCGAGGAGGGCGTCGTCGCCGGTGGTGGCGTCGCGCTGATTCAGGCGGGCAAGGCTGCGTTCGAGACGCTCGAGCTCGTCGGCGACGAGGCGACCGGTGCGAACATCGTCAAGGTCGCCATCGAGGCGCCGCTCAAGCAGATCGCTCTCAACGCCGGCCTCGAGCCCGGTGTGGTCGCAGCCAAGGTGGCCGAGCTGCCTGCCGGTCACGGCCTCAACGCCGCGACGGGTGAGTACGGCGACCTGCTCGCACAGGGCATCATCGACCCGGCCAAGGTGACGCGCTCGGCTCTGCAGAACGCGGCATCCATCGCCGGTCTGTTCCTCACCACGGAGGCCGTCGTCGCCGACAAGCCGGAGAAGGCCGCTCCGGTCCCCGGTGGCGACGCCGGTGGCATGGACTTCTAAGTCCGCACTCCTACGCGGAAGGGCGCCCCTCGGGGCGCCCTTCTTGCATTCTGGCGTCTTGCGTGCTCGGGTCTTGCCTCTGTGACCTCACACGGCGAAGAGCTTCGTGTTGGTCAGCTCGACCTCGGCGTAGTGCTGCCCGGCTTGGCCGAGCGCCTGGTTGATGGCGGCCAGCGACTCCTCGACCTGCTGCTGCGTCGCCCGCCACTGGTTCACGACCGACTGGAACGACTCGGACGCGTGTCCGCTCCACGTTCCCTGCAGTCCGGTCAGCTGCCCCAGCAGGCCCGCCACCTCGCTCTGGATGCGACTCATCGAGCCGCGCACTGCGGCGGTCGCCGCGATCATCTGATCGCTGTCCACCCGGTATGTCGTCATGGTTCCTCCTGTTCGTGTCGCATGCCGCAGGGTTCGGCTCTCCGTTCGTGCAGAGCTGCGGCATCCACTGCTCCGACGCTACGAAGACGCGCGCGGTCGGTCGGGACGAGAAGGCCGATCCGGGGACGGCGCGGCGGACCGCGTGCTGGGGAGGGGAAGAGGAATCCGGTCTCGACGGTTACGCCAGAAGCAGGGCGACCATAGGGGCAGGCACTGCCCATACGTCACCATCGACGTCGAGCACCGACTTCGTCGCCATGATCCCGCGCCCGTACTTGCCGTCGATGACTCGCGCCTCGGCACGCCATCCGGTGTCCACCCATTTGCCCTCGATCGGCACAGTTGTGGAGTGCGCGCCGTCGACGGGAACCCGCACGGGTGCGAAGTCGATCTCGTTGTTCGACTCGGTTCGTGCGTAGCCGACGGAGTCGTCGGAGAGCCAGCGGCCCTCATCCAGTGCCTCGATCGCGCGCGCCAGCGTCACGCCGAGCGCCGACTCGGTGAGCCGCGTGAAGTCCGGGGCGGGCAGTCCGGGGCTGACGATCGACGGGATCCACGCCAGCAGCGGGTCGGCGAGGTAGAGCTTGTAGTGCGCGCCCACCACCCGATCGCCCTTTTCGCGCACCTGGTTGCAGCGCAGCGCCGCGTGGGTGCTGATCAGCCGGTCGACGCGCGCGGTGAAGGTGGGCCGGCTCGGGTAGCCGAGATCCTGCGCCGTGGTCGTCAGGTTGATCGGGCTGCTCATCCGCTCGCTGATGCCGCGCAGGAGCAGCGTGGTGGTGTTGGTCGGAGCATCAGGATCGACGTCACGCCGCAGCCAGGCGTGCAGGTCGCGGGCGTAACCGTCCGACACGGCCCCGGCTCGGGTGTGCTCGAAGACGGCGCGCGGGAAGCCGCCGCAGGTGAGGTAGTCCTGCCAGGCGAGGTCGAGATCGTCGACCACGAACTGCAGCTCGTCGAGCGCGTTCCGGGCATCCTCTCCCTGCAGGTGCGCCGGGTTGACCGCGGGAACGACGGGGAGTCCGGGGTAGGCGGCGGTGAGGAAGTCGCGGAACGTCATCGGGAGCAGCTGACGGATGCGATGGGACCCGCTCGAACCCGCGCGCCCGGCCAGCAGGTTGCCCTGGATGTCTTCGGACTGCGCCCACCTGCTCCCCGTGACGACCACGGTGTCGTCGCCGAACGGGGTGGTGTCCCGCGCCAGCTTGAGCGCACTGGTCCAGCCCGTCACCATGCTGATCTCATCGAACAGCCACACCCGTGGCCGTGGCTTCGGCTGATCGACGGAGCGGGTCAGCATGCGCGCGAGTGTGAGCGTACGCGTGACGTCTCTGCCGCGCATGGTGTCGCACGGCACGTAGACGACCTGACGCGGATCCATGCCGGGCAGCGTGCAGAGGTTCGCGGCGGCATCCAGTAGCGCCACCGACTTGCCTATGCGCCGCGGGCCGGTGAGCACGACGAGCCGCCCGTCGGGCTCGACGCTCGCGACGTCGTCGAGGATGCCGGCGCGATAACCGAGTTCGTACCGCGTACGTTCGCGGAGCGTGCGGTTGCCCGCCACCCAGGTCGTCGGGTCAGCGCCGCGGGCTGCGGCGGTCCACCACGGGTTGTTCTCGGTGAGGAGTCGTCTCAACTCGTCGTCGCGCACGCGGCCACGGTAACGCGCGGCCCGTCGGATGCGCGGGCGAATCGCCGAAGAAGTCGCTTGCCAGAAGGGGAGAGGTGCGAGGCCTTAGGGTTTGCCATACGCCCGGCAGTTCTCGACTGTCTACCTTGCCAGAAGGGGAGGAGTCAGGCGCGCTCCGCCGGTCGCGGTGCGTTCGGCGAATCGGCCAGCGGGAGCGTCACTCGGAATGTCGCGCCGCCGCCGGGCGTCTCGACGACATCGACCGTCCCGTGGTGTGCACTGACGATCGAGGCCACTATCGCCAGGCCCAGTCCGCTGCCCCCGGTCTCCCGAGTGCGGGACGTGTCGGCTCGCCAGAACCGCTGGAAGATCTTCTCCCTGATCTGCGGAGGGACGCCTTCGCCGTGGTCGATCACCGATAGAACGGCAACTTCGCGTTCCGGAGCGACCGAGACGCCGATCTCCAGAGGGCTGCCGGCGGGGGTGTACCGCACCGCGTTGCCGATCAGGTTGGCGATCACCTGCCGGAGCTTGTTCTCCTCGGCCATGACCAGCGCCCGCACTGTCGGCGGCTCGGGAATGTCGGCGAGTTCCAGCGGCACCGTCTCCAGGCCCGGCTCCGACCTGCGGGGTCTGCGCCGCAGACGTGCGAGCGTTGCGCCGGCGAACCCGATCGGTCCCGTCGAGTTAGGGTTCTTCGGCGTGTTCGCGTTCCGGGGCTGACGTCCGGTCGTCGTGCGGGTGCCCATGGATGCCTGTTCGCCCGCGGCATCCTCCGGCTCGGGCTCCGCGGCCCGCTCCTGAACCGAAGGGCCCGGCGGGGGCGGTGGGAGCGGCGGCAGCGACAGCACGACGGACACCGTGCGGTCCGGGTTGCCGGCGTTGGCATCAAGAGCGGCGTCGTGTGCCAGCGGCACCAGGTTGACCTCGGTGAGGGTCAGCGGCTTCGTCTCGTCGAGGCGGGCGAGCTCGAGCAGGTCCTCCACCAGGAGGCCCATGCGTACCGCTTCCTTCTCGATGCGATCCATCGCCTGTGCGACCTCTTCGGGCGACTGCAGGGCGCCCATACGGTACAGCTCCGCGTAACCACGCACCGAGACGAGTGGCGTTCGCAACTCGTGGCTGGCATCCCCGACGAACCGGCGCATCTGATCGATGGTGCGCGCCCGATCTTTGAACGCCTGGTCGATGCGGTTCAGCATGGTGTTCAGGGAGCGGTTCAGCCTGCCCACCTCGGTGTTGGGCGTTGCGCCGCCGAGGCGCTGGCTGAAGTCGCCGTCGGCGATCTCCGCAGCAGTGCGCTCCACCTCGCGAAGCGGCCGGAACGTCGTCGTGACGAGCGCCCGGGTGAGGAACGCACCGATGATGACGACGATCACGCCGAAGCTGAAGAAGATCGACAGATAGCTGGCCAGCGTGATGTCCAGAGGCGAGGTCGACACGGCGATGATCGCCGTTCCGTACGTCGGTGCCGCGCCTTGCAGTTGTACCACCGTGCACACGCTGCGGAATGAGCTGAGACCGTCGCGGCTCTGCAGCCACCCGGCACCCTGATTGGCGCAGGCTGCGCCCTCGTTCAGGCTCATCCGGCTCGGCACAGCAGGCTTCTTGCCGGCGGGCACGGTCTTCCAGTTCTCGTCGAGCTGTGCGCCATCGGCTCCGTAGAGCACTACGTAGAAGCTGGCCGTGTTGTTCTGGCCGATGACCGGGCCGTTGCTCTTCTTCGCATCGCTCGGCAGGATCGCGTTGATGCTGTCGGGCTGCGATGCGATGGCCTCGAGCTGCTGGTCGAACAGGTTGATCAGCACTGGCTTGAAGAGCAGCATCGTGCCGAGGCCGGCGACGAGCAGTCCGAACGTGAGCACCAGAACGGTGACGCCGGTGATCTTCGTACGCAGCGAGATCGAGTTCCACTTATCGATCATCGTGCTCACATTCTGAGCCTAGGCGCCCGAGGACGAGGAATGCCTGGGCGCGGCCGCGTCTCGAGGACGAGGAATGCCTGGGCGCGGCCGCGTCTCGATGACGTGACACGCTCTCGGTCGCGGCGGCGTGTACGCGGCGACGAACGCGGCCATCTCGAGTAGTCGACCGCGGCGCGCCGGGCGGGGACCGGCGCGCAAAACAAGCTCAGACCTTCGCTGCCTTCAGCATGTAGCCGAAACCGCGCTTGGTCTGGATGAGCGGCTCAGTGGAGTGCGCGTCGACCTTGCGGCGCAGGTAGGAGATGTAGCTCTCCACGATGCCGGCATCCCCGTTGAAGTCGTACTCCCACACGTGATCGAGGATCTGCGCCTTCGACAGCACCCGGTTCGGGTTGAGCATGAGGTAGCGCAGCAGCTTGAACTCGGTGGGGGAGAGCTCGATCGCGGTGTCGCCGACGAACACCTCGTGCGTGTCCTGGTCCATGGTGAGCTCGCCGGCACGGATGATCGCATCGTCGTCGGCCTGCATCGTGCGGCGCAGGATGGCTTTGATGCGCGCCACGATCTCGTCGAGGCTGAACGGCTTCGTGACGTAGTCGTCGCCACCGACGGTGAGGCCGGTGATCTTGTCTTCCGTGTCGTCCTTCGCAGTGAGGAACAGGATGGGTGCGGTGTAGCCGGCTCCGCGGAGCCGCTTGGTGACGCCGAAGCCGTTCATGTCGGGCAGCATGACGTCGAGGATGATGAGGTCGGGCTCCTCCTCCAGTACGGCGCTGATCGCCTGCGCCCCGTTGCCGACGGCGCGCACGGCGAAGCCGGCGAATCGCAGGCTGGTGGTGAGGAGGTCGCGAATGTTCGGCTCGTCGTCGACGATGAGAATGCGGGGTCCGGTGCTCATGCGCACCAGTCTCTGCGCGTTGGCTGGATTCATCCTGTGAGTCTGTCGTGCGACATCCAGTCGAGCGACGTGTGCGAACCGGGGGCGAACTTAGCGCTGAGCCCACGCTCGCGGCCTAGGTGAATACGGGGTCGCTGTTGAACAATCGAGTCAGGTGCAGCGCCCGCAGCCGAGGAAGGGATACCGATGTCCACGCAGGAAATCGTCATCGTCGGAGGTGGTCTCGCCGCAGGCACAGCCGCAACGACTCTGCGCGAGGAGGGTTACGACGGTCGTCTGACGCTCGTCGCGGCCGAAGAGCACACGCCGTACATCCGCCCGCCGCTGTCGAAGGGGTATCTTGCCGAGCTGGACGAGTCAGAGCTGTGGGTGCAGCCGGATGACTGGTGGCGCGAGCACGACGTCGACCTGCGTACCGGCCGTCGTGTCGACGCCCTCGACCTTCGTGAGCGTTCGGTCACGGTGGAGGGTGGCGACAGCCTTCCCTTCGACCGGCTGCTGATCGCGACAGGTGCGACGCCGAAACGGCTGGACGTGCCGGGGGCCGATGCCGGCGGCATCCACTACCTGCGAACGATCGAGGATTCCCGGGGCATCCGCGAGGCCACGGCCGACGGCGACAAGCGTGTGGTCGTGGTCGGATCCGGGTGGATCGGCATGGAGGTCGCGGCAACGGTCAGAGAGTTCGGCAACGAGGTCACGGTCGTGTCGCACGCACAGGTGCCGCTGTCGACCGCGGTCGGAGACGAATTGGGCGAGGTATTCGCGCGGCTGCATCTCGATCACGGGGTGCGGCTGGTGCGCGGCGCGGCGGTGCAGGAGTTCCGCGTGGAAGACGGCCGGGTCACCGGTGTTCGTTACGAGGGCGGCGAGGTCGACGCGGACGTCGTGGTCGTCGGCACCGGTGCGGCTCCCCTCGTCGGCATCGCGAAGGATGCCGGGCTGGAGGTGGGAAAGGGCGTACTGGTCGACGCGGGAATGCGCACGGGCGTCGAAGGCGTCTTCGCGGTGGGCGATGCGGCCGATCCGTTCCACCCTGTGGTCGGGCAGCGGATGCGCAGCGAGCACTGGGCGAACGCGATCGGCACAGGTCGTACTGCAGCACTCAACCTGCTCGACCGCGGCGTGGAGTACGACGACATCCCGTACTTCTACACCGACCAGTTCGACCTCGGAATGGAGTACTCCGGGTATCGGCCCCTGATGGACGGCGCCCACGTCGTCTATCGCGGTGACGTTCCAGGTCGCGAGTTCGTGTCGTTCTGGGTGGCGCCGGATGGCCGTGTCGTGGCCGGTATGAACGTGAACGTGTGGGATGTCAACGAACAGGTTCAGGCGCTGATCCGTGAGGGGCGACCCGTGGACGAGGGCCGGCTCTCCGATCCGAGCGTGCCGCTGAACGAACTCCTGGCCGACGCGTGAGCGTCTACCTGCCGCCGCTGCGAGACCCCGTTCGCACGATCGGCGAGCACACCTTCGACTTCTCTCAGCGGGTGGCCGTGATGGCCGTGGTGAACCGCACCCCCGACTCGTTCTACGACCGCGGGGCGACGTTCGCTCTGGATGCCGCGGTGCACGCGTGCCTCACCGCCGTCGAGCACGGGGCGGACTGGATCGACATCGGCGGTGTGCCGTTCAAGCCGGGGCCGTCGCTGCCGGTCGAGGAGGAGATCGCACGAGTCGTTCCGGTCATCGAGGCGTTGCGGCGGGAGTCCGACGTGGTCGTCTCGGTGGACACGTTCGAGCCGGAGGTCGCACAGCACGCGATCGTGGCGGGAGCGGACGTGATCAACGACACCACGGGCATCCACGACCGGCGGCTCGCCGAGGTGGTCGCGGACAGCGACGCCACGCTGGTGATCACGCACAGCCTGGCCGAGCCGCGGACCGTGTACCCGCGGCCGCAGTACGACGACGTGGTGAAGGAGGTCGCGGCGTTCCTTCAAGACCGCATCGAGCTCGCGGTGTCGCTGGGGGTTCCCGAGTCGCGCATCGTGATCGACCCAGGGCACGACCTCAACAAGAACACGCTTCACACGCTCGAGCTGACGCGCCGGTTCGACGAGATCGCGGCGCTCGGGCTGCCCGCGCTCGCCGCGGTGTCGAACAAGGACTTCATCGGCGAGACGCTCGACGTTGACCGGGCCGACCGGTTGGAGGGATCGCTGGCGGCGGCCGTGTTCTGCATCGCGCAGGGGGCTCGGGTGGTGCGCATGCACAATGTGCGTGAGTCCGTCGCGGCGGTGCGGATGACCGAGGCGATCCTGGGCCTTCGTGAGCCCGTGTACCTGAAGCACAACATGGGCGACTTCAACGAGGAGTGACGACGATGGGCGAGTTCGAGGGGTCCCGGCGGTGAGCGACGATCGAGCCGCGATCGATTCACTGTGGCCGGTGACGGCATCCGATCTCGATGACGACGCCGTCATCGCCTGCTACGAGGAGGATGTCGCGGACCGGTGGGTGCGGGTCAACTTCGTGTCGTCTATCGACGGCTCCGCGACCCAGGCCGGGCGTTCCGGCGCACTCTCGGATGCCGCCGACAAGCGCGTCTTCGCTCTCCTGCGCCGAGTGTGCGACGTCGTGCTCGTGGGCGCGGGCACCGTGCGGGTCGAGGGGTACGGGGGCATGCGGGTGGATGACGCGTCCGCAGCGTGGCGGACATCGCACGGCTTCGCGTCGCAGCCCACGCTGGCCATCGTGTCGGGCGATCTCGGGCTCGACCCTGCCAGTGAGGTCTTCACCAAGGCTCCGGTGCGGCCGATGGTGCTCACCGTGGCGGCTGCACCAGAGGCGCGGCGGGAGGCGCTCGCGCAGGTGGCCGACGTGATCGAGTGCGGTGAGGCATCCGTCGATACCGCCATAGCGGTGCGGATGCTCGCAGAACGCGGTCTGAACCGGGTGCATTGCGAGGGCGGTCCGCATCTGTTCGGCACGTTCGCCGCCGAGCGCACGCTGGACGAGCTGTGCCTCACCGTCAGCCCCGTGCTGGAGGGCGGCCTCGGCAAACGCATCATCGACGGGGCGCCGCAGCTGCCGCTGGACATGCGGCTTGCTCAGGTGCTGCGCTCAGGCGACACGCTGCTGCTGCGGTACACGGCCTACACGGCCTAAGCGGCCAGCGCGCCCGCGTCGACGATGGTGTAGCTGTAGCCCTGCTCGGCAAGGAAGCGCTGGCGGTTCTGCGCGAAATCCTGGTCGACGGTGTCGCGGGCGACAAGAGTGTAGAAGTTCGCGGACAGTCCGGATTCCTTGGGGCGCAGGAGCCGGCCGAGGCGTTGCGCCTCCTCCTGCCGTGAGCCGTACGACCCGCTGACCTGGATGGCCACGGTGGCCTCCGGCAGATCCACCGAGAAGTTCGCCACCTTGCTCACCACGAGCACGGGCGTCGTGCCGTCTCGGAACTCCTGGTAGAGGCGTTCCCGCTCGTCCACGGGAGTGGAGCCGGTGAGCTGCGGCGCGTTCAGGGCATCCGCCAGCTCGTCGATCTGGTCGAGGTACTGGCCGATCACCAGGATGCGTTCGCCGGCGTGCCGCGCGACGAGGTGGCGCACGACGTCGAGCTTCGCGGGCGCGGTCGCCGCCAACCGGTAGCGTTCGTCGTCCGCCGCGGCAGCGTAGGAGAGCCGCTCGGACGCCGGCAGGTCGATCCGCACCTCGTAGCAGGCTGCGGGGGAGATGAAGCCCTGCGACTCGATCTCCTTCCACGGTGCGTCGAACCGCTTGGGGCCGATGAGTGAGAAGACGTCGCCCTCGCGGCCGTCTTCGCGCACCAGCGTCGCGGTGAGTCCGAGCCTGCGACGCGCCTGCAGCTCCGCAGTGAGCTTGAACACCGGAGCGGGCAGCAGGTGCACCTCGTCGTAGACGATGAGCCCCCAGTCGAGTGCGTCCAGCAGGCTGAGGTGCGCGTACTGGCCCTTCCGTTTGGCGGTGAGGATCTGGTAGGTCGCGATCGTGACGGGCCTGATCTCCTTGACCTGGCCCGAGTACTCGCCGATCTCCTCCGCGGTCAGGCTCGTGCGGCGCAGCAGTTCGTCTCGCCACTGCCGGGCGGACACCGTGTTGGTGACGAGGATCAACGTCGTCGTCTTCGCCGTCGCCATCGCTCCTGCGCCGACCAGCGTCTTGCCCGCGCCGCACGGGAGAACGACGACACCGGATCCCCCTTCGAAGAAGTTCTGGACCGCTTTCGTCTGGTAGTCCCGCAGGTGCCAGCCCGTCTCATCCAGAGCGATCTCATGCGGCGTACCCGGCGTGTATCCGGCGAGATCTTCGGCGGGCCAGCCGAGCTTGACCAGTTCCTGTTTGAGGTGTCCGCGCGCCCAAGCCGCAACCACGAAGGCGCCGTCGTCGCGTCTCTCGCTGAGAAGTGGTGAGATTCGCTTGGCTCCCGACACCTCACGCAGAACGGCCTCGTCTGTGCTGCGCAGCACGAGTACGCCTTCCTCGTCGCGCTCGATCAGTAGCCGGCCGTACCTGGCGACGGTCTCCTTGATGTCCACGGCAACCGTCTGCGGGATCGGGAACTTCGAGTACGTCTCGAGAGTCGTCAGCATGTCGGATGCCTGATGTCCTGCTGCACGTGCATTCCACAGTCCCAGCCGCGTGATGCGGTACGTGTGGATGTGCTCCGGCGCGCGCTCGAGTTCCGCGAAGACGGCGAGGTCGTGCCGGGCATCCTCAGCCTGGGGATGCGCCACCTCGAGCAGCACGGTCCGGTCGCTCTGCACGATCAGGGGTCCATCAGACATAGCAGACGAGTCTATTCTCGTCGGCCCTGCGCCCGCTGGAACGATGCACCTCTGTGCGCCGAGCCGGAGGCCCTCATGGCGTGCGCACTGCGCGGATGCTCGCCACCGGCAGCGTTCGCTCGATGTCGCTGGCGCGGTCGCGGCCCCGTAGTCGTCCGCCGCCGAGCCCGGTTGGCTCCAGCGTGAACTCGAGCTCGCGGCCGTCAGGCAGCGCCACCGTGACGGTCACGATGGTGCGAGACCGCACGGCCGACTCGAGCTGGCGGTTCAGCCAGGCCTCCGCGCCGCCCTGACCATCTGTACTCTCGGCGGATCGCAACCGCTGCACCACGAGTTGGGCGGTATCGGTGGATTCTCTGGGCTCCGGATGCCCGAGCCTGCGTCGCACCCGCAGTTGGCGGCCGTCGGAGTCTTCCGCCACGACAGGGTAGTGGGCGTCGACGAGCGCCCAGTATGCGACGTCGATCGGGAACCTCGACGTGAGCTCGCCGTCGGATGCCGGTCGCAGCCCGAGCGCTGCCAGCGACTGGTCGACCGCGATCGTGTTCAGGAGCTCGCGGTCGCCGGAGTGCACGACCGATCCCGTTCCGGCCGCCGAATCGGCCGCCCGCACCCGCACTCGCCCATAGCGGGATGCCGCCTCGTCGATGAGGTAGGCGACGGGCTGCGGTAGGCCTGTCAGCGAGATGGAACCGATGAACTCGCGTAACGACTGCGCGGTCTCTCCCGCTGCGATCGCCCGGTGCAGCGAGGAGGGCGACACGCGGAAGCTCGCCGCCAGTCCGGTGCCTTCGGCGTCGGCGAGCGTGCGCAGCCGGGCATCCAGCGATGGGATGAGGGGGCCGGGAGCAACGATCGAGAGGTCGTGCTGAACATACACGCGGTCGACTTCGGCGGGGAATCTTGCGCGCAGAACCTCGGCTGCGGCATCCGGACCGCGTTGCAGAAGCGTGATGCCCGCTGTGCTCGGTGCAGCGTTCGCGGTGATGCCGAGAAACTCGGCGTGCGCTTCCACCTCGTTCACGCGCCGGTCGAGGGAGGCGTCCGCCGCGGGATAGCGCCATCTCGCATAGCCGCGCAGCGCATCGCCCCAAGAGGCGTGTGCACGCTCCACCATGAGCGGACGGATGTCTGCAGGCACCGATTCGAGCCAGGTTCCGGCGAGTCGCGCCCAGCGTTCCGGTGTGGAGAGGGCTGCCCACGCCTCGGCGGCGTCGGTCGGCAGCCACACGGCTCCTTCCCGGGAGACGAGTCCGGAGCTGTCGGCGAGCCAGTGCACGGTCGCGACGTCGTCCGCTTCGATTCCGAGGGCCGACGCGATGCGGCGGGTGTCGGGGAGGGCGAGGCCGCCCTTCTGCAGCTCCCGCGCCGGTTCCCGCTCCAACTCGTAGACGAACTCCGCCACGGCGCCGGCTGCGACGAAGGCTCTCTCGGCGGCGAGCCGGTCGACGAACCGGCGGTCCACGTCGGGAACACTGGCGAGCGCCGCGGGCTTGCCGGATGCCGCCAGCCTGCGTCCCGGCACCCCGTCGCCGTCCGCCCATGCGACGAAGCGGGCTGCGACGCCCGGGTAGAGCGCGAAGACGGTTCCGCTTTCGTCCCTTGAGTCGCCATCCGCCGCGTCCATGGCACGCTCGGCCAGGAAAGTGTCGACAAGTGCATCCAGGTCGTCGCGCACGGAGGAAACAGAGGCATCGGTTGCGCCCCATGACCGGAGGCACGCGGCCGCTTGCTCGGCCGTCGCCGCGCCACCATGGTCGGCAAGGGCGGCGAGTGCGGCGAGCACCGGACGCGGCAGCGGCGCCAGGGCGTGCTGCACCGAAGGCGATTCGAGCAGTGCGTCGGCGAGGTCGAAGAAGTCCTCGATGCGTGATCGGGTGAGCCCTCGGCCGTCGATGAGGTCGTGGAGGCTCTGATCGTCGAGTCCGCCGAGTCGTTCGGCCAGCGACAGGGTGCTGGTCATGTGGGCTCGGGACTCGTCACGCGCAACCCCGCGGCCGTTACCGGCTCGCCTTCCGGTTCTGCCTGCTGCGCCCGAAGAGACTTACCACGAGCAGCACGATGATGAGCACGAAGGCGATCGGCAGTGCGCCCAGAGGCAGCAGTTCGACCGTTGGCCAGATTCCCCTGCCTGCGTTCTGGTCGGGGCCCGCCCCCAACCACGTTCCGATCATCAGCACGAAAAAGCAGACGATCGAGAGAATGACCAGCCCGGCCGCGATGAACGCCAGCATGCGCTGCGCGCGGGATACGGAGCGGGGCGTCTCGTCGGTCACGAATCAAGGATAATTGAGGTTGCACGAGCAACGTTCCCCCGAAAGAGGTCTCCCATGCCGACCGGCAAGGTCAAGTTCTACGACGAGGAGAAGGGCTTCGGTTTCATCGCCCAAGACGGCGGTGGCGAGGTCTTCCTTCACGCGTCGGCCCTGCCCGAGGGTGCCGTCGTGAAGGCGGGCACGCGGCTCGAGTTCGGTGTCGCCGAGGGCAAACGCGGCGCGCAGGCGCTGTCGGTGCGTGTGATCGAGCGTGCGCCGAGCCTGTCGAAGATGAACCGCAAGTCCGCCGACGACATGGCGGTGATCATCGAAGACCTCGTGAAACTCCTCGATGGAATCGGGGCGGGACTCAAGCGCGGTCGTTACCCGGATACCGCGCACGGCCGCAAGATCGCCGCGGTGTTGCGGCGCGTGGCGGACGATCTGGATGCCTGAGCAACGCACCGACGAGACAGGAGCGGCCCAGACGGCAGCGGCCCAGACGGCAGCGGCCCAGACGGCAGCGGCCCAGACGGCAGCGGCCGAGAGTGTGACGGAGGAATCCGCAGAGAAATCAGGCGAGGTCGCATCCCAGGAAGCGCTCGGCGATCCTCCGGTCGCGGATGAGCGACTGCTCGCTGCGCACGATCTCGCGAAGACGGCACTGCTGGAGATCACGCCGGAGGCCACCATCGGGCAGGTCGTCGGCCACGTCGTCGAGGGCGACCATGTGCTCTCACTGTTGTTCGAGTGCACGATGCTGGGGTATCCCGGCTGGCGCTGGACGGTCTCGCTCGCCCGGGTCGATGCGGATGCCGAGCCCGTCGTGCTCGAGACTGAGCTTCTCCCGGGTGAGCAAGCCCTGCTCGCGCCGGACTGGGTGCCGTGGTCAGAGCGTCTCGCCGAGTACCAGGCCGCCCAGGAGGCTGCCCGAGCTGCGGGTGCGGATGAGGATGCCGCGCCCGATGCCGACTCTGGTTCGGGCGACAGCCTCGACGAGAACGACGACCTTGACGGAGCTGAGGATCTCGACGACGAGGACGACATCGACGACGAGGGCGATCTCGACGAGGACGACGACATCGACGGCATCGACATCGACCTCCACGACGAGGACGAGTCCGACGACGTCGCCGACGATGACGACACCGATGACGTCGACGTGGAGGCCGACGACATCGCCGGAGCCGAGGCCGCGTCGCTGGAGGACGACGAGATCGGCACCGACGAAGCAGAGGACGGCGACACGGTCGACGAAGACACGGACGATGGCGACACCGACGCTGGCGACACGGTGGGCGGCAACACAGTCGGCGACGAGACGGACACCGTCGACACGGACGCCGTCGAGACGGACGCCGACAACAACGCTTCGTAGCGCGCTGGGCGCTCCCACGACCGCCGCGTGTTCATGCGGCGGCTAAGACATCGGGCAGTTCGAACCTTGCCCTGCCGCCGAGTCGTGGTGTTCGGGACGCGTCGATCTGTGGCGGTGGAATGAACCAGACCTGCCCGTTGGTGATGCGGATGTCCCAGTCGTCTTGATGTATTCGGGCGTGGCATGGTGGGCACAGCAGTACCCCGTTGTCCAGGTCGGTGGGCCCGGTGTCACGTTTCCACCACAGGATGTGGTGTGCTTCGGTGTACGCCACGGCGAGGCCGCAGCACGAGCATCCGCCGTCGCGTTCGCTCAGTGCGATGCGTTGCGCGGCAGTGAACGTCCGGGCGGTGCGCCCCAGGTCGAGCGGAACACTGTCGGTGCCCAGTACCGCGGGGATGATGCCGGCCGTCGCAGCCATGCGCCGCAGGGTGCCGGCGGAGACCGGGTGATCCAGGCCGTCGATCCGGCCGTGACCGACACCGTCGACCAGGGTGTCGAGGTTCATCCGCACCACCACGGTCGTGGATGCGGTGGCCGGGACCTGGTTGCAGCCCAGCACGTGCCGGGCGATCATCGCCAACGCGTCGGCCTGCATCTGCGGAACGCTGCGCATGTCCGCGATCACGGGACCATCCGCGTCATCGTGCGGAGTGTCGCCGCTTGAATCACCACCGGGCCGTGCTGCACGGATGTCGCGGGTGACGATCGCTTCGATCGCCGCTTTCACCGGGGCGGCGGTCTCCGGATCCAGGCGGGCGGTCAACCGGACCATCCCGTTGGTGTCTTGCCGGATGGTCAACGACCGGTCGGCACGGAGCTCTTCCTCACGTGGGGCGACGCCGTCCTGATCCAGACGCGCCTCCGCTTCACGGATCACCCGCAGCAGCAGATCGAACGGGAGGCCGGCTGCGCGTTCGGCGAGCACTTTCTCCATCGCTTCGGCCTGCCCGGCATCCGCACCAGGCGCGACCCTTCGCAGCATCCCGGTGATGGCATCCGCCGCATCAAGACCGATCGCACCGGAAGCCAGCGCGGCCGCCACGTGCGGATGCGCCGGCGGCAACTGCTCACCGGTCAGCGCCCGCCGCGGTGCGGTGCCGGTACCGACGGCGATGAGCTTGGCCGCCTCGGAGGCCCGCCCACCAGTGGAAGCGGCGACCAGATGCACCGGGTTCAGGAACCCGCGCTTCTTCGCCAGGCCCTCACGTCCGAGTTCAGCAGGCGAACGTCTGGCCACTTCAGCAGCGGCACGAGCGAGAAGAGCCTGCCCGTCACGCACCAGCTGCGCCACCGCATCCGTGACCGCGACCAGGTCGCCGTCTGACATCGACTCCACCACCGAGACTTCGTCTGCTTCCGCCTCACAGAAAGCGCGACCAACGAGTGACGAATCGGCGCCGCCGAACGCCTCGGACCACGCAGCACAGACCGCGTCGAGATCACTCGACAAGTGCTGCAGGGGCTTCGTCATGCACCCATACTCGCCGACGCCACCGACATTTCTTCGAGTATCGATGTCCTTGTGAACAAGCGAAGTTCGTACGTGTTTGGGGACGGAGAGAGCACCTCTGGACGGTCGTCAGCGACCGGCGCCCTTGCGCCGTGCGCGCACCCGCGAGACCTGCGCGTACACGAGCCCGATGAGGCCGAGCACGACGCCGACGATCGCGGTCGCGGGCACCCAGCCGTGCCCGGATGCGGCCAGCGGGCCCGCGAACACCGCCGCGGCGATGGCCGCGATCACCCAAAGCACCGTGCCGACGCCGAGCGCGGCGCGGTCGTCCGTCTTCATGGGCGGCGGATCAGGCAGCCGCTCGCTGTCTTTCAGCCACAGTCGCACCGCAACGACCCCTCCCCGAAATCAGCCCAGACGCAGACGAGAACCTCAGCCGATGTGCTCGACGACGTATTCGATGCAGCGGATGAGCTGTCGCACGTCCTCTGGCTCGACCGCCGTGAACGTCGCCACGCGCAGCTGGTTGCGACCGAGTTTGCGGTACGGCTCGGTGTCGACGACGCCGTTCTCGCGCAGCACCGAGGCGATCCGCGAGGCATCCACGTCGTCGAAGTCGATCGTGACGACGACCTGCGACCGGTTCTCCGGATCTTCGACGAACGGATGCGCGTAGGTCACCGAATCCGCCCACTCGTACAGTGCGCCAGACGACTCCGCGGTGCGCGCTGACGCCCACTGCAGGCCGCCGTTGTCGTTCATCCAGCTCACCTGCGCCTCGAGCATGACGAGCGTCGCCAGCGCGGGCGTGTTGAGCGTCTGATTGAGGCGCGAGTTGTCGACGGCCTGCTTCAGGCTCAGGGAGTCCGGAATGTAACGGTCGGATGCCGCCACGCGCTCCACCCGTTCCAACGCGGCTGGCGAGAACAGCGCGAGCCAGAGCCCGCCATCGGACGCGAAATTCTTCTGCGGAGCGAAGTAGTAGACATCCGTCTCTGATGCCTCGAAGTCGACGCCGCCCGCCGCACTCGTCGCGTCGATCACCGTCAGTGCGCCCTCGTCGCCGTGCACTCGGCGAACCGGAGCCATCACCCCGGTCGAGGTCTCGTTGTGCGGCCAGGCGTAGACATCAACGCCCTCGATAGCCTCCGGAGTGCTGCGCGAGCCCACCGGCGCCTCGATGACGTGCGGCTTCTGCAGCCAGGGAGCGGATGCCGCCTTCGCGAACTTCTGACTGAACTCGCCGTAGACGAGATTCTCGGAGCGGTTCTCGATGAGGCCGAATGCAGCGGCGTCCCAGAATGCGGTCGAGCCACCGTTGCCGATCACTACCTCGTAGCCGTCCGGAATTCGGAACAGTGTCTCCAGTCCCTCGCGCACCCGGCCCACGAGCCCTCGTACCGGAGCCTGTCTATGGGATGTTCCGAGCAGCGTGGACTGCGCAGCGACGAGCGCGTCGACCTGGGCCGGACGCACCTTCGAAGGGCCGGCGCCGAATCGGCCGTCGGAAGGCAGAAGGGACTCGGGAATCGCGATCGCAGGCATGGCGTTCAGTTTAGGGCGGCCATCCATCGCAATCCTGCTCGGATGAGCACTCGGGCGGGCGTAGACGAGCGTCGGTGCCGCTGCGGCGCGCCGGTAGGCTTGAAAAGGCGCCTTCGGCTGCCGGTTGAGAGAACCACAAGGGGAAGCGATGACCGACCTCGTCGACACCACCGAGATGTACCTGCGCACGATCCTCGATCTCGAGGAGGAGAACATCGTGCCGTTGCGTGCGCGCATCTCGGAGCGACTCGGCCACTCCGGTCCGACGGTCTCGCAGACTGTGGCCCGCATGGAGCGCGACGGGCTCGTCGTCGTCTCCGGCGATCGGCATCTCGAACTGACCTCCGAGGGCCGCCGCCGAGCGGTGCACGTCATGCGCAAGCACCGTCTCGCCGAACGGCTGCTCTCCGACGTGATCGGTCTCGAGTGGGAATACGTTCACGAAGAAGCATGCCGCTGGGAGCATGTGATGAGCGAGCAGGTCGAGCACAAGATCCTCGACATCCTGGGGCATCCCACCGAGACGCCTTACGGCACCCCGATCCCGCGCATCGAGGACCAGGGCATCGGTCTGCACAAGGCATTCCTTGACGGAGTTCGGAACGTCGTGGATGCCACGTCCGGCTCCGGCGAGCGCGTCAATGCCACGATCAGGCGGCTGGGTGAACCGGTGCAGTTCGAACCGGAGCTGCTGGCGCAGTTGCGCCAGGCCGGCATCTTTCCGGGCGCGGCGGGCGCCTTCTGGCGGTCCGGCTCGTACGTCGCGATGCAGATCGACGGCTACGACGAGGCACTGGAGCTGCCTAGCGAGGTGGCGAGCCACATCTACGTGGCGGCGTAGACCTTTCCGTCCCCAACGCACTTTCGTTCACAGGCGAGGAAAACGCCTCGAAAACGATGTGACAAATTGATAACGGTCCCGTATCGTCGTACGAGTCCACAGACCAGCACCCGGTCGTCGGACCCGGCTCAAGACGCTCCCGAAAGCCCGTCTCTTGAGTTTGCGACGCCGAACTCTTCACGAGATCTCGGACGGGGTGGCTACCTAGTGCCAGCGGAGCGCCGGAGGTTCACACCTTGGCAACAATAGGTACGAGCGGTCTTCCCGAAGACCGCGACCCGAGTACTACCGGCAAGGCGAACGACTCGAACGACTCCCTGAACGCATCGACCGCAGTGTCGCGTCGCAGCCTCAGGACTTCGGAGCGCGCCGGTTCGCGCCGGGTTCAGCGGTCATCCGCTGCAGTTCAGCGCGTGGAAGGTCCGGTCAGTTCTTCGGCCTCGGCCCCTGCGCGCAAGCGCAAGCGCCGGTTGCGGCCCCTTGCCAATCTCGCTGTCATGGCGATCGCCGGTGGCATCGTCGCCACCATCGCCATCCCCGCGTACGCGTTCAATCCGCAGACGTCGAATCAGGCATCCTTCGGCACCAGTGCCATCGACACTCTGAAGAAGACGCACTCGCAGTCGGTCAGCGTTTCCAACGCCGTCGCCGGACCGGTGACCGCTGTCGACACGTTCAGCGCCACGACCGAGCAGCAGCTGGCGGATCAGAAGGCCGCAGCGGCGGCCGCTGCAGCGCGGGCCGCTGCCGCAAAGCAGATGGAAGCCTATGGGGCCGCGTACAGCGGACCCACCGCTGCGGACTATCTGAAGAACCCGCCCTATCCGAACTTCAGCCTGGCGCAGGTGTTCAACGTCGCCAAGCAGTACATCGGCACGCCCTACGTCTACGGCGGGGATACGCCGGCAGGCTTCGACTGCTCGGGCTACGTCATGTTCGTCTACGCCCAGTTCGGTATTTCTCTTCCTCACTCTGCCGCCGCGCAGGGGGCGATGGGGACGCGCATCTCGATTCAGGATGCTCAACCGGGCGACGTCGTGATCATGCTCGGCGGGGCGCATGACGGTTTCTACGCCGGCAACGGAAACATCATGGACGCCCCTGATGTCGGTCGCAGTATTTCGATTCGCCCGATCTGGACCAACGACTTCTACATCGTTCGCTTCGGCATTTGACCGTGCTCGGAGCCGGCGGCAAGTCAGCCCCGGCCTGAAGGCTCGGGAATTCGATTCCACAAGCCCAGTGATCGGCGTGCCACAAGGGCGTGGCTCGCCGATCCTGTGTCCGCCGATTGCGACTGCCGGCTCAGCGCCTGCGGACGACGGCCGGCTGCGGTTCCCTTGGTACAGGCGCCACGCTGGGGCCCATCGGTGCGTTCGCGCGGATGTGGGGGCGCAGGTCGAGCCGACGCAGCAGCTGAGCGTTCAGTGCCACGACGATCGTCGAGAGCGACATCAGGATCGCCCCGACCGACATCGGCAGAACGAACCCGACCGGAGCGAGGACGCCGGCCGCGAGCGGCACGGAGATCAGGTTGTAGCCGGCGGCCCACCACAGATTCTGCTTCATCGTCGCGTAGCTGCGACGCGAGAGCTCGATGACCGAGAGCACGGAGCGGGGATCGTCGCTCGCCAGAATGACGCCCGCGGACGCCATGGCGACATCCGTGCCGGCTCCGATCGCGATCCCGACGTCGGCCTGGGCGAGCGCAGGCGCATCGTTCACGCCGTCGCCGACCATCGCGACACGTCGGCCCTCACCCTGTAACTCCTTCACCTTGGCCGACTTGTCTTCCGGACGTACGTCCGCGAAGTAGCGGTCGATGCCGATCTCCAAGGCGACCGAGCGCGCGACCTCTTCCGCATCGCCGGTGATCATGACGACCTGGATGTTCTTGGCATGCAGTGCCTGGATCGCCTGCTTCGACTCCTCGCGCACCTCGTCGTGCAGCTCGAGCGCCCCGATCGCTCGGCCGTCGGCGAGCACGTGCAGCACTGTGCCGCTGTGCTCCCGCCTCCGATCGAGCTCATCGAGCTGGTTGACCCGTTCCTGTTCGAGCAGCTGGGGGCCGCCCACCTGGATGCGGGCGCCGTCGACCTGAGCCGACACTCCGATCGCCGGCGAGGACTCGAAGCCGGTGGCCGCCGGCACTCGAAGCCCGCGGTCCTCGGCGGCCAGCACGATGGCACGGGCGAGCGGATGCTCGGAATCGGCTTCCGCCGCCGCAGCCAGCGCCAGGACCTCGGCTTCGTCGCGGTCGCCCCTCGCCTGCACCAGCGACACGGTCGGCTCTCCCTTGGTCAAAGTGCCGGTCTTGTCGAAGAGCACGGTGTCCACCGTGCGCATGCTCTCGAGCGCGAGTCGATCCTTGACCAGCACACCGCCGCGCGCGGCGCGTTCCGTCGCGATCGAGACGACGAGGGGGATCGCCAGTCCGAGTGCGTGGGGGCAGGCGATCACCAGCACGGTGATGGTGCGAACGACGGCCTCGTCGGGCATCCCTATCGCCGTCCAGACGATGGCGGTGAGAACGCCGGCGCCGAGCGCGAACCAGAACAGCCATCCGGCCGCGACGTCGGCGATGCGCTGCGCCCGTGAGCTGGAGCTCTGAGCCTCGGCCACCAGCCGTTGGATGCCCGCAAGCGCCGTGTCGTCACCGATCGCGGTCACGCGCATCCGAAGTCCCGAATCGGTAGCGACGGTTCCAGCGACCAGACGGTCACCCATGTCGCGGGGAACCGTGCGGGACTCGCCGGTGATCATCGACTCGTCCATGCTCGCCGTGCCCTCGACGATGACGCCGTCGGCGGGCACCCGGGCACCCGGACGGATGACCACCAGATCGCCCACCCGTAGTTCGCTGGGCGGCACGGGCACCGTGCGGCCGTCCTCGACACGCTCGGCCTCATCCGGAAGGAGGGCGGCGAGGGAATCGAGCGCCGAGCTGGTCTGCGCCAGAGACCGCATCTCGATCCAGTGCCCGAGAAGCATGATCACGATCAGCAGCGCGAGCTCCCACCAGAAGTCGAGCCCGTGGTCGAGCAGCCCGAGGCTGGCGCCCCATGACGCGACGAAGGCGACCGTGATGGCGAGCACGATCAGCAGCATCATGCCCGGCTTCAGCGCGCGGATCTCATCGAGAGCGCCGCTCAGGAACGGCCTGCCTCCCCAGAGGTACATCACCGTTCCGAGCGCGGGCGAGATCCAGGGCGCCCATGCGGCACTCGGCAGCTGGTACCCGAGGATCATCGCGAACATCGGGGAGAAGCCCACGACCGGCACCGCAACGATCAGCATGATCCAGAACAACCGGCGGAATTTCGCGACGTGGTCAGCGTGCGCGGCGTTCTCTGCTCCGTTGTGCATCTCATCCATGTCGCCGACAACCGGATACCCCCCACGGGTATTCCGTCGTCTCCTGGGGAGAGTGTGTCGCATCGGTGTCTGCTCTGTTGCATCAGGCCACCGGCAGGTGAACGCTCCTCAGTCACGGGCTTCGGACGGCGTGCCACGGAACCGTGCTGCAAACATCCTGCGTTACCCTGTAGCCCTGATCATGTTCGTCCGCGATCCTCTGGAGCACTCCCGCATGGGAAACCTTCGGCATCACAGCCACCACTGCTTCCACCACCACTGTGCGTGGAATCACTAGGCGTCGTCATCCTGACGGCGCCTTTTTTGTTGCCTGTAATGCCGGATGCTCGTAACTGGGGACCGTGGACGAATGCGAGAGATACGGAAAGCCATTCCGATCAATCGAGAGGACGTCGATGCGCACACTGGTGCTGAACGCGGGATATGAGCCCCTGGCCGTCGTGAGCTTCAAACGAGCGTTGGCGCTGGTGATGAGCGCCAAGGCGACGGTCGTCGAGGTGGATGCCGAACATCCGGTCTGGAGCGTCGACACGGTCTTCGACCGACCCTCGGTCATCCTGCTCACCCGCTATGTGCACCTGCCCCACGGACGAGCCGTTCCGGTCTCGCGCCGCGGTGTGCTGCGCAGGGACGGCCACCGCTGCGCCTACTGCGGCAAGTCCGCCACGACCATCGACCACGTGCTGCCGAAGTCGCGCGGGGGAGCGGATGCCTGGGACAACCTCGTCGCCTGCTGCCTGCGCTGCAACAACGTGAAGGGCGACCGCACGGCCGCGGAGATGGGCTGGTCGCTCAGGTCCACGCCTCGTATGCCGCACGACCCGGCGTGGATGGTGCGCGGTGTGGAGCACGCGCTGCCCGAGTGGCAGGGCTACCTCGCACCCGCCGCGTGAGGGCGATCGTGGGCCGGCATTTAGCCAGCTAAACTTATCGGGCCAGCCTCTGTAGCTCAATGGAAGAGCAGTTCCGTCCTAAGGAAACGGTTGGGGGTTCGAGTCCCTCCAGGGGCACCGCGGCCGGCCACCGTCTCCAGTAGACGATCGCGTTCATCTTGGCACGGGTCCATCTCCTAGACTCTCGTCCGGGACTCGGGAGGAACGCGTGAGGCTGAAGCTGTCCGTTGTCGTCGCCGGTGTGCTCGGTTCGGCAGACGTCGTTTCCGCGCTGAACGATGCGGGTGTGCAGCAGAAGGTGTGCGCAGGTGCTGTGGCCGACAGTTTGCAGCAGGTAGGTTCGGTGCCGGCGGAAGCTGCGACCGAGCTCGTAGGTGCTGACGCGTCTTTGGCGAGGGCGTTCTGATGGGTGTGAACGTTGCAGATCCGGGTGCGGGTGAGCCGTGGGGTATCAGGGCGCTTGCGGATGCCCGGTCGAAGAAGGCTGCGGAGCTGCGCAGGGCGCATCAGTCGCTGAGCGGTGCAGCTTCCGACGCGTCGAGTGGCGCCTGGGTGGGGAAGACGCAGGTCGCGTTCACCAGCACTGTGGGGTCCGTGCTGCCGCAGGTGCTGTCGTTGGCGGACGGGCTGGATGCGCAGGCGAGCGCGCTGTACACGTACGCTGCGCAGGTGCAGCATATCCAGGACCAGCAGCAGACGCTGACGCGGTTGCGGTCCACCGAGCAGGCGCATTTGGCCTCTTTGACGAAGCAGCAGAGTGCGCTGGCTCGTGCTACCCGGATGCCGAACCCGGCTGAGGAGGACGTGCGGAAGGCGCACCGGGTGGGGGTGCACATCGCGGATTCGCAGTCCCGGCTGGCGGGCATCCAAACGCAGTGGAACGACTTGGTCACCCAGCGCAGGCAAGCGGACAAGGCGTGCGCTGATGCGGTTACGGGTGTGAACGTGCTCGGTGCGACGTGGAAGCTCAGTGGTGGCCGGATGTCGGGGAAGACGCCGGACCAGATTCTGGACATGCTGACCGGGCTGACTCCGACGCAGCTTCAGGCGCTGCTGGCGGCGCATCCGGAGTTGGCGGGCAAGATCGCCAAGGCCGACCCGACAGCCGTCGCCGCATGGTGGAACAGCATGAACAGTCCGCAGACGGACCCTGCCACAGGAACCTACGTCCCGTCCGACGCGCAGGCGGCGCTGATCGCGGGCATTCCCGCCATTATCGGCAACCTGAACGGTGTTGCGTACTGGGCCAGGGACAAAGCGAACGAGGCCGTGCTGAATCAGCGAATCGCCGAGGACGAGAAGGATCCAGCCCGCGATGCGGATGAACTGAAAGCGCTGAAGCAGGTGGCCACCGCGCTCGGTGCGGGCCTTCAGGGGAACCCGCCGCGGGAACTCGTGTCACTGAATGTGCAGACCCAGCCGCCGTTGGCGGCTATCAGCACCGGCGATATGGACCGCGCGACTCACATTTCCTACATCGTCCCCGGCATGAACACGACCGTTCAGCACGACATGGGAAACTACGTCAACGCTGCGAAGGACATGCGTTACGAGCAGTGGATCGTGTCCGGCGTCGATCCATCACATATCGCCGTGGTCGCGTGGCTCGGATACCATCCGCCGACGAACGACTCGTTCTGGGAAGTGGCTGGCGACGGCGATGCGGCGAACGGCGCGCCTGCATTGGTCGGAGCGCTGGACGGAGCATACGCGGTGCATGGGGCGTCAGGCGCGGGAGCGGACGTATCCGTTATCGCGCACTCCTATGGCACCGATGTTGCAGCGCTTGCGCTGACGAAGTCCCATGCGGACCATGTGGTTCTGCTCGGCTCACCCGGTATCGCGCCTGCTGTGCCCAATGCAGCAGCTATGCACGTGCCGGCGGGACAAGTCTTCGCCTCTCAAGCGCATCATGACGGTTGGGCGAACGCGGGTCAGGCCTTCGCTGACCTGGTAGGAAACGACCGCGCCGATCCCACAGCCTTCACGTTCGGTGCACACGACTTCAGCTCCGAGAATTCTAAGGTCGGTACGACCGCATTGCATGCGGTCACGCAGCACGGCCCTTTCGCACACTCCCACGGCAACGACGCCTACAGCTACCTCGACAACTACACCACCGCGCAATACAACACCGCGCGAGCGACGATGGACCAAGGAAGTCAGATCCCTGTCGGCGACACGCCGTCTGACCGTTTGGGCATGCAGGCGCACGACCGATGGGAGAACTTGCTCAACCAGCACCAGATCTGGGCACCGGAACAATGAGACGGCGACCGCTACCCGTACTCCTGATTGCCGTGGTCCTGACCCTGACCGGATGTACGTTCGACTCGCCTATCCATGCCACGCCAACCCCAACAAGAACAGCGCATCAGATGTCACCAGAGGAATCGAAGTCCGAGGTTATGGGCCTTTACCAATCGATCGCAAAAGCAGTGGGTGGTAACTGGGTCATCGGCGGTGCTGACTGGAGCGACTGCACGCCCGACGGAGGAAAGCCACACTCCTACTTCGACTTCGGAGCTCAACGTCGCGCTCAACCTCTTCAAGCCGATCCGGACACGGTTGCCGATCAAGTGAAAGATGCCATGATCGCGAAGGGTTACTCGGTGCATATTCAACATGATCCGAACTTGACGCCGCCGCGCGCGGTCATAGGGTATCCGGGTGGCTACCTGCAGGGTTCCGAGGCAGACGGCTTCGGATTCCAGTTCACCGTTGGCAAGGACTATGCCGACTTCCGCATGACCGGGCATTGCGTCCCGGGTGACAGCTACTACCTCAACACCGGCAAACACCTCTAGCGGCCGCGTGACCCGAGTGTTGTCGCGCCGTCGAACATCGCGAGGCTGCAGGCGGAGTTGCCTGAGACACCTGAATACGGGCGAGGGGCTGTAACGATGTATGGGCAATCATGAAGACGCTTCAGCAGTTCGTCTATTACGCACAGTGGGCTGTGCCGGCACTCCTTGTCCCATGGTGGATCTTCGCGCCTGGTACTGGCGGTGGTGGATGGGTCTCATTGGCGGTCATGATGTGTTTGCCGGTGGTCGCATTCTTCTACATCGCGCCGATCGTGACAGCGGTTCGGGCGGACCGTACGGCTCGGCGAGTTCCCGTGCCGTACGCGTTTGTCACACTCGTCTTTTGGCTGTCTATGGTGGCCTTGCCCATGGCCATGGAGGGAGTAGGCGACAGTGCATGGCACGACCCGTCGATCTTCGAGACGTGGGGTATGCCATCAAGCTATGCGAGACCGGTGGTTTCGGCACTCATGATCCCTGCTGTCGTGACGTGGGTGCTGGGCATCGTGCTGTCATTCGGGGGAAAGTCAGCGCGGTTCGTGGCAGATTCATCGGACGGCACTGTGAGCCGGCGTTGATCAGCCAAAGATCGCCAATGCGATGCGTGTGTGCGCCTTTCGGTCGGCGTCCAGTGCCACCGGTGACAGTAGGAGTCCTTTCCGCATGACATCCGCAGCCCCGCCGCAGACTGACATCCTTCAGCGGCGCGATCTCACGCTCGACCTGGCTCGTGTTGCGTGCGTCTTCGTCGTCGTGATCGTGCACATCCTTTTCACGGGTGTCGGCGTCGCTCCGAACGGCACGATCGTCGTACAGCGAACGGTGGAGGGTCAGAGCTGGTTCGACGTTGCGAGCTGGATCGCGGACATCATGCCGCTGTTCTTCGTGATCGGTGGGTTCGCTGCCTGCGCCGGATGGCGCTCGGCACAGCGCAAGGGAGCCGACTCGGCGGCCTTCGTGCGCGCGCGACTGCAGCGCCTGGCCCGCCCGGCGCTGGTGGTTTTCGTCTTCTTCGCGGCACTGCTAACCGCCATCACCGTTCTGCCGCTGGGGCCGGGCATCCAGAAGCTCGCTGGCGCAGTGGTCATCGGCGTCGGCTCACCGCTGTGGTTTCTCGCCGCATACATGGTGGTGCAGGCTCTTGCGCCGGTGATGATCCGCTGGCATCAGCGCAATCCGTGGCTGCCGCTCGTGCTTCTGCTCGGCTGCGCCATCGCGGTCGACCTGTTCCGGTATCGGATCGTCATCGGAGTGTGGCACGTTCCCTTCCTTGGCACGAGCGGCTTCGGGTTCGGCAACGAGCTGTTCGGGGTTCCCAACGTGGCGTTCGTGTGGCTGTTCTGCCAGCAACTCGGGTTCGTGATGTACGACGGATGGTTCGCGCGGCAGCGCTGGTATTCCCTCGCCGCGATCGTCCTCGCCGCGTTCGCGGTGGCGGTGGGCCTGGTGCCCGTTATCGGCTACTCGTGGAACCTGCTCTCGGATCAGTGGCCGCCGACGGTTCCACTTGCCCTGCTCGGCATTGCCCAAGCCGCGATGCTGACGCTGCTGCATGGTCCGCTCCAGGCACTGATGAACACGAAACCCATGCGCGCGATCGTGTTCGCGTTCGGTTCACGGCTGATGACGATCTACCTGTGGCACTTGCCGACGATCGTCGCACTCACCGGAATCAGCCTTCTCGTTCCGGTGCTGTTGCCGTTCCCTGGGTCTCCGATGTGGTGGTGGACGAGGCCCGTGTTCTTCGTCGTCGTACTCGGGAGTGTGCTGATGCTCTCCCTATGGCTCGGCCGCTTCGAACGCATCCCACCCGAGGGCACCTTGCGGTTCACCGGGCGCGCAGCGACGATCATCGCCTCGGTGCTGTTCATCATCCCGCCGCTCGGAATCTCCGCGTTCGGCCTGGATGTCTGGCTCGCCTGGGCCGGTCTCATTGCGACGGCAGCGGCGCTGTTCCTCGTCAGTTCGAAGGAGCGGCTGGCTCAGGGTGCCGAGAAAGATACGATCCACTCATGAGCGACCAATCACCGCAGCCGCCGGCCGGCCCCGTGCCGACGAACGTGTACGTGACGCAGACCCCGGCCGGATACGGGCCGCCTCTGCCGCCTCGCAGCACCGGCACTGCTTACCTGCTCATGCTCTTCACGCTCGTCGGCGTTGCGGGCATCCAGCACTTCTACATCGGCAAGATCGGCCGGGGCATCCTCTGGCTGGTCACCTTCGGCCTGTTCGGCTTCGGCACGCTCGTGGATGTGTTCACGCTGCCGTCGCAGGTCAAGACGATCAACGCGCGTCGTGCCGTCGGCATCCGCTGACGCAGGCCCTTACCGCGAGCACGCCGACGCACAACGCACCGTCGGCGTCGTCGCGGATGACCTCGGAGTCAGCGTCCGTACCTTGCACCACTGGGATCGGCTGGGGATCGCCTCTCCCTCCGCACGTACTCCTGCCGGATATCGGGTGTACTCGGCGGCGGACCAGGCACGGCTTCGCCGGGTGCTGTTGCTCCGGGAGCTCGGTATACCGCTCGCCCGGATCAGCGAGGTTCTGGAGGCCCCCGCGGCCGAGCGCCGCGAGGAGCTGACGCGGCGTCGCGCCGAATTGGATGCCCGCATCCTGCAGTTGCAGGCGGTCGCCGACTCTGTCGACCGGATGCTCGCGGCCGACGAGCACGGTGTCGTTCTGACCGAAGAAGAACAAGCGGAAACGTTCGGCGCCGACTGGGATCCAGCGCACGCCCGCGGGGCCCGGGAGCGGTGGGGCGATTCTCCTCAGTGGGCGGAGTTCGCCGAGCGCTCTGCGATGCGCACACCGGAGGAGTGGCGTGACGCCACAGCGGCGATGGACTCGGTCATCCAGGCATTCGCCGAAGCACGCCGCTCGGGAGCCGACCCCGCCAGCGCTGGCATGCCCGAGCTGGCAGCCCGCCACAGAGAAGCGATGAGCGCGTACTTCCACTGCACGCGATCGATGCAGGTGCTGATCGCACGGATGTTCACGGCCGAGCCGGGCTTCGCCGAATACTACGACCGCGTCGAGCCGGGCCTCGCCTTCTGGATGCGCGAGGTGATCGAAGCGGATGCTCGCGCGCACGGCATCGACCCGGAGACCGCTGTCTGGGAGTGAGACGGCAGGAGTGAGACCGCTCAGGCGCGGCCGAGCGCAATGTCGATGATCTCGCGGCTCGGGGTGTGCAGCGCGTCAGCTGCCCGGTGGCCCGTCGCTGCGAGGTATCGGTCCACCAGCCGATTCCCGACTGCGTATCCCGCCCCGGTGGGCAGACCGACGGGCTCCGCTCCGAAGCGCACGGCCGTCGCGTCGCCGAGCACCCATGCCGCGAAGCTCTGCATTCCGGTCACCTCCAGCCCGGAGACCACCTTCTCGAACACCGCCTCGTCGTTCAGGTGCGGCCGTGCGATCGGCGTGTATCCGCGCTCGTCGCCGTAGAGCTGTCGGGCGAATGCATCCGCCAGGCCCTCGGAGACGATCTGTTCCCCAGCGGTCACCGTCGCCGGGTTCCAGACGACTCCGCCGGGCGCGTACCGCAGGTTGTGGTTCAGTTCGTGAACGGCCGATGCCTCCAGGCGGTCGAGATTCTCCTCCGTCGGCCAGATCGTCAGTGAGAGGTAGCCGGTCACGCTTCCGTTGCCGCTCAGACCCCTGACCTCCTTCATGAAGTGCTCGTCATCCGGATCACCCAGAATGAGCACGACGGTCAGATCCGGAACGTTCAGGTGCGGGACGGCGGCTGCCTGCACCTCCACGGCGTTCCCCAGCGCTCGCTCGATCCGGCCCCAGGCATCCGCGGTCCGCAACTGCTCGAGCCCTCGCCGAACCGTCTCCTCAGACCGGTCGAGGGGGAACCCGAAGCTCATCGCATGCATCCTGACGAGATCGACCTCGCCGGGGAAGTAGCGGTACATGCCCGCTGTGGGTGCCAGCATGGCGTTCAGTCTCTGCGCGCGGTCCTGCGGTTCTGCGTCGAGAACGGCGGCCGTGCCGGTCGCTGTGTCCAGCATCGTGATCGTCATGCCATCACGCTAAAGGCTGACGTTGCGTCAGGGTCAAGTCACGTGACGCTGGCCACACGCCGAGCGCCCGCGACATTAGCCTGGTCGCGACGGCTCCGGGAGCGGAGGTCAAGCATCATGGATGAGCGGCGACGGCTTCTCGAGCGCGTGTTCTCTCGCGAGGGTGCGGCAGAGGCGACCGAAGAGCATCGGGATCCGGCCACCGGTGAGACCGTGCGCATGACGCCGAGCCAGTGGGCGCTGGCCGAGTACGACCGGGTGCACGCGCGCGAGATCCAAGGCGGTGTTGATACACGCTCGGCAGACGCGGAGCAGGTGGATGCGAGCCGGCGTAACGCGCAAGGCGAGATCGATGCACGCGAGTCGAGTGGTGACGTCGGCGCGGGCGGCGCACGTGCCGACATCCGATCGTCCGACGAGGCCTCGTCTGTCCGGAATGCCCGCTCTCGACGGGCCGAGCGGATGCGGAAGGCGCTCCCTTATCTCGCGGCCGCGGGAGCGTTCGTGCTCGGCATCGCGCTCACGCTCGGCGTCCAAGCGGCGACCGTCCAGAGGTCCCACCCTGGGAACACTGCCAGCAGCGACGCCGTGGAGAGCGGCGGGTTCCCAGGTCCGCAGCCCGGCGAAGGCGACGAAGGAGCGACGCTCGTTGCCGTCACCCGGTACTTCGCGAATACGCCGCGTGTCGACGATCTCCCCGCCGACACCACTCGGGGATACGATCCGACCTCCTTCCATCTGGTCACCGGGAGTGTGAACACGAAGGACGGCAACGCCGTCTACGCCGCGCGCCGCCTCGACGGGGCGTACTGCCTCGTCCTGGTCTCGGATGCCGGCAGCGCGGCGGCGACCTGCGGCACGCTCGACGACATCGCTCGCCACGGGCTCAGCCTGACCACGGAGGTGGCGTCCGCCATTCGCACCGGGACGTTCGCGGTGACGGTGAACTGGGCGACCGACGGCACCATCAGCTGGAAGTCCGGGCCGTTTGCCGATTAGCGCCTACGCGCTCATGTTAGTTTGTCAGTACAAATGACTACTGTTCCGTGACAAGATGTCGGCGGCGAGGGAGTAGTGCGCATGCATGATCGAGACTGACGGCTCGCGGTCGCTCGCGGGCGCGGCCCCAGCCTGATCAGCTTCGGCCACATCCCGCTTTGCATCTTGGTGGCATTAGGGAGTGCCGTCGCGTTGCGGTTTTGGCCTTTCGGTAGAATGGCGCGCGCTAGCAGTGACTGAAGGACAGATCGCTGCAGGTGATAATGATGTTGGCGCAAAGGAGCGGTTGGATGACTCAGGATCTTCAGACAACCCGAGTTACGACAGCGGAAGGAACCCAGCTTCCGCCGCTGAGCCGTCGGCCCTACGACAGGCGCCTAGGTTTGGTCGCGGTCTTCGCCACGTTCGGCGGCCTCCTCTTCCGCTATGACACGGCGTTCTGAACGCGCGCTTTCGTGGTGCTCTGACTCACCAAGCGCCGTCATCTCCTTGCTCTTTCCATCGCTGATTACCGTGCTCGGTTTCGGTATGTTTCTTCTCTTCGCGGCTGTTGGCGTGATCGCGATTCTCTTCATGGCCAGGTTCATTCGCGAGACGCGCGGACGCAGTCTCGAGGAGTTCGGAGAGACGTACAAGACTGGCGCATTCAGTCCGGTGAGAGCTCGGCGAGCCGGATGATTGTGGCACTGTGAGGAGCATGACGGATATCGAGCGCCCACCCACGCAGCTCGATGTTGCACAGGCGGCTGGGGTTTCGCGAGCGCTAGTGTCGATCGCGTTCCGCGGCGTCAAAGGAATCAGCCCGGAGACACGGGATCACATCCTCACCGTCGCGGAGCGGATGGGTTATCGCCCCAATGCTGTCGCTGCGCGCCTCGCAAGCAAGCACACGGTGACAATCGGAGTCTTCTTGCTGGATCTTTACAACGAGATCTTCGCCGATATGTACGAGGGCATCCGCTCGGTGACCGAAGAGGGCAACCATCATGTTGTCCTTGCCATCGGCGCCTCTGGCGGCCACCGAGATACGCCAGCGATGGATAACCTGCTCCGAGCTCGCGCGGATGTCATTATCGCTGGGGGACTTATGCTCCCGGACGAGACGATCCAGCGCCTCAATCGGAGTGCTCCCATCGTCAATGTGGCACGAGCCGTACCCGAGATCGACAGCGTCTATCCGGACGATATCGATGGTGCACTGCAAGCGGTGGAGCACCTTTACAAGCTTGGGCATCGACGAATCGCTCACATCGCAAGCCCTGCGCGCCAGGGCTATACCGGTCGTCGGACGGGGTACGAGCAAGCCATGTGGGGGCACAAACTCGCCCCGCTGACGGTGGCGGCGGAATACAACCAGGAGTCGGCCGCCAGAGTTGCAGCCCAGCTCCTCTCCCTGGAAGATCCTCCAACTGCCATCTTCGCCAACAACGACGTAGCCGCCCTCGGGGTTCTCGACGTGCTCGATGCTATGGGTCTGCGGGTCGGCGAGGACGTGTCCGTCGTCGGATACGACAACACCCCCGTCGCGCATCTGCCCGCTATTTCGCTCACCTCGATCGACCTTCACGCCAAGCAACTAGGCGTAGACGCTGCGCGCATCGCACTCCAGCGAGTCGCGGACCCGATGAGTGAACCCCAGCACCTTTCATCCAAGCCTGAGCTCGTTGTGCGTCGTTCTACGCAGCCGCCCAGGAGCATCTGAGTAACGCCTCCTTGACCCATCGAAATTCTCTGCTAACTTGTGACTAGCGCGCGCTAGTAACGGTGAGCCGCAATCAATCTGATTTCGCGCAAAACGTCCTAGCGCTTTCAAAGGAGAAGAAGCACGTGACTGTCAAAGTCGGAGTGATCGGTGTCGGCCTTGCCGGAACCGCCCACGTCCACACCCTGGTCCAGTGGGTTGCCGGCGCCGAGGTCGCCGCACTAGCGGACATCGCGCTCGATCGGGCGCGCACTGCAGCCGTGGACTTGCCGGGCGATGTCGCCGCATACGCTGACCCGATCGAGTTGATCGATTCGCCACAGGTCGAGGCAATCGTCATCACCTCGATCGCCTCAACACACGCCGAACTCGTCTTGGCCTGCCTGGAGCGCGGGAAGCCGGTCTTCTGTGAGAAGCCGCTCGCTGTCACCGCCGAGGAATGCCAGGCGATCGTCAACGCGGAGATTGCCGGGGGAAAGCACCTTGTTCAGGTCGGCTTCATGCGCCGGTTCGACCCCCACTATCTTGCGCTGAAGGCGGCGATAGCGGACGGCGCGATCGGGGACATCGTGGCGATCCACGCGGCCCACCGCAACGGAAAGGTCCCGCCGACCTTCACCTCCGAGATGCATACGACGGAGTCGCTCATCCACGAGATCGACGTCCTCCGCTGGCTGCTGAACGACGAGTACGTGGACGTGCAGGTGAGCACTGTTCGCCCGGCAGACGGGAGCGACCTTCTCGACCCGCAGTATGTGCGGCTCCGGACCGCGTCCGGCCGGCATATCGATGTCGAGGTCTTCGTCAACGCGGGCTACGGCTACGACATCCGCACTGAGGTGGTCGGCCGGGTCGGTACCGCAAGCCTTCCCAGCCCCAACGCGCCGGTAATCAACATCGACGGTGTCGTCTCCGCCGCGCACCACGCAGACTTCCGAACACGATTCGCCGAAGCCTACAGGGACGAGCTCGTCGCCTGGGTCGCCGGCATCCCCCTCGGAATCGTTGCAGGCCCGAACGCCTGGGACGGCCTCGTCGCCGCTGTGGTGTGCGACGCGGCGATCGCGGCTCTCCACTCCGGGAACGTGGAAGTCATCCAACTTCCCGCCAAGCCTGACTTCTACTGACCACCACCGAATCGAACAGGAACACCACCATGCATATCGGAATCAACACCGACGGCCTCGCCACCCTCGCCCTCGATGAAATGCTCGACGCCGCCCGAGACCTCGGCATCGAGTACATCGAGTTCTCGACCGGCAACTGGTCGACCGCTCCGCACATCGACCTCGACACCCTGCTCGGCAGCCAGAGCGCTCGTGACGAACTCACCGAGAAACTCGAAAGTCGCGGACTGAAGCTCGACGCGTTCAACTGCTCGGGCAATCCCCTTCATCCAGGTCAGGAGGGCAAGGAGCATCGGGAAGTCACAGCGAGGACCGTGGAACTTGCCGAGGCATTCGGCATCAACCGCCTCGTCCTCATGTCCGGGCTCGCTGGAGCCCCCGGGGACCAGTACCCGAACTGGGTAACCGTGGCATGGCCGCCGTACACCGCCGACATCCTCAAGTACCAGTGGGAAGACGTGCTTCTTCCTTACTGGGCCGAACTCGTCCCCTTTGCGGAGCGGCACGGCGTGAACGAGCTGGCCATCGAGATGCACGGTCACCAAAACGTTTACAGCCCTGCGACGTTGCTTCGCCTTCGTGAAGCCGTCGGTCCGACCGTCGGGGCGAACTTCGACCCAAGCCATCTGTTCTGGATGGGTGCCGACGTGCTGGATGCCGTCGCGCAGCTCAAGGGTGCCATCCACCACGTCCACGCTAAGGACACGCGCCTGGAGAAGAAGCACCTCGGCAACAACACGGCTCTCGAGACCGCTTCCTTCGCCGATCCGGAGAACCGATCGTGGAACTTCGTCACGATGGGCTACGGCCACGACGAGACCTTCTGGTCGCAATTCATGGTCGCCCTGCGTCGATCCGAGTTCGATGGCATCCTCAGCATCGAGCACGAGGACATGCTGATCGATCCCATCGAGGCGCTCGAGAAGACCGTCGCGCTTATCAAACGCACTGCTTTCCTCAAGCCGTCCGCATACGAGGCGACGGTCGCGCGCTTCTTCGGAGCCGACGCCGAGATCAGCAGCCTCGTCTGACTAGATCACCAACACCTCGAAGGAGCATCGCGATGGATCGATCGCGGATCGCCGCTCAGCCCGTGTCCTGGGGCATCAACTACCTCCCTGGTTGGGGGCGGATGATCGGCGCCGACCAGATCGTGCGAGAAGTCAAGCAACTTGGACTCACCGCGCTGGAGTACCAGCCCGGCCTGTTCCCGCAGGACGCGACTGCCGCGCGAGCTCTCTTCGAGGAGTCGGAGCTTCGACCGGCAGCTGGATGGATTCCGGTCAACCTTGCTAAAGCGGATAGACGAGATGAACTCGCCACGTTCCGCGCGGCCGTGGGCTTCATCGCAGAGCTCGGCGCCCCGATCGCTACGATCGGGGCGGCCGGGCCAGCCGGCGACTTCGAAACCGCGGTCAACCTCGACGAGAGTGAATGGCGTTATCTCACTGCCGGGCTCGACGAGATCACCGATATTGCGGGCGAGCGCGGCGTACAAGTAGCGCTACACCCACACGTCGGAACCGCAGTCGAGCAGGAGACCGACATCGCGCGAGTAGTCGAGTCGACCTCGATCGGCTTCTGTTACGACGCAGGTCACATCGCCGCGGCCGGCGGCGACCCGGTGCGCGTCGCACGACTGATCGCCGACCGCACAGTGCATGTCCATCTCAAAGACGTCGACGCTGCCATCAACGCGCGACTGATCTCAGGCGAGATCGGATGGTCGCGCGCTGTAGGAGACGGAGTATTCACCCCGCTCGGTCGCGGCGATCTCGACCTTCGAGCAGTCCTCGACGCGTTCGCCAACTACACCGGCACGATTGTGATCGAACAGGACATCCGGCTCCTGGAGGACGGATCGGGACCGGCTCAGAACCCAGTCGCAAACATGGAAGTCAGCATCGCGTACCTGGAGGGCATCGACTAATGCTCACCACAGACCTCACAAAGCTGCAGTTGGACGACATCGAGTATGTCCCCGTTGAACAGCTCTCGCTGCCAATCACCTCAGGTTGGATGCACTCTGGATGTGCGATCACGAGCGACGGGACTATTGCCGTCGCCCACCCGCAGGGGCGACGGCTGATTCTGATCTCGCCAGACGGGAAGTCTAGAACCGTCTCGACCCCAGCCCTCGAGATGCACACCATCCTTCTGGACCTGTACGACGGCGATGACCGGCTGTGGCTGGTCAACAACGGCCACCGGTTCGTCTTCCATGAGCCCGACTACGCTCACTATCGAGAGGCCGGTTCGATCGCCCAAATCAAGCTCGACGGCACCGGCGTGGACAGGCTCGAAGCGCCAAACATCGATGCTTACCAGGACGAGGGATGGCAACCCACCTCGATGTGCCGAACGGCTGGTGGAGTGCTCTGGGTCGCTGACGGCTACGGTGCCAACCTCATCCACGAGTATTCGCCGGACGGACAGTATCGCCGCACCGTGAACGCAGTCGAAACCGGCGTAGCGCTCAACTGCCCACACGGCCTGGCCGCACGCGGCGATCAGGTGCTGATCGCAGACCGATCCAACCGCCGGATCCTCGTCATGGAAAACGGCGAGGTGAGCAGCATCCTCGACGCACCGCTCACGAGTCCATCAAGCATCCTCGTCCTCGGCCGGTGGCTCCTCGTCACCGAACTGCACGGTGGTCTCGCCGTCTTCCGTGACGACATCTATGTAGGCCACTACGCCCGCTCGCGAGACGACCACACGCGTGACGCCTGGCCGAACAGCCGCGACCAGCACGGCAATATGACGCGCCCGCCGTTGGGTGGGGAGCTACACAGCCCGCACGGGATCGCAGGCAATGGCGAGCGCATAATCATCACCGAATGGTTGATCGGCGGCCGGCTGAACCAGCTGCGGGCTATTTACCCGTGACGCAGGCTACGGAAGGAGGTTCAGGTGGTCGCGCAATTTGACTAGCGCGCGCTATTGACCTGAACGATCGGTTCGCCTATTGTTCGGACATATACACATGAATGACCTGCAATCACAGCGCAGGCTCTCGACGAGGAGGTCGGGCAAACATGAAGAATACGGCACGTTCACAGCTCATCCGAGCGGGTGCGATTCTCGCGGCTGCGGGCATCGCACTCGCCGGTTGCAGCGCAAGCAACAGCAACAGCGGCGGCAGCGGCACTGCAGACTCGGGCAATCTCAAGGTCCAGGTCTACGGTGATTGGCCGTTCGTCAAGAAGGACGCGGAGGAGTTCATGAAGCTCCACCCCAAGGCGAAGATCCAAGTCGGAGGAATTACCAACGATGACTTGCGCCAGTCCGGGGGCCGGCTCTTCACATCCAGTGACGCACCGGATGTCGTGTCATACACGCTTCAGCCCTCGCTTATGGAGGAGTGGATCTCGGCTGGCGCGCTCCAGCCGGTGGACGATGTCTGGAAGAAGTCGGACATCGCGAGCACGGTCAGCAAGACCACTACGCAGATCGCCACTGCCTCCGACGGCAAGCACTACGCTGTCCCCCTCGGCCTCACCCAGACGCCATACCTCTTCTATAACAAGGAGGCTTGGACGGCAGCCGGGGCAACGCTTCCGGATGCAACGACCCACCAGTTCGCCAGCCTCGCTCAGTTCAACTCGGACATGGACAAGCTGAAGGCCGCAGGCAAGATCCCGCTTTCTATCCCCGGATCCTTCATCGAGTACATGTTCAACGCTCCGTTCCAGACTTCCTGCGGAGCGAAGAAGTACGAGGAGATCGCCAGAAACTGGCAGCCGAACGGTGCCTCGGCACCGAAGTACACCGAAGCCTGCGCTGTCAAGGCGATCGATCAGCTCGACAAATGGGCAGAGGCCGGTTACTTCGCGCCGGGCCTGGAGAGCATGACGTTCGAGCAGTCCCAGACGCTCTTCGACACCCAGCAGGCAAGCTCATGGATCATGGGCTCCTGGGTGCCCCCTGTCTACGAGCCGAAGACCTTCAGCTGGGATTGGGCAATGCTTCCCTCCATCGGAAGCGAGCCGACCGCACACGGCATCGGGGTCGACTCATTCCTAATCCCGGCCAAGGCGAAGAACCCCGACCTGGCCAAGTCCTTCATCGAGTACATGATTCAGAAGAACACCCTAGAGCAGGGCATGGGGCGCATCCCGGCCCGCACCGACGTGGACCTCAACAAGGTGATCACCTCCAAGGTGGAGATCTCGCTCGCGGACGCCGCGGCCAAGGGAGAGCAGGTTCCCTACTGGTCCACCACCGCCACGGTGACTCAGGAGCAGGCGTTCGCGCAATACGTCGTCGCCGGCTCCATGACGGGGAAGATGACGGCCAAGGAAGCCGCTCAGAAGCTGCAGGAGGCTGCAGACACCTACCGCAGCCAGCACAAGTAGCGACTCTAACTGCAGGGCCGAGGGACGGAGCGTGTCCCCAAACTCCGTCCCTCGGTTCCACGGGAAACGTACCTCATGACAACACTCACTAGAACGCAACGGCGGCCGCGAGCAACCAACGGCTCCGCCCCTGCGCCCACGCTCAAGTCGAGCCGTAACTCGCAGCGTGCGATGTTCTACGGCTTCCTGATCCCAGCGATCGTGCTGACACTGCTCTTCACGATCTACCCGCTGATCCAGTCGATTCCGCTCATGTTCGAGCGCTGGGCAGGTTACGGGACACCCGCTAACGTTGGCTTCGCCAACTTCACAGCGTTGTTCGTCGACCCCGACTTCTACGCTGCTATGGCGCGGACGTTCTGGCTCACAGCCGCGACCGCCGCCGGCACCGTGATCATCGGAACCGCGCTCGCAATCGCGTTCTACCGGAAAGTCCCATTCTCGCGAACCCTGAAATTCCTGGCCTTCTTCCCGGTCATTCTGCCTCCGGCGGTTTACGCACTGGCATGGAAGAACGCACTGGATCCGACACTCGGATGGGTCAACCCCATCTTGAAAGCGATCAACCCGTCGCTGGCGCACAACTGGCTTAGCGACCCCGGTACCGCGATGTGGGCAGTCATCTTCGTTTCCACAGTCCAGTACGTCGGAATCCCGATGATCCTGATGCTCTCGGCGATGAACGACATCCCGGTTTCAGTCGACGAAGCGGCGACACTGGACGGCGTCAACGCCTGGGAGCGCATCTGGCATGTTGTTCTGCCGATGTCGAAGGACGTCCTCGTCGTCGTGATCAGCCTTCAGATCATCGGCAACTTCAAGACCCTCGACACGGTCTACGCGCTCACAAAAGGCGGACCCGGCCTAGCCACCGACATCCTCCCCACTTTCATCTACCGCGAGGGTTTCGAACTTTCGAACTTCGGGTACGCGTCCACCGCCGCCTTCTTCGGCACCCTGGTCATCGTCATCGTGACGCTGGTATACACGCATTACTTCCGACCTCAGAAGATGAGCAACCAATGAGCAACGCAACGGTAGCGAACACGTCGTTACGCACGGATTCCAGTTCAAGCGGGGCGCGGAAGCGTTCACCTAGGCGGGGCCGCCCGCACTCGATCGGTGCGATCGTCACGTCGATCATTGTCTTCGTCTACGTCATGGTTGGCGTCCTTCCGATCATCTCGATCGTGCTCGGATCGCTGAAGACAACGACTCAGATCGTCTCCCAGCCCCTGAGTCTGCCGAACCCGATACAGTTCGGGAACTATGCGCGTGGCTGGGCCGGTGTCGCAGTGGGCGAGTCGATGTCGACCTACTTCCTGAATACGATCGCCTTCTCGATCACGGCGGTCGTAGTCTCCACGATCGCGGGAACGATGGCGGCGTATGCGATCGCGCGTTCGACAAGCCGGATATCCGTCTTCTTCGAGAAGTCGTTCACTGTCCTGTACGCCCTGCCATATCTGGCCGTGATCATCCCGCTGTTCTCGATCACCGGAGACCTCGGGCTTCGAAGCAACCCCGTCGGCATCGGGCTTGTCTTCGGCGCGGGCTGGCTTTTCCTCACCGTCATCCTCATGTACGGCTTCTTCGCCGGGTTTCCGCATGACGTGATTGAAGCGGCGAAGACTGACGGTGCGTCCGAGTTCCGCATTTTCTGGACGCATGTCGTCCCTATGTCCAAGGGAGCGATCCTCAGCTGCATCCTCCTGGCGTTCATCTACTCGTGGAATAACCTGTCGCACACTTTGCCGTTGCTGGTCGACCCTGCATCGACGACGGTAGCCCCGGGATTGCTGCTCTTCAGCGCGCAGTACAGCGTCGATCTCGGTGCGCAGTTCGCCGGCATTGTGATCAGCATCGTTCCCCTCGTCCTGGCGTACATTCTGATGCACAAGCACGTAATGGAGAGCTTCCGGGTTGGATCCTTCCGTTAATCAACGAATGACCACCTTCGACCACCGCCATTCCCACGGTCTCTGCAGCATCTCTGTCCGGCCCGGGAACATCGCCAGGATCCATCAGCACCTGAGGATTGGGCCGCCGACGTCGACCCCGCCGCACTGTTTAACCTCCTGGGGCTCGATCGGCTACCTCGACCGAGACGACGGACTGATCGTCTCCAGCGTCTTCGCCGAAGACGAGTCCGCGGACGACGCTTCCCACTACCGGCTCGACAGACTGACCTGCGCCGGGTCCTCATCCAAGGAGTAATCAATCATGCCCCTCGTGCGTATCGACCACAGTCACAGCCGATCCAACAGCGAGGAGATCTCGGCCGCGATCCACGACGCCTTCGTGGACGTCTACGGGATCCCTGCGCGTGACCGTTTCCAGGTCATCACGACCAGGGAAGCGGACACCATCGTCGCCGAAGACGCTGGGCTCGGGTTCGAACGGACCGACCCTGTCGTCATCCAAATCTTCACCCAGCGCGGACGCAGCGTCGTTGCGAAGCAGCGCCTTTATGCCCAGATCGCGAAGCGTCTCGCCGGTGTGGGCGTCAGGGGCGAGGACGTTTTCATCGGCTACGTCGAGAACGGGCCCGAGGACTGGTCGTTCGGCTACGGCCGGGCGCAATACGTGACAGGCGAGCTCAAGGTCCCTGGGTTCTGAATCGCAAGCCAAGGGCCAATCGAGGACGAAAGACGAAGGGCGATCATGGAACTGCCGAAATGTTCGATTGTTAGCACAAAGTGTGATAGCGTGGCTACGCCGCGTCCCGGGTGCGGCGGGTTTCATCAGCCGACGAAGGAGTGGCCGAGGCAATGACGGAGACCGGCATGGCATATGAGTGGGAGCAGCCGACTGCGCAAGAGATCGAGGATGACGCGGCGCAGGCACCACGCATCGCGGCCTTCGACCTGATCACGTTCGGCCGCATCGGGGTCGACATCTATCCGCTGCAAGACGGCGTCGGCCTCGAAGAGGTGCAGACGTTCGGCAAGTACCTCGGCGGAAGCGCGACGAATGTGGCGATCGCGGCCGCACGCCACGGCCTGCGCAGCGCGGTGATCACGGGGACGGGCGCCGACCCGTTCGGACGGTACGCGCATCGGGAGCTGACGCGACTGGGCGTCGACGACCGCTTCGTCAAGACCGTTCCGGAGCTGAACACGCCCGTCACGTTCTGCGAGATCTTCCCGCCCGACGACTTTCCGCTCTACTTCTACCGGGAGCCGATCGCGCCCGACCTGACGATCACGCCGAAAGACCTGGATCTCGACCGGATCAGCAGGGCCCGCATCTTCTGGGCGACAGTGACGGGCCTCTCCCGAGAACCGAGCCGCGCCGCGCACCATGTGGCGTGGGATGCCCGTGGTCGGAAACCGCTCACGGTGCTCGACCTGGACTACCGTCCGATGTTCTGGGCGTCGCCCGAGGCGGCAACGACCGAGGTCGGCCGCGCGCTCGAGCAGGTGACGGTGGCCGTGGGCAACCGCGAGGAGTGCGCCATCGCGGTCGGCGAGACAGACCCGCACCGCGCGGCGGATGCCCTGCTCGAGCGGGGCGTGGAACTCGCGGTCGTGAAGCAGGGACCACGGGGTGTGCTCGCCAAGACCAGCGACGAGACGGTCGAGGTACCACCGTTCGCGGTGCAGGTCGTGAACGGTCTGGGTGCCGGTGACGGGTTCGGCGGGGCGCTCTGTTACGGGCTGTTGCAGGGCTGGGACCTGCGCCGTGTCATCCGCTTCGCGAATGTGGCGGGAGCGATCGTGGCCAGCCGGCGTGAGTGCTCAACGGCCATGCCGACCACCTCGGAGGTGGACGAGCTCATCGAGGAGGCCGACCGTGTCCGTGTCTGACCTCGCCGACCTTGCCGGTACCGCGAACGCTGGGGGAGCGCACGACGCCCGGATCAGTGCCGATGCCTTCGCCCGGCTCAGGGCCGCGCGGCAGCGCGATCCGGGATCCATCGCCACGACGCTTCAGGCCCGCACACGCCGCGAGCTCGTACGCGGCGACGGCCGGCTGTTCATCGTGGCCGCCGATCACCCCGCCCGTGGAGCTCTCGGGGTGCGAACGAACCCGCTCGCCATGGCGAACCGGTACGACCTGCTGCAGCGCCTCGCGCTCGCGTTGTCGCGACCTGGCGTCGACGGTGTGCTCGGCACGCCCGACGTGATCGAAGACCTCGCTCTGCTCGGCGCGCTCGACGGCAAGATCGCCGTCGGCTCCATGAACCGGGGCGGTCTGCGCGGCGCCGCGTTCGAGATGGACGACCGGTTCACCGGGTACGACGTCGACTCGATGGTGCGCTCGGGGCTGGATGCCGCCAAGCTGCTCGTGCGCGTGAACCTGCAGGATTCCGCGACGGCGGGCATCCTCGAGGACACCGCGCGTGCCGTGACGGAGTCGGCTCGTGCCGGCCTGCCGATCCTGCTTGAACCGTTCATGAGCGAGTGGGTCGACGGGCGCGTCGTGAACGACCTCTCGACGGATGCCGTCATCACCTCGGTCGCGATCGCGTCGGGTCTCGGCGCCACTTCGTCGTACACCTGGCTCAAGCTTCCGGTGGTGGCGGAGATGGAGCGGGTGATGCAGGCGACGACCCTGCCCACGCTGCTGCTGGGCGGTGACTCGGATGCCGATCCCGACGAGACCTACGCGTCGTGGGCATCCGCCCTGGCGCTGCCCGGCGTGCACGGCCTCGTGGTCGGTCGCACGCTGCTGTACCCGCAGGACGACGATGTGGCGCAGGCCGTCGACATCGCCGCCGCTCTCGTGCACGGGCGCTGACGGCATCCGCCGCGCTCGTGAGTCCTGACCTGTAGTGCAAGAAGTAAGGAACACCATGACGAACACCACTGAGACTCTCGCCCCAACGGAAACCGGTGCTGAGCTGCCGATCGTCTCGCACTGGATCGACGGCGCGGAGTACCCGTCGGCCAGCGGACGCACCGCTCCGGTCTTCAACCCGGCTCTCGGCGTGGAGACGAAGCGGGTCGCGCTCGCGGACCAGTCGGAGATCGACGCCGCGATCGCATCGGCTCAGCGCGGCTTCGAGGCGTGGAGCCGGTACTCGATCGCGAAGCGGCTGACGGTGCTGTTCAAGTTCCGTGAGCTGCTCAACGAACGCAAGGGCGAACTCGCCGAGATCATCACCTCGGAGCACGGCAAGGTGCTCTCGGACGCACTGGGTGAGATCAACCGCGGCCAGGAGGTCGTGGAACTCGCGACAGGGTTCCCGCACCTGACGAAGGGCGAGTTCAGCGAGGGAGCGTCGACCGGGATCGACGTGTACTCCATCAAGCAGCCTCTCGGCGTGGTCGGGCTGATCAGTCCGTTCAACTTCCCCGCGATGGTGCCGATGTGGTTCTTCCCGGTGGCGATCGCGGCGGGCAACGCCGTCGTGCTGAAGCCGAGCGAGAAGGACCCCTCCGCTTCGCTGTGGATCGCGAAGCTGTGGAAGGAGGCCGGGCTGCCGGATGGCGTCTTCACGGTGCTGCAGGGCGACAAGCTCGCCGTCGACGGGCTGCTGAACAGCCCGGTCGTGCAGTCGATCTCGTTCGTGGGCTCGACTCCGATCGCGCAGTACATCTACGAGACCGCGGCGAGGAACGGCAAGCGGGTGCAGGCGCTCGGCGGGGCGAAGAACCACATGCTGGTGCTGCCGGATGCCGACCTCGACCTGGTCGCCGACCAGGCGGTGAACGCCGGATACGGCGCCGCCGGCGAGCGGTGCATGGCGGTGTCGGTGGTGCTCGTGGTCGATGGGCCCCCACGGGCCGGTTCCGGCGCGTCGCGAAGCGACGGGACGGCCGAGCCCGTAGGGACTGTGGCCGACGAGCTGATCGGCAAGATCTCCGAGCGCATCGAACGGCTGAGGGTGGGAAACGGAGTCGGCGGCCCCGATGGGGAGCCTGACCTGGGACCGCTCATCTCGGCGGAGCACAAGAAGAAGGTCTCGGGCTACGTCGACATCGCCGAGGCGGATGGTGCCACGATCGTGGTCGACGGCCGCTCGTGCTCGGTGGAGGGCGGCGAGGACGGCTTCTTCTTCGGCCCCACCCTCATCGACGACCTGCCGACCAGCTCGCGGGCTTACCAGGAGGAGATCTTCGGCCCGGTGCTGCAGGTCGTGCGGGTGAAGACGTTCCAAGAGGGCATCGACCTCATCAACTCCGGCCAGTTCGGCAACGGCACCGCCATCTTCACGAACGACGGCGGTGCGGCCCGCCGCTTCCAGAGCGAGGTGCAGGTGGGCATGATCGGCATCAACGTTCCGATCCCGGTCCCGGTGGCATACCACTCCTTCGGCGGCTGGAAGAATTCGTTGTTCGGCGACGCCAAGGCGTACGGCGTGCACGGGTTCGACTTCTTCACGAGGGAGAAGGCGGTCACGAGTCGCTGGCTCGACCCGGCAACGCATGGCGGCATCAACCTCGGATTCCCACAGAACGACTGACCGAGACCTCCCGCAGAACGATCGACGAACGAAAGGCATCGCGTCACGATGGCTGTGCGCAATGAGTGGTTCTTTCCCCGTGGAGCGCTGAGCTCGGGCCCGTGGGAGGCCGTGGTCGACGGGAGTATCGACGGATGGCGGCACACGGGCATCCGTATCGCTCAGATCGACAGCAGGGGCGTAGACCTACCTGCCGCTGACCTCGAGCGAATCGTGGTGCCGCTCTCGGGCGGCTTCCGCGTGGAGCACGAGGGCACCGCGACGGAGCTCGAAGGTCGCGCCGGCGTTTTCGACGGGCCGACGGACGTGCTCTACGTGGGGTGCGGCGAGGGTCTGCGCATCAGCGCACAGGATGCCGGTGGGCGCGTCGCGATCGCCGAAGCCGTCACCACCGTGCGCAAGCGGAGCGTCTACCTGCCGAAGGCCGACGTTCCGGTGGAGATCAGGGGCGCCGGACGTGACACCAGGCAGGTGCACAACTTCGGCACGCCAGACGCTCTGGATGCCGCAGCGATCATCGCGTGCGAGGTCGTGACGCCGGCGGGAAACTGGTCGTCGCATCCCGCCCACAAGCACGACGAGGATGTTCCCGGTCACGAGTCCCGGCTCGAGGAGATCTACTACTTCGAGGCAGCACCGCACTCGGGGCTGAACGCGCCCGAGAACGTGGATGCCTTCGGCACGTTCGCCGCGTACTCCTCGCCGGCGGGCGAGATCGACACCGGCGCCGTGGTGCGAACCGGCGACATCGCGCTGGTGCCGTTCGGCTACCACGGCCCGGCCGCGGCGGCCCCCGAGTACGACCTGTACTACCTCAACGTGATGGCCGGCCCCGGCGAGAAGCGGGAATGGCTGATCAGCGACGACCCACGGCAGAGCTGGATCCGCAAGGCTTGGGAAAGCCGCCTTCCCGACCCACGGCTCAGCAGCGTGCAGAACGGAGCACACCGATGACGAGAAGACGCATGACGGTCGGTCAGGCGCTCGTCGAGTTCCTCGGCCACCAGTGGACGGTCGACGGCGACGTGCGCGAGCGAACGGTGCCCGGCATCCTGGGCATCTTCGGGCACGGCAACGTGGCCGGACTCGGTCAGGCGCTGAAGCAGTACAACGTGCTGCAGCCGACTCTGCTGCCGTACCACCAGGCACGCAACGAGCAGGCGATGGTGCATCAGGCTGTCGGGTTCGCGCGCGTGCACCGCAGGCGGGCGACATTGGCCGCCGCGGCATCCGTCGGTCCTGGGGCCGCGAACATGCTCACCGGTGCCGCGCTCGCTACTGCCAACCGACTGCCGGCGCTGCTCCTGCCGAGCGACACGTTCGCCACGCGAGTGGCCGACCCGGTGCTGCAGCAGCTGGAGCACCCGCACGATCTCGGCGTGCAGGTGACAGACGCGTTCCGTCCGCTGTCGCGGTTCTTCGACCGGGTCCAGCGCCCGGAACAGCTGTTCTCCATCGCGCTCGCCGCGATGCGCGTGCTGACCGACCCGGCCGAGACCGGTGCCGTCACGATCGCGTTGCCAGAAGATGTGCAGGCCGAGGCGATCGACGTGCCCGTGGAGTTCCTGCAAGACCGGGAGTGGCACATCCGTCGTCCGTTGCCGGAGCGGTGGGCGCTGGATGCCGCTGTGCGCGCGATCCGCGCGGCGAGGCATCCGTTCATCGTGGCGGGCGGGGGAGTCATCTACTCCGACGCGGAGACCGCCCTGCGAGCGCTCGTCGAGGCCACAGGCATCCCGGTCGGAACGAGTCAGGCCGGTGGCGGTGCGCTGAACTGGGATCACCCGCAGTATCTGGGGGGTGTGGGTGCTACCGGAACAGCCGCCGCCAACCGGTTGGCCGCCGAGGCCGACGTGGTCATCGGCATCGGCACCCGGTACAGCGACTTCACGACCGCGAGCCGCACCGCGTTCCAGAACCCTTCCGTCACGTTCGTGAACGTCAACGTGGCGCCGTTCGACGCCTACAAGCACGGCACACAGCTGGCGGTGGTCGCGGATGCGCGCGAGACGCTGACCGTGCTGCTCCCGGCCCTCGGGGGATACCGGGTGGAGCCGGCGTACGCCGAGCGCATCGAGCGCGAGAAGCGCCGGTGGGATGCCGTCGTCGACGAGGCGTTCCAGGCATCCGCTGCTCCGGGCGAAGCGGACCAGCAGCTGCCGAGCCAGTCGCAGATCATCGGCGCCGTGCAGTCGGCCAGCGCACCGCGGGACATCGTCGTACAGGCAGCGGGGTCGCTGCCGGGAGACCTGCACAAGCTGTGGCGGGTGCGCGACCCGCTCGGGTATCACGTGGAGTACGCATTCTCGACCATGGGATACGAGATCGCCGGCGGCCTCGGCGTGAAGCGCGGTCTGGAGGCGCTCGGTTCATCGGAGCAGGGCGATGAACGCGACGTCATCGTCATGGTCGGCGACGGCTCCTACCTCATGCTGCACAGTGAACTCGCCACGGCGGTGGCCGAGGGCATCAAGATCATCGTCGTGCTCATCCAGAACGAAGGCTTCGCCTCCATCGGGCACCTCTCCGAGACCGTCGGCTCGCAACGGTTCGGCACCCGCTACCGCTACCTGAACCGCGACGAGCTCAACTTCGAGTCCGGCAGCCTGCTCGACGCGGTCGACCTCGCGGCGAACGCGCGCAGCTACGGCATCGACGTCATCGAGATCGAACCGGGAGCGGATGCCGTCGCCCGGCTGCACGACGCGGTCGTGGCGGCGAAGGCGAGCCAGGCATCCACGCTCATCCACATCCACTCCGACCCGTTCCAGTACGCACCGGACGGCGACGGATGGTGGGATGTGCCGGTCGCGCAGGTCTCCGAGCTGGAGAGCACCAAGCAGGCGTACGACGAGTACGTCGAACAACGCAAGAACCAGCGGCCCCTGCTGGGCTGAGCCGCCCCTACACGAGAAGGACGACGATGACCGACACCGACACCGCGCCACATACGCAGGGCCTGCGCATCGGCACGGCCCCCGACTCGTGGGGCGTGTGGTTCCCGGATGATCCGCGCCAGATTCCGTGGCAGCGGTTCCTCGACGAGGTGCAGACCGCCGGCTACCACTGGATCGAGCTCGGACCGTACGGCTACCTGCCCACCGACCCGCACGAGCTGGAGGACGAGCTCGGCAAGCGCGACCTCGAGCTCTCGGCCGGAACGGTGTTCACCGGGTTCCACAAGGGTGAGGAGCAGTGGCAGCGCGCGTGGGACCAGGCCGTGAAGGTGGCGGGGCTGGCGCACGCGCTCGGTGCAGAGCACATCGTGGTCATCCCCGACCTGTGGCGTTCGGATGCCACGGGCGAGACCCTCGAGTCGCGCACGCTCACCGACGACCAGTGGGCGCAGCTCGCAGCCGGCCATGACCGGCTGGGCAAGGCGCTGTACGAGGAGTACGGGGTGCACCAGCAGTTCCACTCGCACGCCGACAGCCACGTCGGCACCTACCGTGAGGTCGAGCGGCTGCTCGAGCTGACCGACCCGCGGTACGTGAACCTCTGCCTCGACACCGGCCACTTCGCGTACTACGGAGGCGACAACGTGAAGCTGATCGGCGCGCATCCGGACCGCATCGGGTACCTGCACCTCAAGCAGATCGACCCAGACCTGCGCTTCGAAGTACTGAAGAACGACGTGCCGTTCGCCGACGCCGCCATCGACGTCATGGTGGAGCCGCCCGCCGGCGTTCCGGACTTCGCCCCGATCATCGAAGCGGTCTCGGCCATCGACGAGAACATCTTCGCGATCGTCGAGCAGGACATGCCGGGCGTCGACATCGACGTGCCCGCGGCCATTGCCACCCGCACCCGGCAGCACATCTTCGGGTGCTCGCCGCTCACCCGTATCCGCTGACTCGGCCGAAAGAGACACTATGACCACCACCACTGACCTCCGCGTGGGCGTCGTCGGCGCCGGCATGATGGGCGCCGACCACGTGAACCGCCTCACCACGACCATCGCCGGTGCGGTGGTGTCGGCGATCATCGAGCCGGATGCCGGGCGCGCGCAAGCCGCCGCAGCGCACGCTCCAGGAGCGGCAGTGTTCAGTGCGATCGAGCAAGCCCTGGATGCGGATGCCGTCGACGCTGTCGTGATCGCCACGCCCGGGCAATTCCACGAGCCGGTGCTGCTGCCGGCACTCGAGGCGGGCATCCCGATCCTGTGCGAGAAGCCGCTGACGCAGGACCCCGAATCCTCCTGGCGCATCGTGGAGGCGGAGCAGAAGACCGGCAAACGCCTGATCCAGGTCGGGTTCATGCGCCGGTTCGACGCGCAGTACCGGCAGCTCAAGCAGCTGATCGCCTCAGGGACCGCGGGCGAGCTGCTCATGCTGCGGGGTGTGCACCGCAACCCGTCCGTGCCCGACAGCTACACCCAGCAGATGCTCATCACCGACTCGGTCGTGCACGAGTTCGACGTGGTGCCCTGGCTCGCCGGCGCCACCATCCGCTCCGTCGAGGTGCGGTACGGCAAGCGCAACGCGCTCAGCCCGGAGCGGCTGCGCGAGCCGATCCTCGTGCTGATGGAGCTCGACAACGGCGTGCTCGTCGATGTGGAGATGAACGTCAGCGTGCAGTTCGGCTACCAGGTGGCCACCGAGGCGGTGTTCCAGCGCGGTGTCGCGCGCATCGGTCAGCCGGACGGGCTGCAGCTGTGGCAGGACGGCCGATTCCAGATAGACGAGCACCAGAGCTTCACGACGAGGTTCAAGCAGGCCTACGACGTCGAGGTGCAGGACTGGGTGGATGCCGCCCGCCGCGGCGGCATCGCCGGGCCGTCGGCATGGGACGGCTACAAGGTGGCCGTAGCATGCGCCGCCGGCGTGAAGGCGCTGGAGACCGAGGGACCGGTCGCGGTCGAACTTCCGCCCGTGCCGGAGTTCTACGCGTAGAGAAAGAGGAGAACCTCCATGGTGAAGATCGCCCTCGACCCCACGCCCTACCACTCGACGCACTCGTTCCTGGAGTTCTTCGACGTCGCCGCGGCAGCCGGCTACGACTGGATCCAGCTCACGCCGCACCCGGACTTCATCCCCTTCTTCTCGCACCCTCGCGTCGACCGGGAGTACCTCGCCGCGGTGAAGAAGCGTGCTGCGGATGCCGGCGTCGGCATCTGCTCGCTGCTTCCCGTGCAGCGCTGGTCGTGGCCCGACGAGCTGCCCCGCGAGGCGGCGGTGCGCAACTGGAAGCGCATCATCCAGATCGCCGAAGACCTCGAGGTGCCGGTGATCAACACGGAGTTCTCGGGGCGTCCGGAGCGCGCGGAGGAGTCCGAAGCCGGCTTCTACCGGTCGATGGAGGAGCTGCTTCCACTGATCGAGGCATCCGGGGTGCGGGTGAACATCGACCCTCACCCCGACGACTTCGTCGAGGATGCGCTCGACGCATGGCGCATCATCCGCGGACTTGATTCGAATGCCGTCGGCCAGGTCTACGTCGCCAGCCACACGTTCCACTACGGCGACCGCGCGACCACGCTCATCCCCGAGCTGGGGGAGAGGCTCGGCGCCGTCTACACCGCCGACTCGTTCGACCACCGCCGCTCGCACGGGCTGCGCTACATCACCAACCCGCCCGGCAACCCCGCCCGGGTGCACCAGCATCTGAGGATCGGCGACGGCGACGTGAACTGGAGGGAGCTCTTCGTGGTGCTGCAGGCATCCGGATTCCTCGACCGTGAGGATGCCATCATCTGCTCGAACGTGTTCGCGGAGGACGAGACCGCCGACGAGACGTCGCGGTTCCAGCTGACGCGCATACGCGAGCTGATTGCTGAGGCGAATCCGGGCAGCACAGCATGAAGGTCGCGGCACGATGACGGCGCGACCGCTCGGCATCGGACTGATCAGCGTCGGCTGGATGGGGCGCGCGCACTCCCGGGCTTATCGCAACGTGAACGAGCACTACCCGGAGCTGCCCGTGCGCCCGCGGCTCGTCGTCGCCGCCGACGTGGTGGAGCGCAATCGTACGGATGCCGTCGAATTGCTCGGGTACGAGCGCGCCGTCGCGGACTACCGGGACGTGCTCGCCGATCCGGATGTCGAGGCCGTGTCGATCTGCTCGCCCAATTTCCTGCACCGTGAGATGGCGCTCGCCGCGGCGGCGGCGGGCAAGCCGTTCTGGATCGAGAAGCCGATGGGTCGGGGCCGTGCGGAGAGCGCGGACATCGCCCGCGCCGCCGAGGGGCGCGGGCTGGTCACGGCGGTGGGCTTCAGCTACCGCAACCCGCCGGCGATCGCGAGGGCGCGTGAGCTCGTCGCATCGGGTCGCCTGGGCCGCATCACGAACATGCGGGTCTCGTTCCTGGCCGACTACTCGTCGAACCCGGATGACCCGCTCACCTGGCGCTTCGAACGCGACCGCGCAGGCTCGGGAGTGTACGGCGACCTGCTCTCACACGGGTTCGACCTTGCGATGCAGCTCGTCGGGCCGATCGCGGAGGTGACCGCGGTGCAGGAGACGTTCCTGGCCGAGCGGCCCCGCGTGGTGGGCGCCACGGTGGGGCATCATGCCGACGCCGTGGGTGAGCCAGGGCCCGTCGAGAACGAGGACTACGCCGGCGTGCTCGCACGCTTCGAGAACGGCGCCGTCGGGGTGTTCGAGTCCAGCCGGGTTGCCGTGGGTCCACGAGCCGAGTACGTCGTCGAGGTGTACGGAACGGAGGGGTCGCTGCGCTGGGACTTCCAGCGCATGAACGAGCTGCAGGTCGCGCTGCGAGGCTCAGGCGAGTACGGGTACACGACCGTGTACGCGCAGCCCGGCGACGGCGACTTCGCCCGCTTCCAGCCCGGCGGCGGCGCCGGCATGGGCTTCGACGACCTGAAGACGATCGAGGCGGTGCACTTCCTGCGCTCCGTCGCCGAAGGTGTGCAGCACGGACCTTCTGTAGCCGACGGCCTCGCCGCCGCAGCGGTCGCCGACGCCGCGGAGCGCTCAGGCACGACGCGGCAGTGGACGGCGGTGGCCTGAGCGTCAGCTCGAGAACTCGCGACCTCAGCGGCCTGGCTGCTGCAGCGCGGCATCCGCTGCCTTGAGCACATCCGCTGCGACCTCGATGCCCTCGATGCGTCCCAGCTCGGTGTCCTCGTGCTCGATGTTGACCATCATGTCGGGGTCGACGTCGTGCAGCGCCCGCAGGAACTCGGTCCAGTAGGCGACGTCGTGCCCCTTGCCGAGCGCGACGAAGTCCCACGATGAGGGCCTCGGCCATTCGTTGGCCCATTCGTCGCCGCCGAGGTTGGTGCGCGGCTCGTCCGGGCGCAGCCGGCGGAACGAGTTGTCCAGCACTCCGTTCAGCGCTGCCGTCTCGGGGTTGATGCGCACGTCTTTCGCCGCGGCATGGAACACCAGCTCGCCGAGATGGCGGACCACCGCAACGGGGTCCATCTGCTGCCAGAACAGGTGGGATGCGTCGAGCTCGACGCCCACGTTCGTCGCGCCCGTCAGGTCGATGAGCTTGTGCACGCTCGCCACGTTGAACACGACGTTCTGCGGGTGCAGCTCCAGCGCGACCTTGACGTCGTGGTCGCGAGCCATCCGGTCGATCTCCCGCCAGAAGTCAGGGACGATCGACCATTGATGGTCGAGCACGTCGAGGGCAGCGGAGTTCCACGCGTTCACGATCCAGTTCGGGCGCGACGCGCCCGGCTCCCCGCCAGGGAGCCCCGACATCGTGACGACGCGATGCTGCCCCAACCGCTCCGCAAGACGGATCGAGCGGCGCACATCCTCGGCGTGTTTCGGACCGATCGAGGGATTCGGATGCAGCGGGTTGCCGTTGCAGTTCAGCCCGGCGATCGAGACTCCCGTGCCCTCGAACAGGCCGAGGTAGTCATCCCGAGCGGCGTCGCTCACGAGGATGTCGTCGAACGTGGGCACATGCACGGCGGGCAGGAACCCGCCCGTGTTGATCTCCAGCCCGGTGAGGCCGAGCCCGGCGATGACGTCGATCGCCTCGGGCAGCGGGCGGTCGTGCAGGATCGCGTTGTACAGTCCGAGCCTCATCGTCCGTCCTCCTGCGCGATCTCGACCTCGCGTCCGTCGTTCGCTGCGGATTCGGCGACCGCGACGAGCATCCGCATGTTGTGCAGGCCCTCCGCGAACCCGGCGTTGCGCGGCAGCGACTCGGATTCCGGGATGCCGGCGACCTCCTCGAGGAACGCCCGCGCCTGGAACACGAACCCGTCGTTCTGGCCGATGGCGACTCCCGGCGCATCCATCGCCAGACCGCCGCGCCAGTACGGATGCTCGGGGCCGAGGACGACGGTGCGGTATCCGTTCGTCGCTGGGTCGCCGCCGGCCACGAAGACGCGCACCTCGCCCGGGTTGCGGAAGTCGAAGGCGGCCGACCCGTTCTCGCAGAACACCTCGACGCCGAGCGTGTTCGGGTGGCCGGCCGAGACCCGTGAGACCTGAAGGGTCGCTGTGGCGTCGCTGGCGAACCTCGCCGAGAACGCGGCGAAGTCGTCGTTCTCCACCATCTCGCGCTCCTCGCCGACCGCGACGTGCTCGTGGCCGACGACGGCGCCCAACGGCTTGGGGCGGGAGGTGATGGCGGTGTTCAAGGTGCCGCCTCGCACCGCGACGATCTCGCTGTTCGCGGCGAACTCGGCGAGATAGCTGAGGTGACTGCCGACATCCGCGAGCGCGCCCGATCCGGCCGGTCCCTTGTACCGCCAGCTGATCGGCGCCTGTGGATCGCAGCCGTAGTCGGTGAAGTAGTAGCCGTTCACGTGCATCGCACGGCCGAGCCGCCCGGATCGCACGAGGTCGTTGACGAAGGCGAAGCCCGGCTGCCGGCGGAACGTGAGGCCGATCCGCGCGATCGCGGCCGAGGCATCCGCTGCGGCGACCATCGCCTCGGCGTCGTCGATCGTGTCGGACAGCGGCTTCTCGCACAGCACGTGCTTGCCGGCGGCGAGCATGCCCTCGACGATCTCGCGGTGCAGCGAGTTCGCGACCACGACGCTCACGACCTGGATGTCGTCGTTCGCCGCGATCGCCTGCCAGGAGGTGTCGTGGCGTTCGAAGCCGTACCGCGCGGCCGTCTCGACCGCGAGCGGTTCGTACGCGTCGGCGATCGAGACGAGACGCACGGGCGGCAGGGCGCTGCGATACAGCGTCGGTGCGGCGCGGTAGGCGGCGGCGTGGGCCTTGCCGGCCATGCCTGCGCCGATGACGGCGACTCCTATGTCGTCTGTGCTCATGGATGACTCCCGCGAGGTCTGTGGCGGACATCAACACGCTAACACGAAGAATGTATGTTTGACAGGACATAAAGACGTGTGATGTTCTTGGATCCAGGACGTCAGAAGCGACGTGACGAACGATGCGACGAAGGAGTCCAGATGTCCCAGCCCTCGACCACCAATGCGAGCGCCGGATCCAGTTCCACGCTCCCACCGCTGACCCCCGGCCCGTACCGCAAGCGTCTCGGCGTCGTCGCGCTCGTCGCGACGTTCGGCGGACTGCTCTTCGGCTACGACACGAGCGTCATCAACGGCGCCCTGAACCCGATGAGCCACGAACTGGGGCTCACCGCGTTCACCGAGGGGGTGGTCACGAGTTCGCTGCTGTTCGGAGCTGCCGTCGGAGCCGTCACCGGCGGACGGCTCTCGGATGCCTGGGGTCGCCGCAAGACGATCATCCTGCTGTCGGTGCTCTTCTTCGTCGGCGCCCTGTTCTGCGTGTTCACGCCCGACCTGGCGTTCATGGTCGTGGGTCGCGTCATCCTCGGCCTGGCGGTAGGGGCGGCGTCGACCGTCGTTCCCGTGTTCCTGGCAGAGCTCGCGCCCTTCGAGATCCGCGGGTCTCTCGCCGGCCGCAACGAGATGATGATCGTCGTCGGTCAGCTCGCCGCGCTGGTGGTCAACGCGATCATCGGCAGCATCTGGAACGACGTCGGCTGGATCTGGCGCGTCATGCTCGCGTTCGAGGCCATCCCGGCCGCAGCGCTCTTCATCGGGATGCTTCGCATGCCCGAGTCGCCGCGCTGGCTGGCCGAGAAGGGGCGTATCGACCAAGCGCTGGAGGTCTTGAAGACGCTGCGGCCGGTCAATCGGGCAGAACCGGAGTTGAGTGAGATCACGACGGTCGTCAAGGAAGAGACCGAGCGCGTTCAGATGGATTGGCGGAGCATCCTGAAGAACAAATGGCTGATCCGCATCCTGCTCGTGGGCATCGGGCTCGGCGTGGCTCAGCAGTTCACCGGCATCAACTCGATCATGTACTACGGCCAGATCGTGCTGATCGAGTCCGGCTTCTCGAAGACCGCCGCCCTGATCGCGAACCTCGGGCCCGGCATCATCGCCGTGATCGGCGCGATCATCGCACTGCAGATGATGGACCGCTTCAGCCGCCGCAAGACCTTCCTCATCGGCTTCTCGCTGACCACGCTGTGCCACATCCTGATCGGTATCGCCTCGATGTTGTTGCCGACGGGCAATCCGCTGCGGCCGTACGTGATCCTCTTCCTCGTGGTCGCGTTCGTCGGCTCGATGCAGACGTTCCTGAACGTGGCCGTCTGGGTGACGCTGTCGGAGATCTTCCCGCTGAAGATGCGGGCGTTCGGCATGGGCGTCTCGGTGTTCATGCTGTGGATCGCCAACGCGTTCCTCGGGCTCTACTTCCCGTCGCTCATCGCCGCAGTCGGGATCACCGGATCGTTCTTCATCTTCGCGGGCCTGGGCATCCTGTCGCTGATCTTCGTGTACACGCAGGTGCCGGAGACCCGCGGCCGCACCCTGGAGGAGCTCGAGGAGGACGTCACGACCGGCGCGATCTACCTGCCAGAGAAGAAGAACGCGTGAGTTGCACGTTCCGGATCAGTTGTTGACCAGCGTGATCTCGAACGCGTAGAGATCGGGGCGGTAGCAATGCCGGCCGAACTCCACGGCCTTGCCGTTGTTGTTGTAGGCGGTGCGGTCCATCGTGAGCACCGGGCCGTGCGGCTTCAGGTCGAGCAACTCGCTCTCCTCGTGGGTCGCCGCCCGGGCTCCGATGCGCTGGTGCGCCACGCTGATCAGCGTTCCCCGGGCGCGCATCAGCTGGTAGAGGCCGCGTGCCCTGAGGTCGTCCTCGGAGATGTCCGCGAACTCCTGCGGCAGAAAGTTCTCCAGCACTGCCAGGGCAACCCCGTCTGATGACCGCACTCGCCGCACGTGCAGCACCGGCGATCCCTTGGGCAGCGACAGCATCTCGGCGATGGTGTCGTCAGCCTCGATCACCTCACGCGTGAGCAACGTGGTTCCCGGATGTTTGCTCCCGCGCTCCAGATCGTCGTACAGGCTGGTGAGCTCCACCTTGCGGGTGAGCGGTCGCTGCACCACCTGTGTGCCGATGCCTCGTCGGCGAACAAGGAGTCCCTTGCCGACGAGTTCCTGGATGGCCCGCCGCACGGTCGGTCGCGACAGACCCAGTCGCTCGCCGAGCGCGATCTCGTTCTCCAGGCGCGCGCCGGGTGCGAGGGTTCCGTCCGCGATCGCCTGCTCGATCTTCGTGGCGATCTGGAAATACATCGGGATCGGACCCGACCGGTCGATGTCCATGAACAGCTCGGACGGCAGGGTGGTCTGCTCGGCGATCGTGTCCGGCATCTGAACTCCCTCTGACGCGCGGCGTCCTGTCACGGGCACGTGACAAAGTCCGCCATTTGTCAGGAGTTTACGTCATAAGGCGGCTCGTGCTGCATCCCGAACGAGGGGTTTACGGCACGAGGTCGTCGACGGAGAGATACGTCTCTCCATATCGCACGTGGCCGCGTGTGCGAGGCAGCCCTTCCTCGTCGGGTTCGAAGAGCAGGCGAGCGCCGTCGCGGATGCCCGACCAGCACGCCCGAACACGCATCTCGCCGCGTTCCTCGCCCGTGAGCTCGAGGTCGGCCTCATAGACCGTGCCCTCCGCCATCGAACTGACGGCCTTCTCGACGCCGTTGTAGAAGCAACGGCCATCGTCGCTGTAGTCGACATAGCGGGACATCGCGGATGCCGTGCCGCCGAGCCCGCCGAACTCGCGTTCGAACTCGAGGTAACCCGAGCGCGCGCCGGCGATGCGCCCGGAGCGCACGGGCTCCGCGGTGCGCTTGAGGAGTTCTTCCGCTTCGTGGCCCCTGATGCCGTACGCGATGTCATCCGGGGTCGCGCTCGGTCCCACCGGTTGCCGAGCCTCGCGGTCCAGCAGCTTCGCGGTCCGGATTCGCATGTTCGGCTCGGCCCCGTCCAGGCCGCTTCCCCGCGCCATCTCCATCCACATCGACCGGCGGCCATCCGGATGCCATGACATCGGCGAGCAGTACACCCACGTCTCGTCGGGGTCGTTCAGGGCGACCCCGACGTAGTCAGGCTCGGTCATCGAGCGATGGATGTCTATGAGCACCGGCCCGATGTTCCCTTCGCGGAATGCGCGCACGCCCTGGACCGTGTAGTTGTACACCGTCCACGCCAGCGTCATCCCCACGAGGTTCGCGTGCGGTCGGGGTAGCAGACCGAGGAAGGCAGGGTTTGTGCCGCGAGAAGCGCGCGAGGTCATCACCATGCCGAGTCGTTCGTCGGGGGAGAAGATCGTCGTCTCGTCGTAACCGGGCGCCTGCGTGATGCGGGTGATCGATCCGGTGGCCAGGTCCTGCACGACGGAGTCGGTCAGCGCTCCGCCGCCGTCTCCGACCGCGGAGATCGCTGCACCGCCGTGCACGAACTGCTTCACCTCGCCGCCTCGCATGGGGGAGGTGGCGAAGTAGCCGGGGCGGTCGGCATCCGGAACCAGCAGGTCGGTGCTGCTGATGATCGTGGGATCGTCGATGACGTAGCGGTCGTCGTCCCGGTGCAGACGGCCGAGGGCCACGATAGCCGTCAGGTCGGTGCGCAGCGCGGTCCAGGCGATGTGGTCGTCGGGGGAGACGATGATCTCCGACCAATGGTGAGAGGTCAGCGGGTCGCCTGCGAGGTTCCAGGGGTAGTCGACCTCGACCAGCGCGGTGTGCTCGCATGCGTCGATGTTCGGGCTGCACTCGAGCACGTAGTCGCCGAGCAGGATGCGGGAGTTGTCGGCGAACGGCATGTGCCGGATGCCGTTGGCGGTCGCCCGCTGCGGAATACGCCCGGAGAAGATGTTCGTGAACGATTGACCGTCGTTGTCGACCACTGCGGCGTTGTACCAGTCGTCCACTTCGGGGTCCTCGGCCGTGCGGTAGAAGACGAAGACACGGCCCGACACTGTGTAGGTGGCGCTCAGCACGCGAACGCCATCGGGAGCGGGAACGGTGGCGATCTCGATCTCGCCGAACTCGTCGGTGATCAGCTTCATTGCAGCCCTGCCTTACGCTTCAGTCCTTGTCGTTCGACCGCTCATCACGAGGGTCGCGTCGTGACAGTAGCACGAAAATAGGATTGCGAAACTATTTTGGGGAGATGATTCCGTATCGCCAGGCATGGCGCATGACAGCGAGATCTCCCGCTCGGGGATCGGTCGCTCGACTACGCAGTCGTGGCCTGCGGCTCGGGCGACTGGCGCGCCGCGAGCACGTCGAAGCCCGGGATGACAGTGTTCAGAAAGGCGCGGAAGTCGCGCTCCATGTCGACGCTCGTGCGGTCGAAGAGCCACTGCGCCTGCAGGCCGTTGATCAGGGCGATCGTCTGCGTGGCCAGTGCCTCGGGGGAGGAATCGGAGTGCAACAGGCCGAGTCGGGCGAGCGACTCGTAGGCCAGCCGGTAGAACTCGCGCAGATTCCGGTAGTGCTCGATGTAGTGAGCGTGCGCGGGATGCTCGGGCGATGCGGCTTCGCCCGAGACCACGGTGTGCAGCTCGAGGAGTCCAGGGCGGTGCACGTTGTCGTGGATGACCGCGAGCATGCCCCGGAAGACGCCGAGGGGATCTGTCTCCCAGTCCAGGGCGCCGATTGAGTCGAGGAACTCGTGGTCGCGATCGGCCCGGTAGTCGAGCACGGCCTGCAGCAGATCCTCCTTCTTCGGGAAGTGATGCAGCAGGCCGGTGTAGCTGATGCCGGCGCGCACCGCGATGTCCTTCATGGTCGTGCCGTGGAAGCCGCTCTCGGCGAATGCCTCGATGCAGGCCTCGAGGATGCGCTGTCGCGTCGCCGCGGTCTTCGCGTACGGTCCTCTGGCGCCAGACGTGCTCACGCAGCCACGATAGCCGTTTGCCTGAAAATAGTGTTGCAATTCGAGTTTCACGTATAGTGTGTCCACCAACGCGGCAACCATGAGTCGTGCCCCACCAAGAACGTTTCGTTCATCACCAAGAACAATGGAGTTTCCTGATGGCGTCATCCGAACCCGAACCCACAGCATCCGTTCCCGCCGATCTGGCATCGGCGGGTGAGCGCGCGGCCGAGGACGTCGCGCAGGCGGTCGAGACGTCCCTGGAGACGAGGTCTTCTCTGACACTGCCGCCGTTGAGGCGGTGGGGAGCTGGATACCTTGCCGTGCTGTTCGTCGCGCAATTCGTGATCTCGATCGCGACGCTCGCCCCGAGCACCTATTCGCTGGCGATCCGCGTGCAGACGATGTCGCCCTCCGATAAGGACACGATGCTGGCGCTCGTGCTGACGATCCCGGCGATCGCAATCATCATCGTGAACCCGGTGGTGGGTATCCTGAGCGACCGCACCAGGTCGAGGCTCGGCCGACGGCGCCCGTGGATGCTCGGCGGGCTCGTCGCCGGGCTGGTCGGTCTCGCGATCGTCGGGGTCGCGCCGGGGATCCCGTTGGTGATCGTCGGCTGGACGATCGGCTACCTCGGTCTGATCATCGCCGGATCGATGATGATCACGCACTTCGGCGACGCCCTTCCGGAGAACCAGCGCGGAAAGGTCGCCGGCATCAACGGGGCGATCACGCAGATCGGGCCGATCGCGGGCATCCTGCTCTCCGGAGCCCTGGTGCAGATGCCCTTCCTGCTCTTCTTCGTGCCCGGCGCGCTGGCTCTGCTCGGCAGCGTCGCGTTCCTCGTGCGCATGAAAGACCCGTCGACGAAGGAGGCCGTGTTCGAGCACGTCAGCATCGGCGGCATCTTCGCCCGCATGGTGTTCAACCCGCGCAAGCATAAGGACTTCGCCTGGGTGTGGATCAGCAAGGCGGCGACGTTCATCGCCCTGTACCTGATGTCGATCTACGGCGTGTACTTCCTCGGCGAGCGCCTTCATCTGAGCCAGACCGCCGTCGCCGGGCTGATCGCGACGTCGGGCGGCATCGGCATCCTGATGACCATGATCGGTGCGCTGGGCAGCGGATACCTCTCCGACAAGATCCGCAGGCGACGCGTACTCGTCGTGATTGCCGGAGGCGTGCTGGCCGCAGGGCTCGTCATCATCGCGACAACGGCGTCGCCGACCCAGTACATCGTCGGCGGCCTCGTGTTCGCACTGGGTACCGGGATCTTCGGCGCCGTCGACCAGGCGCTCGCGTTGGACGTTCTGCCCGACCGCGTGACGCCGGGCCGGTTCCTGGCGATCAACGGCCTCGCGAACGAGATTCCGAAGGCGATCGCCCCGGTCGTGGCAGCGCTGCTGGTCGGCATCGGCGGGGGTGGCCAGTACGAGCTCGTCTACATCGCGGCCGCTGTGCTGGCGCTCGCCGGCGGCCTGCTGGTCATCCCGGTCAAGAGCGTGCGGTAACCCCCGAGCCGCCGGTTGCGGCCGCGTGCGCCATCGCTTTACGGGCTGGGGGAGTGTCGCGGGCAAGGGCGGCGGGTCCTAGAATCGCGACGATCAACGATGCCAGTTCTTCGCCCATGTCGAAGGACGGCTCCGCCAGCCATTGGATCTGCAACCCCTCCCACCCCGCGTGGATCAAGCGCGAGGCGCGGTCGGCGTCGACTGACGCGGCGACCGCGCCTTCGGACTGGAGCTGGCGGATGCTGTCGGCCATGAGCTCGTTGCTCCTGCGCGAACGCTGCTTGAAGTACTCGTGCGCAGGGTGGGCCGGGTCGCTCGCCTCGCCCGCCATGGCTGTGTGCAGCCGCAGTATGTTGGTGCGCTGCACGCCCGCGGCTGCTCTGGATGGCGCCTGCTGAACCGACTCGCCATTGGGTAGAGCGGAGATCTGCACGTCATCGAAGTACTGCAGTGCGCCGATCAGAAGCTCGTCCTTGCTCGGGAAGTGGTAAAGCACTCCCGGTTCGCTCAAGCCCGTTCGCCTCGCGATCTCGGCGGTCACAACGGCTCGATGACCCTTCTCTATCACGAGGGCCAGGGTGGCCTCCGCGATGTCACGCCGACGCTCCTTGGTCTTCGCGTAGCTGCCGCGCGCACCGGTGACCTTTCCCATGAGTCATCACGGTAACAGCAACGACACGAAAACTATTGCCGATTCAGGATTGACTCTCGCGCTTGCCATGGTTAGCATCGCAACCACGAACTCTATTACCGATTCAGAGTTCGCGCCTCGAGTCGATGACACAGCATTCCCTTCCGGCCTAACGCTTCGGCAAGAACGGCTCCTGGCGATTCCCAATCAGTTGTCCGGTCAGAGCGGCTCGCCGCTCTCGTCTTTCAAAGGTGAGGACCCATGCATTCCCGAACAATGAAACGTTCCACGTCGACGAGACGGCGCTCGGCGGCGCTGGCGGTTGGCGCGATGGTCACGGCGGCATCCCTCTTGCTCACCGGGTGCTCAGCGAGCGGTGAGCCTGCTGCGTCAGCCACAGCCACGAGTGAGAAGGATGTGACGCTCACGTTCCTGAATCAGTCGCGCGGACAGGAGGCCGCACTGAACTACCTGGCCAAGGAGTACAAGAAGGAGACGGGGATCACAGTCAACATCGACTCTCCCGGGCCCGCCGACTACCTGCCGAAGCTGCAGGCGCTCGCCCAGTCGAAGCAGGTGCCCGACATCTACTCCGCGTTCAACGCGACATCGATGGCACCCTTCTACAAGGCCGGTTGGGCGATGGACTTGACCAAGGAGCTGAAGGGGAGCTGGGGAAAGGACTTCTCGCCGGCGGTGATCAAGATGGCGACGTTCGAGCCGGGGAACAATCTCGGTGTCAAGCCGGGCATCTACACCGTGCACTGGGAGACGCAGTCGTACGGCATCCTCGCGGACCCGACGGCGAGCGGGATCAGCGCGTCGAATCCGCCGAAGACGACGACGGCACTGATCGACAAGCTGGCCGCGAGCAACAAGGCGGGCAAGGGCGGCTTCTCGGTGGCGGCATCTGTCACACCGCAGTTGATGCAGTATGTCGCATCGAACTGGCTGACGGACACGCAGATCTCCGACACGTTCGCCGGCAAATACAGCTGGAAGTCGACCGGATGGCAGAAGGCGTTCCAGTTCCTCGCCGATCTCCGTGCGGCGGGGGCGATACAGAGCAACGCGCTTCCCGGCGGCCAAAACGACAACCCGACCGTGGAGACGAACTTCTTCACGAAGCACAGCGTGGCCGCGTACTTCGATGGCACGCCTGGGGTCTCGGTCGCTCATGCGACGTCGCCCGACTACACCTCATACATCTCGATGGCGGTTCCGAAGGCTCCTGACGCGAAATACACGCCGCGTGCACCGGGCGTGCCGGGCAAGGGCGCGGTCATCAATCCGCGGGGAAAGCATGTGCAGGCTGCACTCGATTTCGTCAAGTGGCTGACTGCCGAGCCGCAGCAGAAGGTCTTCGTCGACCAGGCCTACATCATCCCGACGAACCCAGCCCTGCTGGCCAGTGGCAAGCTGCCGGGACCGCTGCAGGGCTTCGCCGCCTCGATCAAGAACCTGCAGGTCATCCCGAACACGTTCAGCGCGCAAGTGGCCGATGCGATCACCCGTGACTCGCAGCAACTCGTGCTCGGCCAGATGACCGTAGAGCAGGTAGTCGCGGACGTCCAGACCGCTCAGGACAGCAGCCAGCAGTGACGTCATCGCTCGCTTCCTCGTCTGTGCGACGCCCCCAAGCCACGGCGTCGCACGGACGGCGGCCCGCACGTCGCAAGGCCATCACCGGTTACGTGTTCCTGGTTCCCGCGCTCGTGCTGATCGCCCTGTTCACGCTGGTGCCGTTCGTGGAGGCGATCCTGTTGAGCTTCCAGTCCTGGGACGGGGTCAGCCCCGAAACCCCGTGGGTCGGGCTGGCGAACTTCCAGGCGGTCTTCCGGAACGCCCCGTTCTGGGCGTCGATGAAGAACGTTCTCATTTTCGGTGTCGTGGGGTTCTTCGTCGGCAACGGCATCTCGATGATCATGGCCCTGGCCGTGCACAGCGCTCGCAAGGGCCGCACGTTCTTCCGCACCGTGTACTACCTGCCGAGCGTGCTCTCCGTGGTGGTCGTCGGCATGGTGTTCTCCGCGATGCTGGACCCGCAATCCGGCATCGTCAATCGCGTCCTCGGCGCCGTCGGGTTGACATGGCTCGAACACGACTGGCTCAACGATCCGCACGTCGCGCTGCTCGCGGTGATCGGTGTGTTCCTGTGGTTGCACTGGGGCTTCGGCTTCATCCTGTTCCTTGCTGGGCTGCAGGACATCCCGCAGTACCTCTACGAGGCCGCCGAGCTCGACGGCGCCCGCGGATGGGCGAAGTTCCGGTACATCACCTGGCCGCAACTCGCACCGGTGACCACGATCGTCAGCCTCCTCACGCTCCTCGCTGCTCTGCAGATCTTCGGCACCGTCCAGGTGCTCACGAACGGTGGGCCCGGTTACGCGACCATGGTGCCGACACTGCAGATCTTCACGCAGGCGTTCACCTACAACAACTACGGCCTGGCCGCTGCGATGTCCGTGATCTTCGGCGGCGCCCTCGTCCTCCTCTCTGTCCTCCAACTCGCGCTCTCACGGCGGCGCGCCAACACATGAGTCCCACGATGACGACTACGACCACCATGACTCAGGCCCGCGAACGCATCCGTCCGGAACCGGACGCGCCCGCTAGAACGCGACGCCGACGTCGCCTGAGCCCCGCCAGGGCCACGCTCTACGCGCTCCTCATCGCCGCAGCGATCAGCGCACTCTTCCCGATCCTGTGGATGCTGTCCGGCTCGCTGCAGTCGTTGCCGCAGCTTCTCAAGGGCGGCACGCTCGTGCCACTCGCACCGCAGTGGAGCAACTACCTCACCGCATGGGTGAAGGGAAATCTTGCCGTCTACCTCACCAACAGCGTCATCTACACGTTGGCGGCCGTGGTCGGCATCCTGCTTGTGTCGAGCTTGGCCGGGTACGCGCTCGCTCGCATCCCGTTCAAGGGAAAGGCCGCGTTCACGGGGCTCATCCTCGCGGTGATGATCATCCCGGCGCCCGCGATGTTCCTCGCCCAGTACAAGGTGCTTCTCGCGCTCGACCTCGCGAACACGCGCCAGGGTTACGTTCTGATCCTGATCACCTCGGGCATCCCCATCTCCACCCTGATCATGCGCAGCTTCTTCGCCTCGCAGCCGGTCGACCTGGAGGAGGCGGCCGAGCTGGATGGAGCGTCCGCGCTACGGATCTTCTTCGGCGTAATGCTCCCACTCGCCCGACCCGGACTCGCAGCCGTCGCCGTGATCCAGGCGTTCGCGGTGTGGAACGAGTACCTCATGGCACTCGTGATCTTCAACGACAACTCGCTGATGCCCATACAGAGGGGACTGACCAGCTTCGTGTCGGCAGAAACGCCCCAGCCGCAGATCCTGCTGGCCGCCACGATGATCTCCATCGTGCCGGTGGTCATCTTCTACCTGATCGCACAGCGGCAGATCGTCGACGGCATCAGTGCAGGAGCCATCAAGTGACAACAGGCAAGATCGACCGTCAGAAGCTGGTGCGACGCCACAATCCCCGATTCACCTCGGCGCATCCCGCCGACGTTCTCACCGTCGGAAACGGAGACCTCGCGGCCACGCTTGACTGCACGGGATTGCAGACCTTCGCTGCCTTCCACGAACTGCTTCCTGACCCGACACGCGTCCCCCCGACCGAGGAGAACGCCGGCTTGCCGCCGCAGCCGGAGCGGCCCTTTCGCAAGGACGACTATCAGATCCCGCTGCGCACGCAATCGACATGGGGATGGTATGAGACACCCGGAAGGCGCCGCCATGATCCGGCGGATGCGACCACGTCGTATTGGAACGGGCGGCGCATGGTTCCCTATCTCGACCGGATGGGGTTGCAGCGGCCGGAAGATGGCGTCGTGCCGGAACGGGCGGCGGCGGCCTGGCTGCACTACAACCCGCGGAGGCTTCATCTGGGGCGTCTCGTGCTGGCGGGATGGGATGGGTTCGAACCGCCCCGCTCTCCCGGTGACCTCGAAAGCGCAGAACTCGAGCTGGACCTCTTCTCAGGCGCGGTCGTCGCCGAGTACCACCTGAATGCCGTTCCCGTTCGGGTGCATACGACGATCCACCCCGAGGCGGATGTGATCGCTACGAGGATCGAATCGGAGCTGCTGGCGGAGGGCCTCGCGGTCCAGTGGTGCTTCGAGGGGCAGAAGGACGAGCTCGCCGCGTTCGAGACCGCACCGGCGACGTCGACCCGCTGGCAGGTAGGACACGACCACGCATTCGCCATTCGCCAAGTCGGCACCACGACGTACTCGGCCGGGGTGCGCAGCTCGGGCGAGTTGTCAGTGGGCCCTGGCGGTGATTCCGTCGTCGCCCACACCACTGCAGGGGTATTGGAAGTCGTCGTAAGTCTGCAAAGCGGATCGTCAACTGCTTCCGCCTCTGGTTCGCCGAGCGTGCACGAGGTCTTCGCCGCCGCTAAGCGCTGGTGGGCAGGCTTCTGGAACGACGGCGCCGCTGTAAGCTTTGCCGGCAGCTCGTCGGCTGCAGCACCGGAATTGGAACGCCGAGTCGTTGTCTCGCAGTACCTGACGACGGTGAATTGCGCCGGATCGACGCCTCCTCAGGAGACCGGCCTCACGCTCAACTCCTGGTCAGGCAAGTTCCACCTCGAGATGCACTGGTGGCACGCCGCCCACTTCGCCCTCTGGGGACGCGGTGCACTTCTCGAACGCAGTCTGGAGTGGTACCGCTCGATCCTCCCGGTAGCGAGCGAACAGGCGAAGTTGCAGGGATACCTGGGTGCTCGCTGGCCCAAGCAGACCGACCCTTCGGGTGCTGAGTCACCCAGCCAGATCGGTGTCTTCATCATCTGGCACCAGCCTCACATCATCCATCTGCTCGAACTCCTCCGGATTCGTGGCGTGCCGCAGGGATTCGTCGAGAAATACTTGCCATTGGTGCAAGCGACCGCCGAGTTCATGGCCGACTTCGTACAACCGGGCCCCAATGGCTACGAGCTTCCTCCGCCCCTGGTTCCGGCGCAGGAGAGCTACTTCCATGACAGGGCGAGAATGGCGAATCCGACTTTCGAGCTCGCTTACTGGGCGTGGGCGCTCAAGGTGGCGAACCGGTGGCGGATGCTCGCGGGCAAGGCGCCTGATGAAGCCTGGGAGCGCATCGCGGACGGTATGCGCTCGCCACAACTCATGCCTGATGGGACCTATGCGGGCGTCTCCACGCCTCCGTACCTCATTCGTGAGGACCATCCTTCGATGCTCATGGCGTATGGCTGGCTTCCCCCGACACCGCTGCTGGATCGGGAGGTCATGCGCAGAACGCTTCAAAGCGTGGAGGAATGCTGGGATTTCCAGTCGACGTGGGGTTGGGACTATCCGGTCATGTCGATGACGGCGTCTCGGCTCGGACGCCTGGACAATGCGCTCCGGCTCCTGCTGCTCGACACCCCGAAGAACCACTACCTCGTAAACGGCCACAACCCCCAGCGGCTCGGGTTCCTCCCGATCTACCTGCCCTCGAACGGAGGTCTTCTGGCCGCCATCGCGCATCTCGTCGCCGCACACAGGGCAGGCGCAGAACTCCCGGAAGGCTGGGTGATGCGCGCAGAGGGGTTCTAGTTCGGCTCCAGCCGTCGTCGCCCAAGCGCAGCCGCCTACCGTTGTGGGTATGGACGGCATCTTCGCCCGTTCGTCCTTCGCAGAGAACGCGACCAGCGCGTGATCTGGTACGTGGCTTGTGGTCGCGTTGTCGTTCGCGGCCGACATGGTCTATCTCGCGCTGGATCCTCGTCTGCACTACCGGACGGCCTGAGTGATGCAGATGCGGCGAGCACGCTCAGCCTTCCTGCCGGGGCTTGCGCCCATCCAGTCCGCTCCACCGTTCCCTGAGGTACCAGGCCGCCGCCTTCGGCTTGCGGTCCCGGGTGAAGACGCCCTTCTTGTTCCCCTCCACACGGTGAATGCCGTTGCCGGTGGCGAAGTCGGCGAAGTTCCACACCTGCTCACCGACGAACTGCGGGAATCTGTCGAACACGCGGTGATTCATCTCGAGATACGCCGTCTGGTACTCCTCGGTCCACGCCGCATCCCACACGGAGTGCACCCCGGGCTGGGTGTCGGCGCCGTACTCGGTCATCATGATCGGCTTGCCGGTTCGTTCGACCCAGCCCCGGATGTCGCCTTGCAGGTAACGCTCCGCCGTCGCCAGGTCGCCGGTGGCGACGTACCACCCGTAGTACCTGTTGAGGCTGACCACGTCGAAGAGGTCGACGATGCGGTCGTTCTGGAACGTTGCGAACATGACGACCGCGTACGTCAACGGCCGCGTCGGATCCAGCTCTCTCGCCAGGTTCACGAGCGGCTCGAAGTACTCGCGCGCGCCCTCCTCGTTCGACGCCGGTTCATTCGCGATGCACCACATCACGACAGACGGATGATTGCGGTCGCGCTCGATCAGCTCCCTCAGGTGCCGCGCGTGCGCGGCTTGCGTCGCCGCGCCGGCGTACTGCTCGGAGAAGGTCGGGAACGGGGGAGTGCCGGACATGCCGCCCACGACGCCCATGTTCAGGCCCACCGCCGCGGTCTCGTCGATGACGACGATGCCGTGCCGGTCGGCGAACTCGAGCACCTCCTCGGCGTAGGGGTAGTGCGAGGTGCGGAACGAGTTCGCGCCCACCCAGTCGAGCAGCTGGAAGTCGTGAACGAGGTAGGCGTCGTCGTGGCCCTTGCCGCGCACGGCGGAGTCCTCGTGCTTGCCGAAGCCGGTGAAATAGAAGGGCTCGCCGTTGATCAGGAACTCGTGCCCACGTACCTCAACGGTGCGGATGCCCACAGGCAGGGGATAGCTGTCGATCACGTTGTCGCCGTCCAACAGCTCCGCGGTGAGGTCGTACAGGTAGGCGGCTCCCGGACGCCACGGCACGACATCCGGAACGCGGAGCCGGCCCGTCGCACCGTCGGCCCGCACGACCAGGTGGCTGCGGGCATCCGTGAGGCGCACCCGAACGGCGAATCCCTCGGGTGCTTCGACGGTGTAGTCGACCAGCCCGGCCGTTCCCTCGGCAGAGGGGGCACCGTCGAAGGAGGTCACCACGCTCAGGCCGGTGATGCTCGCCTTCGGAGTGCTGTGCAGCCACACCGATCGGGCAAGCCCCGCGTAGTTGTAGAAGTCGTGGAAGTAGGTCTGCTTTGCACGGCCGTCCAGCCCGACCTCGATCTTGCCGGGCGGGATCGTTTCGTTCGTGAGGTCGCCGGACACCGCGACGGTGAGACGGAACTCCTCGCCTGCCTGGACAAGATCGGTGATGTCGACGTCGAACGGCGTGTATCCGCCGACGTGCTCTCCGGCGAGCTCGTCGTCGATGTAGACCCGGGCGGCGTGGGTGGCGGCGTCGAAGCGCAGCAGGATGCGGTCATCCGTCCATCCGCGCGGCACACGAACGCTTCGCTGGTAGTACACCCATCCGACGTGGTCGCGGATCTCGGGGTCGGTGAACAGGTCGTTGTAGCTGGCGGGAACGGCGGCCTCGAGGTCCGTCTGCAGTGTGGAGGTCCACGGGGTGGCGCCGACGCGGGCGTCGATGGCGAACCGCCAGACGCCGTCGAGGTTGACCAGCTCACGGGTCGGAGTGGACTTCGGCTTGAGCATGTCAGCTCACCCCACCCTGGCGAGCGACCTCACCCAGCCACTCAAGGCTCGGCTTGGGTGTGCGAGCGAATGTCTCCCGGTCGACGGCGACGAGGCCGAACGTGGGCTCCCAGTGACCCCACTCGAAGTTGTCGAGCAGGCTCCAGTGCAGGTATCCGCGCACGTCGATGCCGTCGGCCATCGCCTGATGAAGTCCGCGAAGCGCCTCCTCCGTGTAGCGGATGCGCTGCCCATCGTCGGCGGTCGCGATGCCGTTCTCGGTGACCAGGATCGGCACCCCGTGCGTGACATCCGCCGCGTGCCGCACCGCCATGCCAAGGGAGTCCGGGCGGTAGGTGGTGCCGACGAGGGTGTTGTCCGCACGCTGCGGGTGCGGCACGAGGCCGTGCGCGTCCACCTCCTGGCTGGAGTACGCCTGCACGCCCGTCCAGTCGTCGTCGCGGCTGCCCTCCCAGAAGAGATCCTCCTTGCCGTAGCGGATCTCGCGAAGTTTCTCCTCACCGCCAGGCGCGGGGGTCAGAGCGCCGGCGGCGATCGTCCAGCCGACCTTTGCGTCGCTGTTCGCGCGCACGGCGTCGCGGGCGCGATGGTGGATGTCCACCAGCACCTTCCCGATCGCGGGATCGGCGAACGCGAGGAACTCGTCTCGTGCACGTCGCTCGCGCTCGGCGTCGTCGAGAGCGGTCTCGCCGTTGCCTTCCACCGTGGGGCTTTGCCAGCTCGCTCCCTGCCTGTCCTGCATGCGGCGCATCGCCGTGATGATGGCGGCCTGCATGTTCGGCTCGTTCATCGTGGCGACCCATTCGACGCCGTCGAGGATGCCTGCAGCCTTCGTGACGTAGCGCACGAACGCATCGCCGGCGTCCGGAGCCATCCAGCCGCCCGCCTTCGCGAACCACAGCGGGGTCGTGAAGTGCTGCAGCGTGACCACGGGCGCGATACGTCTGTCGAGGCACGCGTCGATCATGCGACGGTAGTGCGCGAGTTCCGCGTTCGAGAAGTGGCCGGGCAGCGGCTCGATGCGTGCCCATTCGATGCCGAAACGATAGGAGTTCAGCCCGGCATCGGCGAGCAGGTCGATGTCTTCGCGGTAGCGGTGGTAACTGTCGCAGGCGTCGCCGGAGAGCTCCATCCCCGGCGTTACCTGCTCCTGCGCCCACCAGTCGCTGTTCAGGTTGTTGCCCTCGATCTGATGCGGCGCGGTGGACGCGCCCCAGAGGAATCCGTCGGGAAAGCTCGTCATCAGCACATCCTCTTCAATCGTTCTCTTCAGTTGTTCGCCGGTGAGCGCGGTCGGAAGTTCGCGTGCGCCGACACTAACATGAATTTAGATACGCAATACTATTTTCGAGCGGCAGCCGCGAACGGAGCGCCGTCCCGAGTCGAAGGAGACCCCATGCCGAGCAGTGCGCCTTATGACCTGAGTATCGACGCGGGCGGCGATGAGTTTCCCGTGTCGGATGCATCGCCTCGGCTCTCCTGGAAGTCGCCCGTCGATGCGGCAGCGTATGAACTGGAGGCGGAGGTGGACGACCAGCGCCTGGCGCTCGCCTCGGTGACGGAGCATCGCCTCGTAGGCTGGCCGTGGGCATCTTTGAGCAGCGGAAACTCGGTTCGCTGGCAGGCGCGAGCCGCCGGTGGCGAGTGGTCGCAGTGGCATCACTTCGAGGTCGGCCTGCTCGATCGAGACTGGCGGGCCGATTGGATCTCGCCGGCGGAGACCGCGGCACTGCCCGGGCGGCGCCCGGCCCACTCGATCTCGACCGTGTTCCGCATCGACGGCCCGGTGGTGCGGGCCCGCCTGTACGCGACCGCGCTCGGTGTCTACGAGGCGTTCCTGAACGGCATCCGTGTCGGCACGACAGAGCTGGCCCCCGGTTCGACATCGTACGACCGCACGGTCTACGCGCAGGCCCACGACGTCGCCTCCCTTCTGGTCCCCGGCGAGAACCGGCTCGAACTTCTCGTGTCGGACGGCTGGTTCCGCGGACAGGTCGGCGCCTTCCGCGGCCCGGCCGGCTGGGGCGACCGCCTCGCCGTGAGGGCTGAGCTGCACCTCGAGGCGGCCGACGGCGGCTCACTCGTCATCCGGACGAGGCCGGACTGGCAGTCGCGGCGGAGCAACATCGTCCGCGCCGACCTCATGGACGGCCAGACCACCGACTTCACGGCACCGGATGCCCCGGTGCTGCCCGTCGAGGTTGCAACCGGACCTTTCCCGCTGATCGGATGGTCGCCCGCTCCGCCCGTTCGCGTGATCGAGACCCGAGCACCGGAGTCGATCACTTCTGTCGGCGACTCGATCGTCGTCGACTTCGGTCAGAACGCGTCGGGATGGATCAGACTCGACGAGCTGGGGCCACGCGGCACACGGACCGTCATCGACTACGGCGAGCACCTGGATCGCGACGGCGACCTCGACCTGTCGCATCTCGCCGCCGTCGAACCCGGCAAGGATCCGGTGCCTTTCGTGCAGCGCGATGAGGTCGTGTCCTCCGGCGAACCGGGGGAGCGGTTCGAGCCCCATCACACTGTGCACGGCTTCCGATATGCGCGCCTGGCCACCGCCGGCAACTCGGCCGCGCTCCTCGCGCCGGACAGCATCGCCATGCGGGTCGTGCACACCGAGCTGCGGTCTGCCAGTTCGTTCGAGTGCAGCAACGATGACCTGAACCGTCTGCATGAGGTGGCGTACTGGAGCTTCCGTGGCAACGCCGTCGACGTTCCCACCGACTGCCCCACGCGGGAACGACTGGGCTGGACCGGCGACTACCAGGTATTCGCCCCTACGGCCGCGCGTCTCTACGACGTGCTCGGCTTCACCCGCAAGTGGCTGCAGTCCGTACGCGACGACCAGCTCGACGACGGCCGCATCGCGAACTTCTCACCCGACGGCCGCCGCGTGAAGCACAACCTCGAGTCCCGCTTCGCGATGACGACCGGCTCAGCGGGCTGGGGCGACGCGATCGTCAGCGTGCCATGGACCATGTGGACGACGTATGGCGACGTCTCCGTGCTCGCCGACAACTGGGATGCGATGCGCCGATGGGTTCAGTGGGCCCTTTCGGTGGCGCGCAGGCAGCGGCATCCATCGCGCTCTCAGCGCTCGCCGCAGCCCTCACCGCGCGAGGAGTTCATCTGGGACGCCTCGTTCCACTGGGGGGAATGGCTCGAGCCGGCCGGCCGCATGCCGGACGGCCGGCTCGTGAACCCGGTCCACGAGAACCCGTTCGCCTGGTTCACCGCCGACAAGAGCGAGGTCGCGACGGCCTACCTGTTCCAATCGGTCTCACGGCTCGCCGAGATCGCCACGCTGCTCGGCCGCGACGACGACGCGGCCCGCTATCGCGAGCTGGCGCCGCGGATCAAGGATGCCTGGCAGCACGAGTTCCTCGACGAACGCGGGCGCACGGTGGCCGACACGCAGGCGGCCTACGTGAGGGCGCTGGCGTTCGGGCTGATCCCGGATGCGCTCCGTGCCGCGGCGGCAGACCGTCTCGTGGAGCTGATACACGAGGCGGACGATCACCTGGCGACGGGGTTCCTGTCGACCGCGGACCTGCTGCCCGTGCTCGCCGACACCGGACATCCGGATGTCGCCTACTCCGTTCTGCTGCAGCGCACGTCGCCGTCCTGGCTGGGCATGCTCGACCGCGGGGCCACCACGATCTGGGAGGACTGGGACGGCATTACCGACGACGGTGCGGCGCACGACTCGCTCAACCACTACAGCAAGGGCGCTGTCGTCAGGTTTCTGCACACGCACGTGCTCGGCCTTCGACAGGCGGAGTGCGACGTGGCCTGGCGGCGCATCGAGATGGCGCCGGTCGTCGGAGGCGGGCTTTCGTTCGCCCGCGGGCACTTCGACTCGCCGCAGGGACGCATCGAGGTGGCATGGCGCCTCGACGTCGGCGAGCTCGAAGTGGAGGCGACGTTGCCTGCGGGCACGAGCGGGCGTATCCGCTTCCCGGGCGGCGAGACTGTCGAGTTGGCACAAGGGCATGTCGTTGAACGGAAGGCGCTCGATCCCGCAACCGCATGACATCAGACCCGTCCGCCCGGATCGTATACGATTGTGGAGCACCCGGCCGACGAGGATGTGGAGCTGCGATGGATTCCGACCGACGCGAGGCGATCGCCGACGAACTGTTCGCGGCGCACCAAGCTAGGAGCATCCTGCCGCGGCTGACGGCGCGCAACCCCGACATGACGGTCGAGGATTCCTACGCGATTCAGAGCCTATGGGCGCAGCGTCGCATCGACGCCGGTCGCACCGTCGCCGGTCACAAGATCGGTCTGACGTCGAAGGCGATGCAGGCGGCGACGGGCATCACCGAGCCCGACTACGGTGTGATCTTCGACGACCAGGTGTACGCATCCGGATCGACGGTCGAGTTCGACGCGTTCTCGAACGTGCGCATCGAGGTGGAGCTGGCGTTCGCGCTGAACAAGCCGTTGTCGGGTGACGGATGCACCGTGGACGACGTTCTCGACGCGACGGAATACGTCGTGCCGGCCCTGGAGATCCTCAACTCGCATCTCGAGCTGGAGGGTCGCACCATCGTCGACACGATCGCGGACAACGCCGCGCTGGGTGCGATGGTCGTCGGCGACGTGCGGGTGGCACCGGGCGAGATCGACCTGCCGTGGGTCGCGGCGGTGCTCGACCGGAGCGGTGAGATCGAGGAGACCGGCGTCGCGGCGGGCGTGCTCGGGCATCCGGCTCTCGGAGTCGCCTGGCTGGCCGGCAAGCTCGCGCAGCACGCTGCGGGATTGGCCGCCGGCGAACTCGTGCTCGCCGGGTCATTCACCAGACCGATGTGGGTGAGACGCGGCGACCTCGTGCGCGCACGGTATCGCGCGGGGGAGCGCGGGATGGGAGAGGTGACATGCCGGTTCGAATGACGCTTGCCTCCACGCTGCCGCAGGTGCTGGCGCAGGCTCCGCGTCCGCTGGCGGGCATGTGGGTCGTGTCGGCGAGCCCCTTGATCGCGGAGATCGCGGCCGGCAGCGGGCTCGACCTGCTGCTCATCGACGGCGAGCACTCCGCGAACACGCTGGCGAGCATCCAGCTGCAGCTCCAGGCCATGGCCGCGTACCCGATCACACCGATGGTGCGGGTGCCGTTCGGTGACACGGTGCTGATCAAGCAGTACCTCGACCTCGGTGCGCAGAACCTCATCGTGCCCATGGTCGACAGCGCCGAGCAGGCGGCCGAGGTCGTGCGCGCAGTGCACTATCCGCCGCGTGGCGTTCGGGGCGTCGGAAGTTCGCTCGCACGCAGTGCCAGGTGGAACCGCGTCGAGGGATACCTCGGAAACGCCGCCGAGCACGTGTCGCTGACCGTGCAGATCGAGTCGACGAGGGCGGTGGAGAACCTCGAGGGCATCGTCGGCGTGGATGGCGTGGATGCGCTGTTCGTCGGCCCGAGCGACCTCTCCGCGTCCATGGGCCTGCTCGGGCAGCAGACCCACGCCGACGTCATCACGGCCGTCGAGCACGTGATCCGTGCGGGTTCGGCAGCAGGGCGTCCCGTCGGCGTCAACGCGTTCGACCTCGACATGGCGCAGCACTATCTGGATGCCGGTGCCCGCTTCGTGTTCGTCGCCGCCGATGTCGCGTTGCTTGCCAGGGCATCCGAGGCACTGGCCGACCGGTTCTGTGCGACGGAACCGGATGCCGGTGGCACGACACCGCGAGCGAGCTACTGACGCCGGGCACCCGCGCTGCTGCACCACTGGCATCCGCCACCGACGCTCTCCACGGAGGAAAGCCCATGAGCACCGAAGACACCACGATCGAGCCGCTTTCCGTCGAGCTGCTCGCCACATTGAACGACGCCGCGGTCGCCACCCTCAGCGCCGCTCTCCGGAGCCGCGGCTACACGGACATCTTCATCGAGGGCGCGCTGCCGCTTCGACGAGGAGCTCGCATGGTCGGCGTGGCCCGCACGCTGCGGTTCGTGGCGTTCCGGCCCGACCTGTTCGCGGAGCACGGCGGCGGGTTCAATGCACAGAAGCGGGTGTTCGACACGGTGAATCCGGGCGAGGTCATCGTGATCGAGGCGCGCGGCGAGCGAGGAACCGGCACCGTGGGCGACGTGCTCGCGCTGCGGGCTCAGAGTCGCGGTGCCGCGGGCATCGTCACCGACGGGGGAGTGCGCGATGCCGAGCAGGTGGCATCCTTCGACATCCCCACTTTCGCGAAAGGCGCGCACCCCTCAGTGCTCGGGCGCAGGCACGTGCCATGGGAGTCCGACGTGGTCGTCACCTGCGGCGGGGCCGCGGTGCGCCCGGGCGACGTGATCGTGGGCGATGGCGACGGCGTCATCGTGATCCCGCGGCAGCTGGCCGATGAGGTGGCCGCGCAAGCCGCCGAGCAGGAACGTCGGGATGCCTGGATCGCCCACCGCGTTGCCGAGGGCGAGAGCCTCGACGGGCTCTTCCCGATGAACACGACATGGCGCGAGCGGTATGAGCGTGAGACGGGCACGGGAGAATAAAAAGCACGAGCATCCGTTCAATGGCGTAGCCTGGACGACATGACGGCGACACCCGCACCGCGTGATCTCGCGGACCGCGACGACATCGCGACCCTTGTTCGCACGTTCTACATGCGGGCGTTCGAGGACGATCTCATCGGCCACATCTTCACCGACGTCGCCCACATGGATCTCGACCACCACCTGCCGATCATGTGCGACTTCTGGCAGACCGTGCTCTTCAACGCGGGCCTCTACCGGCGTAATGCGCTGCAGTTGCACTACGTGCTGCACGCGAAGCATCCGCTGAACGAGGAGCACTTCGATCGTTGGCTCGCGCTGTGGGCCTCGACCGTCGACGACCTCTTCGCCGGACCCGTCGCCGAACGGGCGAAGCTGCAGGCCACCCGCATCGCCGGATCGATCCATCGGCGGCTCGACGGCCGCTCGGGGAGCCAGTTCGAGAGCATCGGGCGTCGCGAGGCTCCCGACGCCATCGAGTACCGTCGTGGTGTGCATCCGGACGGAGCGGTGGCGGAGAGATGACGGGCGACAGCGCGGCAGAACTCGTCGCCGGCTCGACGGAGCCGGCCGCGCGGCGACGCGTTCTGGACGTGCTCGCCCGATCGCGGCATCCGTTGGACGCGAAGGCGATCGCCGACACGCTCGGCGTGCACATCACGACCGCGCGGTTCCATCTCGATCAGCTCGAGACAGCGGGGCTCGTGCAGCGCCGCACCGCAAGAGAGAACCGGCCGGGCAGACCCCGGGTGGTCTACGCCTTGAGCGCGTCGCTTCGTGCGGCGGATGCCCGTGAGCAGCTCATCGAGGTGCTCGCGAACGCGTTGGCCGACCCGGCGCCGGCCGTTGGGCATCCGCGTCGGCGCGGGCGTTCCGCCGCCGTGGCGGCGGGTGAGCGATGGGCCGACGCGATGGAGCAGCGGGCGAGGGCATCCGCGGCGAGTGGCGGCTCGGTGGCGAACGGTGAATCGGCCGGGAAAGGCCGTGGAGGGATGCACACAGATTCCGTCGATGACCTCGTCGATACGCTCGACTCCCTCGGGTTCGCGCCAGAGGCGGTGGGTGACGACATCCTCATGCACGAGTGCCCGTTCCGGGCGGCCGCCCGCGAGCGACCCGACGTGGTGTGCGCCGTACACCAGGGGCTGGTCGAACGCATGCTCGCCGCCGGTCCCGCAGAGGGTGAACGGGGATCGGACCGGGGCGGCAGCACCGTGCCGCGAACCGCGACTCTGCTGCCGTTCGTGCAGCCGGACCTCTGCGTGGTCCGCCTCGGCCGTTCGGCGTGAGCTGCGCCGTTCGCGATGACGCGGTGCTATGCCGTCGCCAGCCCCACCACTCCTATGGCCACCAGAAGAGCGACCTTCAGCGCTTCGAGCGCGATGTACGTGAAGTGCATGGTGTGGCGGGGCATCCGTTCCGCTGTGCGTCCGGTGGTCACACGCCGGTCCATGAGCGGGCGCAGCACGAGCGCGCCCAGCACGAGCACCACGAGCACGGCGATCACGAGGGTCAGGGAGACCGGCACAGCGGTCGCTCCCTGCAGCAGTACGACGATCAAGAGCACCACTCCGGCAACGCCCTCGACCGTATTCAGTGCCCGGAACACGAGGCGGCCGATGCCGACGCCGACCTCGATCGACAGGCCGGGAGCCCGGAACTTGAGTGGTGCCTCGAGGAACGAGATGCCGAGCACGAGGCCCAGCCAGGTGAATGTCACGGCGACCTGCGTGGCGAGTGCGGGATTCACGGATGCCTGCCCATCGGGTTAAAGCGGAACAATATCCTTTTTATCAGAAGAGCACGCGCCGCGCCGGTCGTACGATCGCAGCGGAACGTCTAGACCGAGGAGCCCACTCATGAACTCGCCGACCATCGATTCCCTGGCCTCGAACGCGAAGCCCTCGAACACGCTCACCCGCAGGCTGGGCATCGAGGCGCCGATCGTGCTCGCACCGTTCGGCGGGCTCTCGTCGGTCGAGCTCACCGCACGAGTGAGCGAGTTCGGCGGCCTCGGGTCGTACGGGCTGTACGGATACGACGCCGATCGCATCCTGCACACCGCCGACGAGTTGCGCGCGGCGACTTCGCGCCCGTTCTCGTTCAACCTGTGGCTGCCCACGGGAACCGAGCGCGACCCGGACCCGGCCGAATACGCCCGGGCGGCCGAAGCGGTGCGACCGCTGTTCGCCGAGGTCGGGCTCGAGGTTCCGGATGCCCCCGCGCGCTACCTGCCGCCGTTCGAGGAGCAACTGCAGGCGGCGCTGGATGCCCGTCCCGCTGCACTCAGTTTCGTGTTCGGGGTGCCCGGGCGCGACATCCTGGAAGCGGCGCACGAGAGAGGGATCGCGGTCATCGGCTCAGCCACGACGGTCGACGAGGCGGTGGCGCTGGAGCATGGTGGTGTCGACGCGATCGTGGCGACCGGCGCAGAGGCCGCCGGGCACAAGGTGGCGTTCCTCGAGCCGGCGGAGCGCTCGCTCGTGGGACTCGTCGCCCTGGTACCTCAGGTTCGTGACGCCGTGGATGTCCCGGTGATCGCCGCGGGAGGCATCGCGGATCGGCGTGGTGTGCGGGCGGCGTTCGCGCTGGGCGCCGACGGTGTGCAGGTCGGAACCGCGTTCCTGCACACGAGGGAGTCAGCCGCGAACGACGCGCACCGGGCCGCGATCGAGTCGACGCCTGCGCACGCCAGCGTGCTCACGAGGGCGATGAGCGGCCGGCTCTCCCGTGGGGCGTCGAATCTCGCCGTGCGCACAATCGAGCAGGCGGATGCCATCGCACCGTTCCCCGCGCAGAACTGGCTCACCGGGCGCTTCCGCGCAGCGGCCGGCGCGCAGGGCAAGGGCGAGCTGCAGTCGCTGTGGCTGGGCCAGGCGAGCCCTCTCGCGACGCTCGACTCCGCGGACGCGGTCTTCGCGGAGCTCGCTGCGGGGCTGCCGGTCATCGCCGACTGAGCGGCGAAGCTGCGTATCGAACGGGTGGTCTGCTGCGCGGCTCGATGGTCCCGTGACGTCCTTGCGCTACACGTACCGGCATCCGCTACTGCTTTATCGTGGCGCGGATGCCGATACGTGTAGCGCGAGCGTTGAGCAGGCGGGGCCGGACGGCATCCGCGGTGCGTGAACGCGCCCGGCAGAGCCGCACGAGCGCCCACACGAACAGCGCGCCGAGGGCGATATTGCGCGCGGTCAGCAGCGCGAGCGCCGCTGGGTTCGCGTCGATGACGAGGTCGTAGATCCACGGGTAGAACGCCTGCGTGAGCGCAGCGACCGCGAGGCCGACGAGCGCGGGAAAGCGAAAGCGCCGCGGCTGCTGAACGAGTCCGTAGACGATGGGCGCCGCCAGCCAGGTGACATACTGCGGCGAGAGCACCTTGTCGAACAGCATGAGCGCGAGCACCATCGCGAGCATCAGTGCGGGAAGGGCCTTCGCGTCGCGGTGCACGGCCGCGAAGAGCCCGAGCGCCATCACGGCCACCAGCGCGACGAGCAGCAGCGGCGTCATGAGGTGCACGGCGATCTGGCTGCCCGGTCCCGACACCTCGAACGTGTTGAGCGCGCGACTGTAGAACACGCGGGACGGATGCACGCGCAGCGCGGCCGCCCACAGCCATCCGGATGCCACGGGCGACTCGATCTGCAGGCCGCGGGCGTCTTGCGTGCCGATGAAGCTGAAGAGCCGGGTTCCGGCGCCCAACGCCAGCGGGACCGCGACGATCGCGGCTGTCGTAGCCAGGGCGATCACGATGGTGCGGAGACGGTGGCGGGCATCCAGAAGCAACGATGCCAGCAGCGCGACGGGCCACACCTTGATCCAGGTCGCGATCGTCAGCAGCACGACGGCGACGCGCGGCCTCGTACTCAGCCAGAGGAGCCCGGCGATCGCGATCGGCACCGAGACGGAGTCGATGCGGGTCAGCGCGATGGGGCCGAGCAGCAGCAGGAAGGCCAGCCACCACCAGGCGGCGTTCCAGCGGCGGCGGCTCGGGCGATGCGTGAGCATCGCGATGACGGCGGCGTCCAGCCCTGTCACCATCACCATCCAGGCGAAGCCGTAGGCGTGCGCGCCGAACAGCATGGGCGCCAGCACCGGAACGAGGGCGGCGATCGGATACACCCAGCGCGAGTCGATGCCTACGATTCCGTGACCGGCGAACACGTGGTGCGCCCACGGAAGGTACATGGTGTGCACGTCGCCGAGGTACTTGTGCTGATCGAGCGAGAGCACGGTCGCGGTGATCGCGACGTGCACGAAGGCGAACGCGAGCCACAGCCAGAGGTGGGATGCCCGTGCCCGGCTCATCCAGGAGCGGGCACGATCGAGCGCGGTCTCGGCCGACGTCATACTCGTCGCAGCGCCGGCCGGCGCAGTGTCGGTCCGGGCAATGCCTGCCGACGCGGTGTCCCTGGGGAGCAGCACACTCGGATGGTACGCATCCGTGTTCCCAGCAGCCTCCCATTGTGCGTTCGGGCACGGCGTGATTTCGCTCGCGTCGAAGCTATGCCGGCCGCGGTGCCCGGTCGTCGCCTCGCGAACACGGGCAAGCAGCGCGGGTCTCGTTCTGTGAAGGTCTTCACGCGATATCAGGGGACGTTCGCCGCGCCACGTTCGCGGCCACGTCGATCTATCGATCGGGTGCTCGCGCGGTCTTCTGTCGTCGTCGTTGGGTTCGTGTCTAGCCTGCGCGTCGCCACACCTGGTGGGGGTCGATCCAGGCGGGTGGTCGCAGGTAGGGGACGCCGTCGCGCATGGTGATCTCCCAGCCGGAGGTCTCCAGGGTGCGATGGGGAAAACGCCGTTGTCAGTATGCGTTGGGCCCCCACGGGCGTGTTCTTCAACGTGGTGGATCTCGCACCATCCGGCGGGGACCCCGCACGCGGTGATCACGCAGCCGCCGTCACGCAATGTGATGCCGCGCCGTTGTTGTGGGGTGAAGCACCGGTCCGGTGCCCCTAACGCGACCAGCCGGCCCTTCTGGTTGAAGTATCCCTTCTGGATGCCGCCGGTGCAGGCCAGCTGCCGTGCCGTGCTGATCGAGAGGGGCTCTTCGACCCCGTCCACCCGCGCGGCACCTGTGCCTGACGCGAGGTCTTCCGCGGTCACGGAGACGAGGATGGTGGGTGCGGCACCGCCGAGGGTGGGGGTGTCCGCGCTGCGGGCGGCGGCGTCCAGGATGGTCATCAGGATGTCGTGCCGTTGCTGCCCCACGCTGCGGGAGTCCCCGTTCAGTTCGGCGTCGAGGCGTTGTTCTTCGGTGAGGAACACCCCGGTGGTTTTCGGGGACAGGTAGGCGCTCAGGACCCGTTCCAGTTTCCCGACCAGTTCCGGGATCGCATCCAACCGGTACCGGGTCACATCCCCCCGTTTCCCGACCCGGGTGAACCCGCGCTCGACCATGGCCCGCTGCTCTCGGGGTTCGGCACCGTCCGGGTCCAACGCGACCTGCCATTGGATCGCGGCGATCCTGGTCTGATCCGCGGTGAACGGTGCCACCTGCTCCCCGGTGGCCTGATCCACCCCGACCGCCGACGCGACGAGGGCCTCCTCCGCGTTGGCGAGCACGCCCGGTTCGGCACGGCCGGCCACCGCCGTGAGTGCAGCGGCGATCACGGTCGCAGTGTCCATGCCGAGCCGGCCTTCCGCGACCGCGGAGGCCACTACCGGCAGTTTCGGCGGCAGGATCTCCCCGGTGATCGTGTCCCGGCGTCGCAGCACCTCACCGAGGGTGCATCGTTTCACTGCGGTCCGCTCCGACACCTGGGTGATCCGGGCGATCAACTCATACGGGGTACGACACCCACGACGTGCGGACAGCCGCTCCGTGCCCAGGGTGCGGCGGGAGCGTTCCGCGACCTCCGCCGCCACCGCCACCCGCAACGCATCCACCGCGCGGCCGAGCTCTTCCGCCTCCGCCATCGTCGCCAGCAGCCGATCATCCGACAGGCCCGGAACCTCCGGCACGGTCACCGCCGCCCGGGCAGCAGCAACCGCTGCGGCCAGGTGCTCGGTGATCTCGTCCATACATCGACCCAACACCACACCACCGACATTCCCACGACCACGGAAACCATCTCTGATCAGGCCTGTTGATGACCCCACAGACCCGGCATCTGGGGACGGAAAGACGCCCCTGAAGCGAAGTGGCGCCGCAGGAGATGCGCGCGAGCGGCAACGACGCGGGCAGGTGAGGCATTCTCATACCGGCCCTGCCACGTCGCTGACACCCGGCGTCGCTGGCCGCCGATAGGTTGGCATCCGTGACCCCGACGACGAAGGAGGCGCAGCGCGCCGAACTTCACAAGACCATCTGGCGTATCGCGAACGACGGGATGCCATGGGTGCTGTACTCGGCCTGATCGCCGCGATCGCGTATGGCGCCTCCGACTTCGTGGCCGGCATCGCCAGCCGTCGCACACCCGTGATGCTCGTCACTGCCGTCACGCTCGTGACGGAGTTCCTGCTCGCGCTCGTCGTTCTCGCGTTCGTGCACGGCAGCGGGCCCACCGCGTCCGCCGTGCTGTGGGGTGCGTTGAGCGGTGTCGGCAGCGCGGCCGGAACACTGGCCCTCTATCAAGGCTTCGCGGTCGGCTCGATGAGCATCGTCGCCACCGTCTCCGGGGTGCTCACGGTCGTGATTCCGGCCGTGGTGGGCGTGGCGATCGGCAACCGGCTCACGGTGCTCGGCCTGGCCGGCGTGCTGGCCGCGGTCGTCGCCGTCGCCCTGGTGTCCTGGACCAGTGGGCTCCCGTTCCGGCGTCGTTCCAACGCCGCCCGGGCCACGACGAGCGACACCCGGCCCAGTACGAGCGTTACCGCAGCCGGCACGGGCGACATCCGGCCACGCACGGGCGGAGCGGGTTACGGAGCGCTGGCCGGGGCATCCTTCGCGCTGCTGTTCATCGCCCTGGAGCGCTCCGGCACGTCGTCGGGTGTGTGGCCGGTCGCCAGCGGGCAGCTGGTGGCGTGTCTGGCAATCGTTCCCCTTGTCCTGATCAGGATCCACCGCGGCAGGGCGCCCGCCACGGCGATGCTCCCCGCCCTGCGCCTCCCCGCGATCGCCGGTGTTCTCGGCGGGCTCGCCGCGTTCAGCTACCTCTCCGCTACCGGGCTCGGCGAGCTCGTCATCGTCGCGGTGCTGACCTCGATGTACCCGGCCGTGACGGTGCTGCTCGCCCGTTTCGTGCTCGGGGAACGATGGAGCCGGATACAGGCGGCCGGACTCGTGCTGTCGGCGGCATCCGTCGCGGCGGTCGCATTGTCCTAGCGTCGCGGCCGTCGCCCAAGTGAACGGGATCCGGCACGACCTCCTAGGCTCGGATCATGGCAGAGCCCGGGCAGAGATTCGCCGCATCCGTCTACGCCTCCCGGCTGGATCGCGCGGCAGCGCTCGCCGCCGACGCCGGCCTCGACGCAGTCATCGTGACACCCGGGCCCGATCTGCAGTACCTGATCGGCTCGCGCGCCAGCACGTTCGAGCGATTCACGGCGCTCGTGATTCCGGCATCCGCAACCCCGTTCGTCGTCGCACCGCGCATGGAGCTGGCCGCCCTGCGCGCGTCGGCGCTCGGCGACCTCGAGATCGAGGTGCGCGACTGGGTCGATGGCGATGACCCGTACGCGCTGGCTCTGAAGAGCCTCGGCGTCGTGCGCCGGTTCGGACTCTCCGAGGCGACCCCCGCGCTGCACTCGATTCCACTGACCTCGACGGCGGATGCCTCGCCCGAGCTCGCGACGCCGGTGCTGCGCCGCCTGCGCATGGTCAAGGATGCCGCGGAGGTCGAAGCCCTTCGTGAGGCGGGCAGCGCCATCGATCGAGTGCACGCCCGCGTCGGCGAGTGGCTGCGACCGGGACGCACCGAGCGCGAGGTCGCTGCCGACATCGCCGCGGCGATCGTGGGGGAGGGGCACGCGGAGGCGGACTTCGTGATCGTGGGGTCCGGTCCGAACGGTGCCGATCCGCACCACGAAGTGTCCGACCGTGTGATCGGTGAGGGCGAGACCGTCGTCGTCGACATCGGCGGACCTACGGCACTGGGTTACAACTCCGACAGCACGCGAACTTATGCGACCGGCGAGGTGAGTGCAGGCATCCGGGATGCCTATGCCGCCCTCCAGCGTGCGCAGCAGGCGGCCGTCGACGCTGTGCGTCCGGGTGTCACGGCCGAGAGTGTGGACGCGGCCGCTCGCCGCGTGCTGCAGGATGCCGGCCTCGCCGACCGCTTCATCCACCGCACCGGGCACGGCATCGGCCTCTCGGTGCACGAGGAGCCTTACATCGTCGCCGGCAACCCCACCGTTCTCGAGCCTGGCATGGCGTTCAGCATCGAGCCCGGCGTGTATTTCCCGGGCGAGTGGGGTGCGCGCATTGAAGACATCGTGGTCGTGACCGATGACGGCGTCGAGCCGCTCAACCGACGCCCGCACGTGCTCGCAGAGGTGTAACCGGCGACGCCTCAGAGCTCGGCGAACGGCACCGCGGGGTCCACGAGCCTGGCTGGATCCACACGCCGCCCCTCGGCGATGAGCGGCTTGACCTGATCGACCACGTCCCACACGTTCACGTTCATCGCGGCGAGGATGCGGTCGTCAGGGCCGACCCAGAACGCCACGAACTCGCGCGCCTTCAGGTCACCGCGAACGAGTACCCGGTCGTATGCGCCCCTCGGCGCGTGCCCGATGTACTCCATGCCGAGGTCGTACTGGTCGCTGTAGAAGTAGGGCAGCTCGGTGAACGCGGTCTCGTCTCCGAGCAGCGATGCCGCCGCGGCGGCCGGCTGATTCAGCGCGTTGGCCCAGTGCTCCACGCGCACACGACGACCGAGCACCGGATGCTCGTGGTTGGCGATGTCGCCGACTGCGTAGATGTCGGCGTCGCTGGTGCGCAGCGTGGCGTCGACGAGCACACCGTTGTCGATGTCGAGGCCGGCCGACTCCGCCAGGGCCAGGTCGGGGGCGACTCCCACGCCGATCACGACAGCGTCTGCCGCGATCGTCTCGCCGCCCTCCAGTTCGACGCCCGTCGCGCTTGCACCGTCGGTCGTGATCGCGACGAGGCGCGCGCCGAGCCGAAGGTCGACGCCATTCGCCCTGTGCAGGTCTGCGAACACCGTCGCAGCCTCGGGACCGAGCACATTAAGCAGGGGAAGCTCCAGAGCCTCAATGATGGTGACGTCGGTGCCCGCAGACCGAGCGGCCGCGGCAACCTCCAGTCCGATCCAGCCGCCGCCGATGATGACCAGTCTGCGGCCTTCGCCGAACACGGCGCGGATCGCGTCGGAGTCATCGACCGTGCGCAGCATGTGCACGCCCTTCGCGTCCGCGCCGGGGATGGGAAGCCGGCGTGGAACGGACCCCGTGGCGAGCACCAGCTTGTCGTACCCGAGCGAGCGGCCGTCGTCGAGACGCACCTCGTGTGCTGACGCGTCGACATCCGTGACGCGGGTGCCGGTGAGCAGCGTCACGTCATTGCTCGCATACCAGTCCGCGGGATGCACCGTGGCGTCCTCGAGCGTTGACCTGCCCGCCAGGTAGTCCTTCGACATCGGTGGGCGCTCGTAGGGAAGGTGGTTCTCTCCGGCGACGAGCGTCAGCTCCCCGCGATAGCCGTGCTCGCGGAGCGCTTCGGCGGTCTTCGCTCCGGCGAGGCCGCCGCCTGCGATGATGACGTGCTCTGGTGTGCTCATGGTCCGTCTCCTTCGGCGGCTGGTGCGTTGGCTGGTGGTGTGTCAGGCGGCTATGCCGCAGAGCGAGAGGAACTCCTGCCTGGAGCGCGGGTCGTCGCGCAGTCGCCCGAGCAGCGCAGAGGTTACGGTGCTCGTTCCCGTGGCGAGTGCGCCGCGGAGCGTCATGCAGCTGTGCTCGGCCGAGACGACGACGCCGACCGCTTGCGGGTGCAGGTGCTCGTCGAGCCACTGCGCGACCTGCTTCGTCAGCCGCTCCTGCGTCTGGGGGCGGCACGCGAAGTACTCGACGACGCGCGCGAGCTTGGAGAGGCCGACTATGCGCTCGCCTGGCAGGTAGGCAACGCTGGCGCGGCCCGTGAAGGGCAGCAGGTGATGCTCGCACACGGAACGGACCGGAATGTCCCGTACGAGCACGAGCTCGTCGTAACCCTCCTCGTTCGGGAACGTCGTGAGATCGAACGGGCGAGGTGTGAACATCTCGGACCACGCTCTGGCCATGCGACCAGGTGTCGCACGGAGGTGCTCGGACTCGAGCGAGACGCCGAGTGCCAGCAGGAACTCCTTCGCCGCCAGTTCTGCGCGCTCGAGATCCGGCTCGTCCGCGGCGGTCACGACCCGCAACGGGGCCACCTTGGCCGGGCGCTCCGAATCGCGGAGCGCGCTGCCATCGCGGTCGTCGGTGAGCGGGTCGGGCATCCGTCGCATCGCCGCGCCGCTCATCGTCGTCCCGCCCCATCGCACATGGTCGTCCTCCTCGAACTGTCGGCGCTCCGGCTCTACTGCCAATATCCGCTGGTTTTAGATTCGTCCGACGAAGACCTTTTGTCAAGGATGATTGTCAATAGAATGGTGGCATGGAAACGCAGCAGCCACCGGAGTCGCTGACGAGGATCAGTGCGCTCGCCGATCCGGTGAGGCAGCGGCTCTACGAGTTCGTGGCGAGTCAGGATGCGCCCGTTGGCCGAGACGCTGCGGCCGAGTCGGCGGGCATCAGCCGAACGCTCGCCGCCTACCACCTTGATCGGCTCGCCGAAGTCGGGCTGCTCGAGGTGAGCTATGCCAGGCAGAACGACCGCACCGGGCCCGGCGCCGGCAGGCCGGCGAAACAGTACGCGCGGTCCGAGAGCGAGGTCTCCGTGACCGTGCCGCCGCGGGACTTCGGGCTTCTGGCCAGGCTGCTCGCGACCGCCGCCGAGACCGACGAGACGGGCGTCGTCGGTACCGCGCTGAACCGCGCAGCCGTCGATGAGGGCGTCGAGGCCGGGCGTCGTGGGGGAGAGCTGATCGGATGCCTGCGCGAGAGCGGCTACGAGCCCGCCGTCGATGACGATGGGGACATCGTGCTGCGCAACTGCCCGTTCCATCAGGTGGCTCAGCGTCAGACCGAGCTGGTCTGCGGCATGAACCACGCACTGGTCCGCGGCATTCTGAGCGGGGCGGGAGACGACCCCGACCGTGCCGAACTGGCGCCGTGCCCGGGACGATGCTGCGTAGTGATCCACCCCGACGAGTGAGACTGCAGAGTCGTGTGGCGACGGAGGGTGCATCCTCCGTCGTCACACGACCCGATCAGGCGGTGACGAGCGCCTCGAGCTTGTCGTAGCCGTCGCGCATCCCGTGCTCCATGCCGGATGACACCATGCCGTCGCGGGCTTCGAGGCTCGGGTAGACCGCGTGCCCTGTCAGGCGGGTGCGACCATCGGGCAGCGACTCGAATGCGAGCGATTCGATGCTCACGACGTCGGGGACTCCACCGAACTCGAACGTCTGGATGGCGAACTCGTTCTCGCGCACGGTGTGGAAGACACCACGGAACTCGTACTCGTTGCCCTGCGTGTCGCGGTGAACGTAGCGGTACCGCCCACCGGTGGTGAAGTCGTACTCCGCGATATCCATCTCGTAGCCCCGCGGGCCGTTCCACTGCTTGACCAGCTCGGGGTCGGCGTGCGCCTGGAACACCCGCTCGACCGGCGCATCGAACTCCCTCGTGAACTCGATGAACGGCACGCCCTCGGGCGCCTCGATGGTCAGTTCCTTGCTCATGATGGTTCTCCTTCTGTATCGAGCGCCGGTTCTCTCAGCGCTTGTTCTCTTCTGTGTGGTTGCCGGTTCGTCGAGAAGGGTTCTGCAGGCCGGCCAGCACGCTGTCGAGAGCTCGGAACGAACGCTCGTGCGCGAGCCGGTAGCCGTCGATCCACGCCGTGAGCTCTTCGAGCGCGCCGGGATTGAGGTGCACAGGACGCCGTTGCGCATCGCGTGTGCGGGTGACCAGTCCGGCTTCTTCGAGCACGTGGATGTGCCGCGAGACCGCCTGCACGGTGATGCCGAACGGCTCGGCGAGCTCGTTCACCGTCGCAGGGCCACGGCTCAGCCGCGCGATGATGGCGCGCCGCACGGCGTCGCCGAGCGCGTGGAACGCCCGGTCAAGGCGCTCCTCGTCCTGCGCGGCACCGGAAGTCGGCCGCTGCATTCTCAACAACATCCTTTATCAACGAACATGTTGAATACACTACCCCGGATGCGCCCAAAGTCAAGAGTTCCGGGAAAAAACGCCGTGTCCGGTCGGATGGACACGGCCTCTCCCGCGGCTCGACGTGCTCGGCCTTCTCAGGCATAGCGTGAGCCCATGACCGAGACCACGCTCTTCGAAGACCCCCACTGGCCGCGGGCAGGACGATGGCCGATGGCCGACTCGCTCGAGGCATCCGACCGCGTCGACGTGGGGATCATCGGCGTTCCCACCTGGCGCACCTCGCTCTCGGCGACGGGTGCGAACGCCACGCCAGCATCGATCCGGGCCGCGATCCAGCGCTACGGAACGTTCGCGGCGGGAGTCGACTGGCCCTCGGTGGCCGACTTCGGCGACGTGGCCGAGCCGGACGGCGACGGCGAGGCGGAAGCGATCGAGGCGGTGCGGCGGGCATCCGCTCGCAGCTCGCTCGTCATCGCGCTCGGCGGCGACAACGCGCTCACGTACAGCGTCGCGCTCGGGGCGTGGACGGCGCAGAGCGACGGCGACTCAGCCCCCGGGCAGAGCCGTGTGCAGGATGCCGGCCTCATCACCATCGACGCGCATCACGACCTGCGCGACGGCGTCTCCAACGGGTCACCCGTGCGGCGACTGCTGGAAGCCGGCCTCGACGGTAACCGCGCCGTGCAGCTCGGCATCGCCGACTTCGCCAACTCACAGTTCTACGACACGAGGGCGCGAGAGGCGGGCATCCGTGTCGTGCGACGTGACGAGTTCGAGCAGCGGCCGCTGGAGACGATCGTCGCAGAGGCGCTCGAGACCGCGGGGGCGGCAGGGGGTCCGATCCACGTGGACGTCGACGTGGATGCCTGCGACCGAGCAGTCGCGCCCGCCTGCCCCGCCTCCATCCCAGGCGGGCTCTCCGCGTACCAGTTGCGCCGCACGGTGCGCCTGCTCGCCCGCGACCCGCGCGTGACCTCGATCGACATCGCAGAGGTGGATGCGACGCGAGACGCCGAGGACGGCCGCACGGTGCGCCTCGCCGCCCTCGTCGTGCTGGAGGCCATCGCGGGCTTTGCGCAGCGCTGAGATGTGGAGCCGTCCTGCGCGCTCCCATCCGTTCACAACTCCTGCAGTTCGTCGTGAACGCGGCATACGACCACGACCATGACCGGGCAGTCGGCGATTCGTCGGCAGTTTGCAGGAGTTATGAACGTGCGCTCACGGCGGCTCCGCCCCCGATGCGGCGGCCGAGTTCCGCTGCGCCCCGCGCGATCCGTGCGGCGGTGGCCTCCATGTCGATGTCGCGTTCCGCGGAGAACGTCACGGCGACCGATGCCGCAGGCCACCCCACGTGGTCGGGCACGGCGACGGCCATCGACCGCAGCCCCTCCGTCACCGAGGAGTCCTCGAGCGCGTAGCCGCGCTCGCGGATCGCGCGCAGCTCGGCGCTCAGCTCCCGGTAGGTGGTGACGCCCGAGCCGGTGCGTGTGGTGAACGCTCCACGGTCCGGATAGAGCGCACGGACTTGCGCGGCGGGCAGCCCCGCGAGCATGGCGAGGCCCGACGCCGTGAGGTGCGCGGGAAGCCGCACGCCGACATCCGTCACGAGGTACGGGCCGTGCGGTGCCCGCTCCTCCACGAGGTAGACCACGTCGCGCCCGAGCAGCACGGTGAGGTGCCCGCTCAGTCCGAGATCGTCGACCAGCCTGGCCAGTACGGGGGCCCCGACGCGGGTGAGCGGCTGCTGCCGGTTGAAGCCGCTGGAGAGCTCGAACGCGGCCACTCCGAGGCCGTACTTCTTCAGCTCGGGGATCGGGATGACGAACCCGTGCTCGGTCAGCGTCGCGAGCAGCTGATAGACGGTCGAGCGGGGCAGCGCGAGGGTGCGCGCGAGTGTCGCAGCAGCGACGGGACCACGTTGTTCACTCATCAGCCGCAGGATGCGCAACGTGGCGTCGGCGGCGGGAGCTTTGCCCGGCATCCCGCCATAATACGCCGAAGTCGACGGTCAAGTCCGGTATACCGGACGTGGATCGTCCTTCGAACGCTCGCCGAAGAGTCCGCCTGTCGTGCAATGGATTCATGAGCACCGAAGCACCCGTTCTCACTCGCGAGGTGACCGTCGGAATCGGCCCCCTCTCCATCGCCGACGTCGTCGCGGTGGCGCGCCACGACGCCCGGGTCGTGCTCGATGCGGATGCCATCGCCGCCGTCGCCGAGACCCGTCGCGTGGTCGAGGCGCTCGCCGACGACCCCGAGCCGCACTACGGCATCTCGACCGGTTTCGGCGCGCTCGCCACCACGTACATCCAGCGCTCCGACCGCGAGCAGTTGCAGCTCAGCCTGATCCGCTCGCACGCGGCGGGGTCCGGCCCCGAGGTGGAGCGCGAGGTCGTCCGTGCGCTCATGCTGCTGCGTCTTTCGACGCTGATGACCGGACGCACCGGTGTTCGCGAGGCCACCGTGCGGGCATACGCCGGCATGCTCAACGCCGGCATCACGCCGATCGTGCGCGAGTACGGCTCGCTCGGCTGCTCGGGAGATCTGGCTCCGCTCGCGCACTGCGCGCTCGCGCTGATCGGCGAGGGCGAGGTGCGTGACGCCGCCGGCAACGTGGTCCCCTCGGCGGAAGCGCTGGCCGAGGCGGGCATCCGTCCGATCGTGCTGGCGGAGAAGGAGGGCCTCGCGCTCATCAACGGCACGGACGGGATGCTGGGGATGCTCGCGCTCGCGATCACCGATCTCGAGGCGCTGTACAAGGTCGCCGATCTCACCGCCGCGATGAGCGTGGAGGCGCTGCTCGGCACGGATGCCGTGTTCGCCGCCGACCTGCAGGCCCTGCGCCCGCAGGTGGGCCAGGCCGATTCGGCCGCGAACCTGCGCGCCATCCTCGCCGGGTCACCGATCGTGAAGAGCCATGCCGGCCCGGAGGACCCCACGGTTCAGGATGCCTATTCGCTGCGCTGCAGCCCGCAGGTGGCCGGTGCCGGCCGGGACACGATCGCGCACGCCCGCGCTGTCGCCGGCCGCGAGCTCGCATCCGCCGTCGACAACCCGGTCGTCACACTCGACGGCCGTGTCGTCTCGAACGGCAACTTCCACGGTGCCCCGGTGGGGTACGTGCTCGACTTCCTGGCGATCGCCGTCGCGGATGCCGCGAGCATCGCCGAGCGCCGCATCGACCGGCACCTGGATGTCTCGCGCAACAAGGGCCTCCCCGCGTTCCTCGCCGATCGCGCCGGCGTCGACTCCGGACTGATGATCGCGCAGTACACCGCCGCGGGGATCGTGAGCGAGCTCAAGCGACTGGCGGCGCCGGCATCCGTCGATTCGATCCCGTCCAGCGCCATGCAGGAGGATCACGTCTCGATGGGCTGGGCGGCCGCCCGCAAGCTGCGGCGCGCCATCGACGGCCTCACGCGGGTGCTCGCCATCGAGCTGCTGACGGCCGCCCGCTCGCTCGATCTGCGAGCGCCATTGCAGCCGGGCGCGGCGACCGCGGCAGCTCGAGACGTGTTGCGGACCCGTGTCGCAGGACCGGGCCCCGACCGGATGCTGTCGGCCGAGATCGAGGCGGCCGTCGCGCTCGTGGCCAGCGGTCGCATCCTCACCGCGGTCGAATCCGTGACGGGCCCTCTCCGATGACACCCACCTCATCCCCAGTGCCGTCTCGGCCACTCTCGCCGCCCCGACCACTCGATCATCGGCATCCGGAAAACAGGCATGGTCGCGCTCTCCGCTTGAGAACAGGCCACATGTGCCTGTTCCGCCGAGATCTGCCTGTTTTCAGCGGATGCAACCGAAGGAGAACACCATGAACGACCGTCTGCCCATCCACGCCCCGCGCGGCACGACGCTGCGCGCCAAGTCGTGGCAGACCGAGGCGCCCCTGCGCATGCTCATGAACAACCTCGACCCCGAGGTCGCCGAGCGTCCCGAGGACCTCGTCGTGTACGGCGGTACCGGCCGCGCTGCCCGCAGCTGGGAGGCGTTCGACGCGATCGTGCGCACGCTGGAGACGCTGGATGCCGACGAGACGTTGCTCGTGCAGTCCGGCAAGCCGGTCGGCGTGTTCCGTACGCACGAGTGGGCGCCCCGCGTGCTCATCGCCAACTCCAACCTCGTTCCGGACTGGGCGACGTGGCCCGAGTTCCGCAAGCTGGAGTCCGCCGGGCTGACCATGTACGGCCAGATGACCGCAGGCAGCTGGATCTACATCGGGAGCCAGGGCATCCTGCAGGGCACGTACGAGACGTTCGCGGCAGCCGCCGACAAGATCGCCGCCCGCAAGGGCGGGGGAAATGAGCAGAGTAACGGCACCCTGGCCGGCACGCTCACCCTGACCGGCGGATGCGGCGGCATGGGCGGCGCCCAACCCCTGGCGGTCACGATGAACGAGGGCGTCGTGCTCATCGTCGACGTGGACCGCGCGCGCCTGCAGCGCCGCGTCGACCACGGCTACCTCGACGAACTCACGGACGATCTCGACGACGCGATCGCTCGTGTCAGCGCCGCGAAGAACGAGCGCCGCCCGCTCTCGGTCGGACTCGTCGGGAACGCAGCCACGGTGTTCCCCGAGCTGCTGCGCCGCGGCGTGCCGATCGACATCGTTACCGACCAGACCAGCGCGCACGACCCGCTCAGCTACCTGCCGGAGGGCGTCTCCGTCGACCAGTGGCACGACGCCGCCGAAGCCGACCCCGAGGGGTTCACTGCGAAGGCGCGGGCATCCATGGCGAAGCAGGTCGAGGCGATGGTCGGATTCCTGGATGCCGGCGCGGAGGTCTTCGACTACGGCAACTCGATCCGCGCGGAGGCTCAGCTGGGCGGCTACGACCGGGCGTTCGCGTTCCCCGGGTTCGTGCCCGCGCACATCCGCCCGTTGTTCGAGGAGGGCAAGGGGCCGTTCCGCTGGGCGGCGCTTTCCGGCGACCCGGCCGACATCGCCGTCACCGACCGCGCGATCCTCGAGCTGTTCCCGAACGACGAGAAGCTGCGCAGGTGGATCACCAAGGCATCCGAGAAGGTGCACTTCGAGGGGCTGCCCGCACGCATCTGCTGGCTCGGCTACAAGGAGCGCCACCTGGCGGGCCTGAGGTTCAACGAGCTCGTGGCATCCGGTGAGATCTCGGCGCCGATCGTGATCGGCCGCGACCACCTCGACTCCGGTTCGGTGGCATCTCCGTACCGCGAGACGGAGGGCATGAAAGACGGCTCGGATGCCATCGCCGACTGGCCGCTGCTGAACGCGCTGCTGAACACCGCATCGGGCGCCACCTGGGTGTCGATCCACCACGGTGGCGGCGTGGGCATCGGTCGCTCGATCCACGCGGGGCAGGTGGTCGTCGCCGACGGCACCGACCTCGCCGCGCAGAAGATCGAGCGGGTGCTCACGAACGACCCGGGAACGGGCGTCATGCGCCATGTCGACGCGGGTTACGAACGCGCCGCCGAGGTTGCACGCGAACGCGGACTGCGCATCCCCATGCTTGAGGGGTGAGCACCACTTCCCGCCGGTTGAGCCTGTCGAAACCGCACCGATGAGCACGCTCTTCCTGCACGGCATCGGCCTGCTCGTGACGAACGACCCGCACGCCCGCGGAGCACGTGAGGGCGACGCGCTGGGTGCCGTGCCCGACGCCGCGCTGATCGCGCGCGACGGTGAAGTCGTGTGGGCCGGTCCGCAGGCCGACGCCGCCCCGCAGGTCGCGCGCCTGCTCCAGGGCGACGTGGAGCGGGTGGATGCCGGTGGTCGCGCGGTCATCCCCGGTTTTGTCGACAGCCACACCCACCTCGCTTTCGCGGGCGACCGGTCCGCGGAGTTCGTCGCCCGCATGGCGGGGGAGCGGTACGCGGCAGGCGGCATCCGCAGCACGATGGCGGCGACACGTGCCGCCTCCGACGAGCAGCTGCGCGCCACCCTGCTTCGGTTCGAGCGCGAGCTGGCGTCGCAGGGCACGACCACGTTCGAGGTGAAGACCGGTTACGGCCTCGATGTGGAGAACGAGGAGCGCCTGGCACGCCTGGCCGCCGAGGTGACGGAGGAGGTCACGTTCCTCGGGGCGCATGTCGTACCGCCGGAGTTCGCGGACGACCGCGGCGCCTACGTCGACCTCGTCGTCGGAGACATGCTGGATGCCTGCGCCCCGTACGCGCGCTGGATCGACGTCTTCTGCGAGGAGGGCGCGTTCACGGCGCACGAAGCGGCGCGCATCCTCGCCGCCGGCCGCGCCCGAGGCCTAGGAACGCGCATCCACGCCGGCCAGCTCGGCGTCGGCGACGGAGTTCGCGTCGCGGTGGAGGCGGATGCCGCGAGCGTCGATCACGCCACCTACCTCTCACCCGACGATGTGGCCGCGCTCGCCGGCTCCGACACGGTCTGCACGCTGCTGCCCGGTGTGGAGTTCAGCACGCGGCATCCCTACCCGGATGCCCGTACCCTGCTCGCGGCCGGCGTCACCCTCGCGCTGGCCAGCGACTGCAACCCCGGCTCCTGCTTCACCTCGTCGATGCCGTTCGTGATCGCGCTGGCCGTGCGTGAGCTGGGGATGACGCCCGACGAGGCGCTCTGGGCCGCGACGGCCGGCGGTGCGAAAGCACTGCGCCGTGACGACGTGGGCCGGCTCACGCCCGGAGCCAGTGCCGACCTCGTGCTGCTGGACGCGCCGAGCCACGTCTACTTCGCGTATCGCCCGGGCGTGCCGCTCGTGCGCCGGGTGTGGAAGCACGGCGTCGAGCTCCGGGTCGCGTAGCGTCAGTCGTCTTCTTCGTGGCGCAGCGCGACGCCCAGCGCGAACAGCGTCGCCACCCACTCGCCGATGAAGATGCCCCAGCGGTCGGACTGCGAGCGCTCGTCCTTCTTGACGCGCGAGACGATCCAGCTCAGGAACACGAGGCCGAGCGAGACGAACGCCGCGATGTAGGCGTGCTCGCTGCGGATGCCCCATCCGTTCAGCATCTTGATCGGATTGCTGCTGGCGAGTTCGACGATCTCGTTGCGCTTGCTCATGACTGCTCCTCATCGCACGTCGAAAGGTGTCGGGCACATCAGAACTCCGACGCACCCGCGACGCCGAGTGGCGCCGCTTCGAATGAGTGGAGCCTACGTCGGCGGAATCGGCCGGTACAGGCCCTTGACGCGGGGACGCCGTGAACTGCCGCCGCCCGCGACGCACCCCGCCGGATGCCGCAGAAACGGCCTTGCCTCACCCGCATCCGAGCATGCGCCGCATAGGGTTTCCGGTGTGCGGAGACCCGAGAAGCGACGCGACGTGGACTACACGTCGCTGGAGGCGTTGGAAGACGACGCTCTCGACCCGCGTAGCGCGACGGGTCCGTACACGGTGACGCTCGGCGATCCGAACGTGTCTCCCGGCAACATCGCCGAGCCCGTATGGGCGCAATGGCGCGACGAGGTGGCGGCGATCGGCGGCCCGTCGCCGCTGCTGCACTTCGTCGACACGCCCCGCACGCGCATCGAACTGAGTTCCACGCATCCGGGCGGACTCCCGCAGTTCATCACGGGCGATCGCACGCTGCTCTCCAGCCTCATCCGCGACGACATCGCGCTGCGCACCGCAAAGGCCGCGGCCGGCGCCATCACCGCGAAGGGCATCGAGCTGCGCGCCGTGCGCGGTATCGACGCCGTACACCTCGGTATCGGTCTGGCACGCTGGCGCAACGGAGCAGACGAGTACAACGCGCCCGTGCTGCTGCGGCCGGTCGCCATCCGGCGCTACGGCCGCGACTTCGAGCTCAAGCTGCGGGGCAAGACGTTCCTCAACCCGGAGCTGAAGCGCGCTCTGCACGACCAGTTCCGCATAGTGCTCGACGCCGAGGCCTTCGTCGCCCTCGCTGAGACGAACGGCGTGTTCAAGCCGCAGCCGGTGATCGACCGGCTGCGCTCGCTGACCAGCCACGTCGAGTCGTTCACGGTGCAGCCGCGGCTGGTCGTGTCGTCTTTCGCCGACGTCGCGCACAGCATGACCGAAGACCTCGGCGACTTCGAGCACGACGTACTGCTCGCACTCGCAGGCAACCCTGCGGCGAAAGACCGTGTGGAGTCCGCGTTCTCGCCCGCTGAGGTCGTTCCCCAGGACAACCGTCCACCCTCGATCGACACCCTTCTGCTGGATGCCGACCCCGAGCAGGAGGGCGTCGTCGCCCAGGTGGCCAGCGGCAACTCCATCGTCGTGAAGACCCTGCCGGGCACCGGCGCGACGCAGACGATCGTGGATGCCATCGGCGCGCTCGTCTCCCGCAACCGCCGGGTGCTCGTGATCGGTCCGCGTCGGTCCAGCCTGGATGCCATCGCCCACCGTCTCGACCAGGTCGGACTGGGCGGGGCTGCCGTGGCGACCCGTTCCGTTCGCCGCGACCTGATCCGGTCCATCACACGCAACGAGAAGACCACGAAGCCCAACGTCGCCGAGGTGGACGACGCGCTCGTGCGCCTGCGCCGGGTGCTGCTGGACTACCGGGGCGCGCTGACGTCACCCGATCCGGCGTTCGGCGTCAGCGTGCTGGACGCGCTCGGCGAACTCGCCCGGCTGGCTCTGCTGCCCTCGCCGCCGCGCACGAAGGCACGGCTCGATCGGGCATCCATCGTCGCGCTCGCGCATGACCGCACAGAAGCGGCCACGATCCTGCGCAAGGCGGCGGCGCTCGGTGAGTTCCGCTATGGGCCCAACGACTCGCCGTGGTACGGCGCAGACTTCCATTCGACCGCCGAGGCGACGGCGGCACATACCCTCGCGAAACGGCTGAGCAGCATCGAGGTGCCGAGACTCATCGACCGCTCGACCGCGCTCATCGAGGGCACCAGGCTGCGGCCGTTCGAGAACATCGCCGAGCTCGGCATCTATCTGCGGCTGCTGGCCGACCTGCGCGAGACGCTCGACCGGTTCCTGCCCGCCGTCTTCGATCGCCCGCTCGACGAACTGATCACCGCAACGTCGAACCGGCGCGACAGCCCCACGATGTCGGGCGCGACCAGGCGCCGCCTGCGCAAGCTCGCGTTGGAGTACGTGCGACCCGGCGGTCACGTAGCCGACCTGAACGAGTCACTGCGGCGCATCCAGCAGCAGCGCAAGCTGTGGAACCGATTCGCGGATGCCGGAGCCCCGCCCCGCGTGCCGGTCGGCGTCGCCGACGTGCAGGTCGCGTACCAGAAGGTCTCGGAAGACCTGATGAGCCTGGATGTTCCGCTCGGCAGGGCGCGCACGAAGGACTCGCTCACGTTGATGCCGCTCGGAGAGCTCACGCAGATGCTGGGCGGCCTCGCGGTGGAGTCCGAGGTGCTGGTCAACCTGCAGGAGCGCACCGCGCTCCTCACCCGGCTGCGCGAGCTGAGGCTCGACCCGCTGCTCTCGGACATGTCCGCCCGGCACGTCACGAGCGAGAACGTGGCTGCCGAGCTCGAGCTGGCGTGGTGGCAGTCCGTGCTCGAGACCCTGCTCGCCGACGACCGCGCACTGCTGGGTGCCAACACGCGTGTGCTGGACCGTCTCGAGGCGGACTTCCGGCTCGTCGACCAGGCACACGCCTCCGCGACCGGCCAGCTGCTCGCCGCGCAGCTGGCAGTGCAGTGGAAGATCGCGCTGGCCGACAACGCGGAGCAGGCCGATGCCCTGCGCCGCATGCTGAAGAACGGATCCGTCACCCCTGCCGTGCTGGCCGAGCGGGCGCCGCAACTCGGGCGCGTGCTGGCACCGGTGTGGCTCGCATCACCGTACGACGTGGCATCCCTGCCGCCGTCGATGGCGTTCGACACCGTCGTGCTGGTGGATGCCGGAGCCTGCACCCTGGCCGAGAACATCGGCGCTCTTCGTCGCGCCCGCCAGGTCGTGGCGTTCGGCGACCCGGTGACCCAGACGCCGTCGCCGTTCCGCATCGCCGTGACGGATGCCGGCCAGCCGGTCGCCGTCGAACCCGAACCTCGTGACGTGGATGCCTGGCACGATTCGTCTGCACTGGCCCGGCTAGCCGACCTGCTACCGGTGTACACGCTGACGCGCAGCTACCGGTCGGTGGGCGATGACCTCGCCGAGCTCGTGAACCGCCGCTTCTACGGCGGGCAGATCGAGTCCTTGCCGTGGGCCGGCAGCTATCTCGGACACGCCAGCCTCACCCTCAGCTACGTGCGCGGCGGCCACGGCATGCCGGACGGCGACACCGGAACCGTGGAAAGCGTCGACGCCGAGGTCGCTCGCGTGGCCGAGCTCGTGCTGGACCACGCACTGAACCGTTCGCGCGAGTCGCTCATGGTGGTGACGGCCAGCCCGAAGCATGCGGTGCGGGTGCAGCACGCCGTGCTGGCGGCATCCGCCAAGCGCCAGGAACTGGCCGACTTCATCCTCGGCGACCGGCCCGAACCGTTCACCGTCGTCACTCTGGAGGAGGCGGTGGCGCAGAGCCGCGACCGCGTCATCTTCTCGATCGGCTACGGGCGCACTCCGCACGGCCGGCTGCTGTCGTCGTTCGGTGCGCTCGGCGAGCCGGGAGGCGAGCGGATGCTCGCCGTCGGCCTGACCCGCGCCCGGCGCGCGATGGACATCGTTTCGTGTTTCCGCCCCGAAGACATCGACCCGTCGCGTATGCGCCACGGCATCGTCGCGCTCGCGCAGGTGCTCGAGGAGGCGGCGGAGATCGAGGCGTCGGCCGACGACGTTCCGGATGACTCGGAGCCGCTGCTCATCGACCTCGCGACACGGCTTGAGAGGCTCGGCATGAACGTGCAGCTCGGCCACCGCGGAGCGCTGCCGCTCGCCGCGTCGTACAGCGGCAAGGCCGTCGTGGTCGAGACGGACCGCGTGCTCGGCACGGCCAGTCTGCGCGAATCGCTCCGGCTGCGGCCCGAGGTGCTTCGACGCCTTGGCTGGCACTACGTGCGCGTGCACAGCTTCGAGCTCTTCGCCGATCCGGAGGCCGTCGCGCAGCGCATCGGCCGACTGCTCGGCGCGATCGAGCCCGACGAGAAGGCCTGAGCGAAACGCCTACCCTGGAAGGGTGACTGAGCGCAGAACGGGACGACGGGTGCAGCGTCCTGGCGCGCCCGGCGCCGACCCGGCACCGCAGTCCAGGCCGCGTGCCAGCGGGGGAGCGGATGCTCCGGTGCGGGCGTCCGAAGACACGGACCGCGCATGGGGTGACCGCTCCGACTCCAATGACGACAGGCTGAAACAGGACCTGCCGCCCCACTGGGGCGCGGGCGGATCGCGCGGCTGAAGCCGGCCGACCTGCACGTAGAGCCGACTGCCTGTCCCGATGTGTCGTTATCGCGGGGCCCTACGACACTCTGAGACAGGAACTTCCTAGCCTGGCCGTCGAGGCGCCCGCCCGGCCCGGAGTCGCTACTCCGTCGCGCCGTCGGCGTGCCGGCCGCCCGTGCCGCCGCCGGCCTTCGGTGCGGCCAGTTGGGCATCAGCCTGCGCTGCCAGCAGGTCGCGGATCTGCGTGAGCAGCTCCACATCGGCGGGAAGCTTCTCCTCCTCTGCAGGGGTCACTCCGCGGCGGGACTCCGCGAGCTTGCGGAAGTGGTTCATCGGCACGACGAACACGAAGTACACGACGACGGCGACGGCGAGGAACTGAATCAGCGCACCGATGATCGCGCCGAACGTCAGCCACGACGTGCCACCCGACAGAGTCGGTATTCCCACCTTCAGCGCGTTGTCCAGCGACTTCGAGTTGAAGATCGCGCTGACCAGCGGGTTGATCAGCCCCGCGACGATCGCGTTCACCACTGCGGTGAACGCGGCACCGATGACGACTGCGACAGCAAGGTCGATGACATTGCCGCGCATGATGAACTCTTTGAAGCCCTTGAGCACGCTGGATCCCCCCATGGTGCGCCGGCGTTCGGGTCGTCGGCCGGCTCTCGTTATTCGGTTAGATCGTATGGGGTTCGGGCCCGATCAGGCCGCAGATCCTGCGCTCGGCGCGCTAGCCGTGGTGCTCTTCTTCTCGGAGCTCTTGGAGTCGCTCTTCTTCTCTGAGGTGGCGGGTTTCGAGTCCGCGCCGGCATCCTTCTTCGCCGGCGAGGACTGCGAGGCGCCCGACCGCGAATCGGTTCGGTAGAAGCCCGAGCCCTTGAACGTGACGCCGACCGATCCGAAGACCTTGCGCAGCTCTCCGCCGCACTCGGGGCAGGTCGTCAGGGCCGAGTCGCTGAACGACTGGTGGATGTCGAAGGTGTGCCCGCATGCGGAGCACTTGTACGAGTAGGTGGGCATGGATCTCTTTCAGCGAAAGCGGATGATGCGGGTGGGGGTGACCGCGCCCGTCACCGGTTCGTCGTGCCGTTCGCGAGGCACTTCGTCGAGCACCTCGCCGTCGAACACCACGGCATACACCGGGGGACATTTTTCCATGCTGCCCAGGGTTTTGTCGAAGTAGCCCTTGCCCCAGCCCATGCGCATGCCACTGGCATCCACTGCGGCGGCGGGCACGATGATGAGATCGACGTCGTTGATCGCTATCGGCCCGAGCAGTTCGCCGACGGCCTCCGGCCAGCCGTGGATGCCCAGCGTCTCGGATTCGCCGTCGTCGACGGTCCAGTCCAGCAGGCCGTCTTCGCGGCTGATCGGCAGCAGCACGCGCAGGTGCTCGGCGAACGCCCAGTTCAGGAATGGCCGCGTGTTCGGCTCGTTCTGCCCGGACAGGTAGCAGGAGAGCGAGCTGGCGTCGTACTCCTCGACGAGGTGCTGCAGGTTCGCCGTGATGCCGGCATCCGCCTTCTCGCGCTCCGTGGTGGTGAGGTTCTGCCGGCGTTCCCGCAGGTCGGCGCGGAGCGCGCGCTTGGCGCTGCTCGGGTCGGAGGCCATACCGGGCATCTTAACGGTCCGGATCGTTCTGCACGCTGACGATTCTTCCCAGCCAGAAGTCAGCAGATACCCTGAGCAGATGGCCATCACCAAAGCTGTCATCCCCGCTGCCGGTCTCGGCACCCGGTTCCTGCCGGCCACCAAGGCGATGCCGAAGGAGATGCTGCCCGTCGTCGACAAGCCCGCCATCCAGTACGTGGTGGAAGAGGCCGTCGAGGCCGGACTGAACGACGTTCTGCTCGTCACGGGCCGTAACAAGTCGCCCTTGGAGAACCATTTCGACCGTGCGACCGAGATCGAGTCGACGCTCCAGGCCAAAGGCGACATGGAGAAGCTGCGCCGGGTGATGTACTCGACCGAGCTTGCCGACATGCACTACGTGCGGCAGGGCGACCCGAAGGGGCTCGGGCACGCGGTGCTGCGTGCGGAGAAGCACGTCGGCCGCCAGGCGTTCGCGGTGCTGCTGGGCGATGACATCATCGACAGCCGCGACGTTCTGCTCACCCGCATGATCGAGGTGGCAGAGCAGCGCAGGGCGACTGTCGTCGCACTGCTCGAGGTGGACCCGTCGCAGATCCACCTTTACGGTGCGGCTGCGGTCGACGCCACGGACGAAGACGACGTGGTGCGCGTGCGCGGCCTGGTGGAGAAGCCCTCCGCAGAGGATGCCCCATCGAACCTCGCCATCATCGGCCGGTACGTGCTGCAGCCGGAGGTGTTCGACGTGCTGGAGCACACCGAGCCAGGCAAGGGGGGCGAGATCCAGCTGACGGATGCCCTGCAAGAGCTGGCGGCGGAACCCGACGGTCCCGGCGTGTTCGGTGTCGTGTTCCGTGGTCGCCGTTACGACACGGGCGACCGCCTCGACTACCTGAAGTCCATCGTGCAGCTTGCTGTGGACCGTGAGGACTTGGGCCCGAAGCTGCGCCCGTGGCTGCGCGAGTTCGCGTCCGGGCTCGCCGACGAGCCCGACGACGGCGACACGCTCGAGGAGCCCGGAGTGGGCGAGCGCGCCACCCGCGCTTGATCGGCCCCGCGAACGAATAAGCTCAGCTGACGAAGCCCAGCCGTCGAGAGACTCCGCTGAACGGGGAACTCGGCTGCGAGAGAACCGAAGGCGACCATCCGTGTACGTGCCCAGCCTCAGCGAGGGTGCTGTGGGCATCCGCCCGATCCGGCTGCGCGATTCGCGCGCGCTGGAGAAGGAACTGCTCGACAACCGCACCTGGCTGAGGCAGTGGGAGGCCACCAGCCCGCACGGGCCGGCGGTGTTCGACACGCGGGCGAGCATCCGTTCGCTGCAGGCGTCGTCTCGTGCCGGTCACGGGCTGCCGTTCGTCATGGAGTACGACGGTGAGCTGGCCGGCCAATTGAACGTGTCGTCGATCACCTACGGGTCACTTGCCTCGGCCACCATCGGATACTGGGTCGCGCAGCGGTTCGCGGGCAAGGGCGTGACGCCCACGAGCGTTGCACTGGCGACCGATTACTGCTTCTTCCAGCTCGGGCTGCACCGCATGGAGATCTGCATCCGTCCGGAGAACGCGCCGTCTCTTCGCGTCGTGCAGAAGCTCGGCTTCCGGTACGAGGGGCTGCGCCGGAGGTACATCCACATCAACGGCGACTGGCGCGACCACTTCTGCTTCGCGCTCGTCGTGGAGGAGATACCGCAGGGCGTTCTCCGGCGCTGGAAGTCGGGGGAGGCGCCGCAGGATGCCGCCACCATTCCACCCGCGGATCTCGAGGCGGCGACGCATCCCCTCGTCGGCCGCGGCCACTGAATCGCGGGCAAGTTCGCGGACACACGGCCGCCGCGACGGCCAGGGATGCCGTCGCACGCCTACCGTAGTCACATGCACCCGGGGGATCGTGGACAGGGCCGCCCCATGGGCGGGTCGGCACTGGCATGCGGAGCGAGCTCGTGAACGGCGGAACGCTCAGCGGCGGGGTCGTGATCGCCCTTGCGGCGACCCTCTGGCTCGCCTACCTGCTGCCCACCTGGCTCCGCCGTCGCGACTACCTCAACGCCGAGCGCAACGCCGTGCGCCTGCAGCAGACCCTGCGCATCCTGGCCGAAACGGCCGAGGCGCCTGAGGAGGTGCGCGTCGAGGCCACGGCCCGCGAGGTCGCCCGCCAGCAGAAGCTTCTGAAGAAGGTGCGCGCGAAAGCGGATGCCGCAGCCCGCGCCCACGCGGCATCCGAAGCGCGTGCGGCCGCGTCGGCCGCCATGATCGCGCCGGAGAAGCCGTCGCGAACGGCGTCCGCGCGGGACTCCTCCCTCGGTTCCCGTGGGGGCTCCGCTGGTTCGGCGGGCAAGGCCGTCACCCGTCCGCACACCTCAACGCGGACTCGCACGGCGCAGCAGACGCGCGAGGAGCGCGAGCGCGCGTTCGCGCATGCCGTGCGTCGCACGCGCCTGGCCACCACGGGCGTGGTCATCGCATCGCTGGTCGGCATCGGGTTCGGCGCCTACTCGATGGTGACGGCGGAGTCATGGTGGCTCCTGGCTGCATCGTCCGCGCTGCTGGTCTGCGCCGTCGCCGTGCTGCGCCGGCTGGGGCAGCAGGTGGCCGCCCATCAGGCGGCCCGACGCTCGCATCTGCCCGTCGTGCGCCAGAATCCCGAGCTTTACGACCACGCGCTCTACGTCGAGAGGGATGTCGCGCTCGAGCCGGTCGAGGAACGCAACGCGAGCTGGGAACCGCAGCCGCTGCCGAAGCCGATGTATCAGTCGCCTGGATCGCGAGCGGCGACCGCGATGGCGTCGCTGGATGCGGCCGTCGCGTTGCGCCGAGCCGCAGCCAGGGCCGAGCTCGAGGCGCGCGCGGCACGGATCGCGGCGGCGAACGTTCCGACGCTTTCCGTCCCGGAGCCGGTGCAGGAGCCTCGGACCGGCGAGCCGGCATCCGTCGACGAGGCTGCACAGGCATCCGTGAAGCCGGCGGTTCCGAGCCGGTACGCCCGCATGGGGGTGCTCGACGACGTGCAGAGCGAGCATATCGATCTCGACGAGGCGCTGCGGCGCCGTCGCGCGGTGGGCTGAGCGACTCCTGGCCGGAGACATTCCTGGCGCTACACCTATCGGCATCCGCGCCAGCTTTTTCGTGTAGCGGGTGCCGATAGGTGTAGCGCGAAGGAGTCCGGCCGTCGCAGAGGTGCGCGGACGCGGCGCCATGGGGAGTGGTCCCCATTCCGGGAGCCGCGGTGGCTTTCCTAGGCTCGAAGGCATGGCCAGGGGGGAACACCGCACCGAGGGGCGGGAGCGTGCCGCGCGCTGTCCGGAGCGGTCGAGGGGGCGGGCGGGCCGCATGCTGGCGCGGGCATCCGCGCAGCTCTCCGGGGTGATCGCGGTTGTGCTCGGCGTGTCCATGATGCTCGCCCCCGCGGAGGCGACCCCGGAGAGGGCGGCCGCGAGCGAGACTGCCACGTCCAAGACCGTCCCGGTCGAGGCCGTGTTCCAGTACCACGCGTCGCACGATCCGACGCAGGGCATCATCCGCGGCGCCATCCACGCGGTGGTGCGCATCCCGGGAGGTACCGCCGTCTTCTACAGCGTCGGCGGTCCCGCCGACACCTCGGGCGCTGTGATGCCGAGCGTTGGCCTGCATACGCCGTACGACCCGTTCGCGGCCTGGGCAGTCGGCATCGTGGACACGAAGGGCCTGAAGTACTACATGCCGCTGTCGCGCCGGCAAGGGGACTGCCTGTGCAGCCGGGTCGGCGACATCTCCGATCTCTCCGGGACCAAGACGTCCCTCGTGGGATGGGCGGTGCTGCCGCCGCTTCCGGAGAGCCTCACCCACGTCACGATGCAGTTCGGCTTCGGCATCCTGATTCCCGACGTGCCCGTGATCACGCGGCTCCCGCAGCCCGCGGTCGCCTCCGGGTGGCCGGCGAGCGGTCTCGACTCGACGGAGATCCCGCTCGGAAAGGGATGGCCGAAGCTTCCGCCGACATCGGCTATCAAGACAGCGGATCCCGCCCAGTCGATCCGGTCGCTCGTACAGAACACCGCGAATCCGCAGGAGGCCACGAAGGAGACACCCGACACCTCGTCGATCTCCGTCGACTCCAACGTGCTCTTCGCCTTCAACGAGTCGACGCTCACACCGCAGGCGAACAGCGTGCTGGCGGATGTCGCGGCCAAGCTCCAGAAGGCAGGCTCCGGTACCGTCTCGATCGTCGGATACACGGACGACATCGGAGACGACGCCTACAACCTGGCCCTGTCGCAGGCGCGGGCGCAGTCCGTGCTCACGGCGCTGTCGAAACTCGTCACCAAGCCGGGGATCACGTTCACGGCCTCCGGCATGGGCGAGCAGGATCCGGTCGCCGACAACAGCACTCCGGAGGGCCGGCAGCTGAACCGTCGCGTCACGATCACGTTCACGAAGGCAGGCAAGTGATGGAGCAGTCGAAGCGACGTCCTGTCGTCGTCGTGGCAGCGGCCGCCGCGTTGGTTCTGGCCTTGTGCGGGTGCACCGGTCTCACGCATCCGTCGTCCACGGCGTCAGCAACGCCCAGCGCGGGCGCGACAGAACTGCCGGTGAAGGATGCCATCGCGAAGATCATGGCGAACGGCAAGGACCTGCCCGTGCTGGGCACGTCGAACGGCACGATCAACGGCCCCGGCGATCAGCCGGCGAAGGTCGTCGCGCAGCTGCTGCAGGTGAGTGCGACGTCGGACGCGACGCTCGTCGTGTGGCGGTTGGGGAGCGCGACGCATCAGACGGTGAGCACGACCTCGTTTCAGCTCTCGCATCCACCGCTGTTCGACACCCGGTTGCTCGGCGTGGTCGACCCGAGGGCGAAGATCACCTACCGGCCATACACCTATGTGCCCATTCAGGGGAACGGCGAAGACAACTCCTGCCTGTGCAGTGACCTTCCGAGCCAGGTCGATGGCGAAGGCGAGCTGCTCTACGCCATAGTGCCTCCGCTGCCGAGCTCGGTGAAGTCAGTCGATCTCACACTGCCCGGATTCGCCGACATCAAGGGCATCAAGGTCGGGCGCTCGAAGTAGCAGTCCGGCGTAGCCTGGCGCCCATGGGCACCATCACCGTGGATGACGTGGCTCGGCGACGTGACGCACTGGAACGCTCGCTCGGCCTCTGGGTTCCCCGCTCGCTCCCTGCGGCGTTCGACGAGGCGGCATGCAGGCATTCACACCGTCCGTACGTGATCACGGATGCCCGCACCCTCACCTACGCGGAGGTCGCGGAGCGCTCCCGCCGCCTTGCCGTCGGCCTCCTCGAACTCGGCGTGCAACCCGGCGACCGCGTCGCCATGCTGATGGACAACCGCCTGGACTACCCGGTGGTCAAGCTCGCGATCGCACGCGCCGGGGCGATCGCGGTCGCACTGAACTACTCGTACAAGGGCGACGAGATCGTGCAACGGCTGCGGCAGTCCGGCGCGAGCGTGCTCATCAGCGTCGACGCGTCGGTGGTGACGAACTTCCTCGCTGTCTTCGACGAACGCTTCCCCGGATGGGAAAGCGGCGTGCGCAGCACGGAGGCACCCGCGCTGCGCACGATCGTGCTCGCGGAGCACGGATGGCGATCGGGCGCGCTCACCGTTCCCGGCCTCTCCCGGGAGGCGGACGATGCCCGGCTGGAAGCCGTCGTCGCAGACATCCGTGCCGACGATGTCGCCGACATCGTCTTCACCTCGGGCACGACGGGCCACGCCCTCGGCGCAGAGCTCACGCACGACATGCTGCTGCGCAGCGCGTACGGCTCCGCGTATCACCGCGCGTTCGACGACGCCTGGCGCATCGGCTTCGCGCTACCGCTGTACCACGTGTTCGGATACGTCGAGGGGATGCTCGCGGCCATGTTCGTCGGCGGGGCCATCGTTCCGCAACGCATCTTCAATCCGCGTAGCGCCCTCGAACTGATCCAGCAGCACAGCATCAACGAGGTGCTTTTCGTGCCGACGATGACGGTCGCGGTTGTCGACCAGGCGGCCAAGGAGAACTATGACCTCTCCAGCCTGCAGTCGGTGTTCTCGGCAGCGGCGCCGGCGCCGGTGTGGTTGTGGAACCGGGTGATGAGCGACCTCGGCCCGCAGATGATCTTCACCGGCTACGGCCAGACGGAGGTGTCGGCGGCGACCGCGCTGACGCTTCCCGGGGATCCGATCGAACTCGTGTCGGAGGTGGTGGGCACTCCCAAGCTGGGCGGCCTCGCCGCCGAAGACGTCGGGATGCCGGATGACCGGCTCGCGGAATACCGCACGATCGACCCGTTCGACGGGCACGTGCTGCCGCAGGGTGAAGCGGGTGAACTCGTCGTGCGCGGACCGCAGGTGACACGGGAGTACATCGGAGACCGGGAGCAGACCGCCGCGGCGATCGACGCGGAGGGCTGGCTGCGCACCGGAGACCTCGGATTCGTCGACGACGACGGATACCTGCACTTGACCGGTCGGGCCAAGGAGCTTTTCAAGGTGGGCGGGGAACTGGTCGCTCCCGTCGAGGTGGAGCTCGTGCTGAGCGGGGCGACGGGCGTCAGTCAGGCGTTCGTGGCGGGCATCCCCGATGAACGGTACGGCGAGATCGGCTGGGCGTGGATCGTGCCTGCGGAGGGCGCGGCGATCGACGAGCGAGCGCTGCTCGCGCACGCCCGTGAGCACCTCGCGCCGTTCAAGGTGCCGCGCGGATTCACCGTGCTCACCACAGAGGAATTGCCGATGACCACGACGGGCAAGATCCAGAAGTATCTGCTGGTGCAGCGCATGCTCGAATGACTCCCATGTTCGACGGCGTTCGGGTCGCGCGGAGCTTCTGAGCGGAGGATGCATGACGGCGCCGGGGGAGTAACTGCAAGGATTCGGTGGGCTCTCGCGCTGCGGGATTCGACCTTGCGAAGGCCCTGATCGATTCCGACGGGGTCGTCGCTCCGTGCTAAAGTCTCATACGCACAAGGGGCTATGGCGCAGTTGGTAGCGCGTCTCGTTCGCAATGAGAAGGTCCGGGGTTCGAATCCCCGTAGCTCCACCAAAGACTTACCGAGTCCGACGAGCGTGTCTTACGTCAACGGCTGTTCGTAGTGCCGTTCCTAGGTTGACGTTTCATCCGCCCGCCGAGGCTCTTGCTCTGTCGTTGGCGAACCCTGGCACGAGCGGCCGCAACCCATACAGCCTTCATCACACACCACGTGATCGATGGTGGTACCGCCAGGGACTCCCTCTGCCGCGAAGACCGACCTACCGTTGAAGCCATGAGCGACACGAACTTCGACCAGATCTTCCCGCTCGGGGAGAAGAACGATGCCTACGCGAAGTACTTCGTCGGGCAGAGCTACCTGGCACCGCTGACTTCGGGGAGCGTCCCGGTGAGCAACGTGTCGTTCGAGCCCGGGTGCCGCAACAACTGGCACATCCATCACGGCACTGACGGAGGCGGCGACCAGATCCTGCTGTGCACCGCCGGCAGCGGCTGGTACCAGGCCGAGGGCGAAGAGCCCGTCAGCATGGAGCCCGGATCGGTGATCCGGGTTCCCGCCGGCACCAAGCACTGGCACGGCGCGAAGGCCGGTTCGTGGTTCTCCCACCTCGCGTTCATCACTCCTGGCGACGGCGTCAGCAACGAATGGCTCGAGCCCGTCACCGACGAGGTGTACGGCGCATTGCCGCGATAAGCGAGAGGAGAACTTTCACATGGCTGAAAAGGTCACAGCGGGCAGGGACGCGCTCGGCGACTTCGCCCCGACGTTCGCCGCCCTCAACGACGATGTGCTCTTCGGACAGGTGTGGTCTCGCGAGGAGCAGCTCTCCCCGCGCATCCGCAGCATCGTCACGGTAACCGCGCTGATGTCCAGCGGTGTGCTCGACAGCTCGCTGCAGCACCACATCGAACGCGCGAAGGGCAACGGCGTCACCGCCGAGGAGATGGCCGAAGTGCTGACGCACGCAGCGTTCTACGCCGGCTGGCCCAAGGCGTGGGCTGCATTCAGGATGGCCAAGGACGTCTACGGCGCATAAGGATGCCGGTGACCGAATCTGCTGGTCACCGAGCCGTTGTCGCATCCGGGATACGAGATCGCCGTCTCCTCACCATCGTGGGCCGAACTCGGCTATGACTTCATTGGTCTGGAGCACCTCGTCACGCTGATCAGTGCGTGAATCAGCTGTCGAACACGTGCACCAGTTCGTCGATGAACGCGCCGAACGTGGTCGAGCGGCGGGTGATCGCCAGCACGGCGTCGCGGTCGCTGAACACCTCGACGAACTGATCGAACACCGCCTGGAACCCGCTCCTTTCCAGGGCGTTGAACGCGATGAAGGCGATCACGTTCACCCTGGCATCGCCCCAGTCCATCGCCTGGTCGTTTACCACGATCGCGATCGCGGTCTCCGGCGCGGTCATCGCCATCGCGTGCGGGATCGCGAGGGTGTCGGTGAACGCCGTTGACGACATCCGCTCGCGCTCCACGGCGCCCTCGACGTAGGCGTCGTCGACGAGGCCCTTGGCACGCATCCGCTCGCCGAGCAGGCGGATCATGGCGAACTCGTCGGGGGCGTACAGGTTGCGGAAGAACAGGGACTCGTCGAAGTACTCGAGCAGCTCCCGCTTGATGCCGGCGCGTCTGCGGTGCCGGCGGATGCGTGCGACTGCCGCGCGCACGGCATCCGCGTCGGCACGGGTGAGGAACGGGCCGATCACGATGACGTCGTTCCGCGGCGTCGACGGCGGAATGGTCGTGAGCACGAGATCGGTGCCGAGCGACTCCCAATCCGGGTCGACGCCGGTCGCCACGGTGGTCACCAGGATGTCGTCGCCCAGCTCCCGTTCGATGCGCTCTCGCAAGAGCCGGTGGATGTCGTAGTAGCCCGGGCAGATGAGGGCGCAGGTGACGGCATCCGTGCGCCTGGACTGCTGTTCGAGATGCGCTCCGACGTGCATGGCGATGTAGGCGATCTCGTCGTCGGTCACCTGGATGCCGGCACTCTGCTGCAACTTCGACGCGACGTACACGGCCACCTCGTAGATGAGCGCGTACGTGGTCTTGATCGACCGGGTGAGCGGGTTGCGCGAGTAGTTGCGCTCGCTCGCCCTGGCCAGCAGGTTCTGCACGTGCAGGGCGAGGCGCATGGTGAACGGACCGTCGCGCAGGTCGATGGCGTAGCGGTCGGATGCCTCGGCCAGGATCGTGCTCACCGTGTTCACCACGTCCGGTCGCAGGTAGCTCTCGACGGCAGCCTCGTTGCGGTCGTTGCCGGGCGCTAGCACGCGAGTCGCGAGCAGGATCGCGAGCTGGTCGTACTCCTCGTCGTCGAGCTCGGTCTCGAAGTATTGGGGGACGAGCCGTCCCAACGTCGCGGCGGTGGCCGCGATCTCCGGGTCGACGACGGCGTCGCGCTGCGGCAGGTTTCCGCCCCGGGAGGACCGGTGGACGGCGATGGCGACGTGCAGGAGCACGTCGTTGATGCCGTACTCGTTGACGAAGTACCCGCGGTGGTCGAGCTCGCGGGAGAGGTCGCGCTTGAAGCCGGAGAGGCCGGCCAGGCCGAACTCGCTCTCGATGCGGGTCAGGCTCACGATCACCTCGTCGGACTCCTGACGGATGAGCCGACTCAGCATGCGGCGCCGGTCCAGCTCGGATCCCTGCAGCACGACGGCGCTTCCGTGGCGCGAGAGGGAGAGTCCGCTGTCGTCGAGCACCCGGCGCACACGCGAGAGGTCCGACTCCACGGTCGACTCGCTCACGAACGCTGCCTCTGCCTCGGAGTAGACATCGAGACCGTCGACGTCGTCGAGCAGGCGTCGAAGAAGCCGGCGCACCCGAGCGGACGGCGTATCGGACGCGCGATCGGCCCCCGTGAGCCGCACTCGGTAGGCGGTGTAGGCATCCGTGTTGAGTCGGTAGCCCTGCGCCGACGAACTGACCACATCGCGAGAGTCGGGGGAGTCCTTCAGCTCACCGACGTAGCTGCGAATGCTACGCGGCGTGACGCCGACGTGATCGGCGAGCTCTGCGGCCGTCACCCAGTCGCCCACACGGGCGAGGTAGTCGAGCAGCTTCGCCTGCCTGCTGCTGATCACGGCTCACCTCCACGCGCCATCGCACGGACTTCGGATGCATCCCTCGGGGCGGCGCGCATCGACGAACGGGCGAAGCAGCGCACGGGACCTGACGCCGAGTCAAGCACGCCAGGGCTCGCGCGTGCGCGACCGGGACGAGGATTTCCGGGGGTGCGGAAACAAGACGCGAGCTTCCGGGAGTGCGGAAGCAAGCATCCTGGCGCCGCGACCGCGACCGGGCGAGCATGGGGTCATGACGACGAGGTCGGGCGACGGCGAGCCGACGCAGATTACGGAGCCGCTGAGGGTGCTGGTCATTTGCGGTGCGGGGGCATCGAGCACCTTCGTGTCGCTGTGGATGCGTGCCGCCGCCGCCGCTCGCGGACATCGCGTCATCGTGACCGCATCGAGCACCTCGGCGCTCGCCGACGACGCGGTCGGCACCGACGTCGTGCTGGTCGGACCTCACCTGGCCGACCAGTACGACGCCATCGCGGAAGAGCTGGCACGGATTCGGGTGGCGGCGGCGTTGCTGCCGGAGTCGGTGATCCGCGAGAGGTCCGGCGACGCAGCACTGGATATCGCTCTGGCCGCCGCGGATGACACGAGTCGGGTCGAGTAGGAACAGCAAGTCGAACACGACGGGGAGAGAGACGAACATGGCGCAACGCACGGTGCAGGTCGGGTCGCAGCACGGGCTGCACGCTCGGCCGGCGAAGCTCTTCGTCAAGGCCGTCGAGGCGAGCGGGATGCCGGTGCGCATCGCGAAAGGCACAGGGCAACCGGTGAACGCGTCGAGCATCTTCGCCGTCATCGCGCTGGGCATCGACCACGGCGACACGGTGACGCTCAGCTGCGATCATCCGGAGTCATCCGCCGTGCTGGACTCGCTCTCCGAAGTTCTGGTGTTCGACCATGACAACGCCTGAACTCGCGACCCGACCGGATGCCATCACTACGGCGGGGCGTGTGCTCCAGGGCGTCGGCATCGGCCAGGCTGTGGTCGTCGGCCGAGTGCTTCGCGCCGCGGACCCCATCGCCGAACCCCTGCCGCAGCCGGCCGATGCTCCCGCAGACGACGAGCTGCGCCGCGCACGTGAAGCCGTCACGGTCGTCGCGGACTACCTCGACGACCGTGCCGAGCAGCTCGGCGGTCTCGCGGGCGACGTGCTCGAGGCGCAGGCCATGATCGTGCGCGACGAGACCCTGGATGCCGAACTGGAGCGGCGCATCCGGAGCGGGCTCGCCGCCGAGCGCGCCGTGTTCGAGGCGTGCCACGAACTGCGGGCACGGCTCATCGAGCTCGGCGGATACTTCGCCGAACGTGCGGGCGACCTCGACGACCTCGCTCAGCGGCTCATCGCCGAGTTGCTCGGCGTACAGGTGCCCGGCCTCCCCGACGCAGACGAGCCGTTCGTTCTCGTCGCCCGCGACCTCTCGCCGGCCGATACGGCTGAACTCGACCTCGACCGAGTGCTCGCCCTCGTGACGAGTGACGGCGGTCCCACCTCGCACACCGCCATCCTCGCCAGGGACAAGGGCATCGTCGCGGTCGTCGGCTGCGCCGGCGCGACGGAGCTCGCCGACGGTGACACAGTCATCGTCGACGCGGAGGCGGGCACGGTCATCCGGGAGCCGAACACTGCGGAGCGCGCAGCAGCGAGCGAACGAGCGGAGCGGCTGCAGGATGCCCGCACCGCGGCATCCGGTCCGGGTCGCCTCGCCGACGGCACGCCGGTTCCGTTGCTCGTGAACCTCGGTTCCGGCGACGCGGCCGCTGCGATCGCCGCCGGTGCCGAGGGCGTCGGACTGTTCCGCACCGAGTTCCTGTTCCTCGGCCGCGAACAGGCGCCGAGCGTGGCCGAGCAGCGCGACGAGTACGTGAAGCTGCTGAGCGCATTCACGGCGCAGCGTTCCGGCGACGCGGCATCGGCCAAGGTCGTGGTACGGGTTCTGGATGCCGGCGCCGACAAGCCCCTCCCGTTCCTGAACGAAACCGCGGAAGAGAACCCGGCGCTCGGCGTACGTGGCATCCGCGCGCTCCGAGCACGCGAGAACGTGCTGCACGACCAGCTGGCGGCCCTCGCCGCCGCCCAAGCGCAGACCGGCGCCGACCTCTGGGTGATGGCGCCCATGGTGGCCACGACCGAGGAGGCCGCGTACTTCACGCGCGTGGCCCGCGAGCACGAGCTGAAGACGGCCGGAGTCATGGTCGAGGTGCCGTCCGCTGCGCTCATCGCCGATCGCATCCTCGCCGAGTGCGACTTCGTCTCGATCGGCACGAACGACCTCACGCAGTACACGCTCGCCGCCGACCGGATGCTCGGCGCGGTGTCCGCGCTGCAGAGCCCCTGGCATCCCGCCGTCTTGCGCCTCATCGGCGAGGTCGGCTCAGCCGGACGAACGGCAGGCAAGCCGGTCGGTGTGTGCGGCGAGGCCGCCGCCGACCCGATGCTCGCCGCGGTGCTCGCCGGACTCGGCGTCACCACGCTCTCCATGGCGCCGACGGCGCTCGCCGATGTGCGGGCATCCTTGCGGCGCTTCACGTCCGAGCAGACACAGCGGCTGGCCGGGCTCGCGCTCGCCGCCGACTCAGCAGACTCCGCCCGGAGCGCAGTGCGCGACGCCGTCCGCGCCATCGCACCCTGACGCCATAAGCCCCCGCAGCACCTGAAGAATCGGAGTAATCCATCATGACGACGACGTCAGTCGCGAAACCGAGGGGCGCCCGCGTACGCGTGCAGCGCTTCGGCACCTTCCTCTCCGGGATGGTGATGCCGAACATTCCGGCGTTCATCGCCTGGGGACTCATCACGGCGTTCTTCATCGCCACCGGCTGGGCGCCCAGCGGCATACTCGGCGGCTTCGGAAATGCGGCCGACATCGGCTGGCAGGGCGCGGCGACACAGCTGGCGCAGGACGCCAACGGCCACACCTTCACGCAGTACGTCGGACTCGTGGGTCCGATGATCACCTACCTGCTGCCGCTGCTCATCGCCAACACCGGAGGCCGCATGGTCTACGGCGTGCGCGGCGGTGTTGTCGGCACCATCGCAACCATGGGCGTGATCGTGGGCACGAACATCCCGATGTTCATCGGCGCCATGATCATGGGCCCGCTCGGTGCCTTCGTGATGAAGCACCTCGACCGCATCTGGGACGGCAAGATCAAGGCCGGGTTCGAGATGCTGGTGAACAACTTCTCCGCAGGCATCGTCGGCGGTGCGCTCGCGATCGCCGGGTTCTTCGGCATCGCACCGCTTGTGGAGTGGCTCAGCGACCTGCTCGGCGCCGGAGTGAACTGGCTGGTCGGTGCGCATCTGCTGCCGCTGGTGAGCATCCTCATCGAGCCGGGCAAGGTGCTGTTCCTCAACAACGCCATCAACCACGGCGTGCTCGACCCGCTGGGCATCCAGCAGGCGCACGACACGGGCAAGTCGATCCTGTTCCTGCTGGAGACGAACCCGGGACCGGGCCTCGGCATCCTCATCGCGTACTCGATCTTCGGTCTCGGCATCGCGCGGGCCAGCGCGCCGGGAGCCATCCTCATCGAGTTCGTGGGCGGCATCCACGAGATCTACTTCCCTTACGTGCTGATGAAGCCCATCCTCGTGCTCGCCGCGATCGGTGGCGGGATGACCGGCGTCGCGATCAACGTCGCCTTCCACACGGGACTCGTCGCGCCGGCATCGCCGGGAAGCATCATCGCCATCCTCATCCAGACCGCACGAGGCGACTGGATCGGCGTCACGCTCGCCGTGCTCGGCGCGACCGCCGTGTCGTTCCTGATCTCCTCCGTGGTGCTGCGGGCGACGCGCAAGCGCGACCTCGCCGCTGGCGACGAGGATGCCTTCGCGTCCGCGGTCGCGCAGACCGAGGCGAACAAGGGCAAGAAGAGCTCCGTGCTCGGCTCGCTCGTCAACGAGGCGGAGACCGACACTGGCGACGCTCAGGGCGACGCGACGAGGCGACTGGTGCGCAACATCGTGTTCGCGTGCGACGCCGGCATGGGTTCGAGCGCGATGGGCGCATCCGTGCTGCGCAGCAAGTTCAAGAAGGCCGGCATCACCGATGTGCGGGTGCGCAACGAGGCGATCGCGAACCTGGAGGGCGACGCGGACCTCGTGGTCACGCAGCGCGAGCTCACCGATCGCGCCAGGGAGAAGTCACCCGGCTCGATCCACGTGTCGGTGGACAACTTCATGAACAGCCCGCGCTACGACGAGGTCGTGCAGCTCGTTGCCGAGAGTCAGGCGGCCGCCGAGGGCGGATCCACTCCGAACGATGACGAGATGGAGCCGGCGAAGCGATGAGCGACATCCTGACGCGGGAGAGCGTCGTGGCGGCCGGGTCGGCGACGACCAGGGACGAAGCGGTGCGTGAGGTGGGCCGCCTGCTGGTTCAGGCTGGCGCCGTGCACGAGGGATACCTGGATGCCATGCTCCAGCGGGAGCAGACCGTCTCGACGTACATGGGCAACCTGCTGGCCATTCCGCACGGCACGAACGACGCGAAGGGCGAGATCGTGCGCTCCGCGCTCGCGTTCGTGAGGTACGAGCATCCGATCGACTGGGGCGGCGACGACGTGCGCTTCGCGCTCGGGATCGCCGGTCTCGACAACGAGCACCTCGACATCCTGTCGCGCATCGCGGTGCTGTTCGCCGATGCCGACGACGTGCAGCGGCTGCTGGACGCTGCCGACGCCGACGCGATCTTCGCGCTGCTGTCCGAGGTGAACGACGATGAAGACGTCGATGCGCGCGAGGTGACCACGTGACTACCGCGGTGCAGTTCGGCGCGGGCAACATCGGCCGCGGCTTCATCGGCCAGTTGCTGCACGACTCCGGCTATGAGGTGATCTTCGTCGACGTCGCGGATGCTCTCATCGACGCGCTCGACACCGCCCGCGAGTACCGCGTGGTCGTGGTCGGCGACAGCACGACCACCGACACGGTGTCCGGGTTCCGCGCGCTGAACAGCGCGCGCGACCCGGGCGCCGTCGCCGCCGCGATCGCGGACGCCGCGATCGTCACGACCGCGGTCGGGGTGCGCGTGCTGCCGCTGGTGGCACCGGTGATCGCTTCGGGCCTCCTGGCGCGTTCCCCGGATCGTGGACCGGTCGCGGTGATGGCGTGCGAGAACGCGGTCGCGGCGACGGATGCCCTCGCCGCGGCCATCGCCGCCGCCGCCACCGACCAGCAGTGGTCGGTCATCGGGGAGCGCGCCGTGTTCGCCAACACGGCCGTCGACCGCATCGTCCCGGTGCAGCAGGCGCACAGCGGGCTGGACGTGATCGTCGAGGACTTCTCCGAATGGGTGGTGGAGGACGGCCCGTTCGACGGCCGTCCGCCACGGCTCGACGGCGCCAAGTTCGTGCACGGCCTTGCGCCGTACATCGAGCGCAAGCTCTTCACGGTCAACACCGGGCACGCCACCGCCGCGTACTGCGGACACCTCGTCGGCGCACGCACCATCTCCGAGGCGCTGGAGCATCCTGGCGTGTCGGCCGCCGTCGCGGCCGCGCTCGAGGAGACTTCCGCGGCACTCGTCGCCCGGCACGGCATCGACCCGGACGAGCAGGCGGCGTACCGGCAGCGCATCCTCGACCGGTTCCGCAACGTGCACCTGGACGACGAGGTGGAACGCGTCGCCCGCGAGCCGTTGCGCAAGCTGGGCAGGCATGACCGGTTCGTAGCACCGGCAGCGGAGCTCGCCGAACGCGGCACCGTGCCGTTGGCCCTCCTGCACGCGATCGGCGCCGCGCTGAGGTACCGCTCCGACGCCGACGAGCAGTCGCAGCAGCTGGGCGAACTGCTGCGACACGACGACCCCATCGAGGCGGTCGAGCGGATCACGGGGCTCGCGCACGGGCATCCGCTGTTCGCGCCGCTCGCCGTGGTCGCCGACGCTGCGAAGCGCGACGAATCGAGGATGCTCGCGGGCGCCTGAGCACGCGGCGCGTGCTTCGCGCCACACGTATCGGCATCCGCTACACGAATGTTCGGTAGCGGATGCCGATTCCCGTAGCGGATGCCGATCTGTGTAGCGGATGCGAGTTCCGGCGCTCGCGTGCGGCGGGTCTGGCGCCGCTGTGGTGCGTCTCTTCCTCCCCAGGCCGCAGGGTTGTGTGGTTATCAACAGGCCAGGTCAGAGCTGGTTTCCGTTGTCGAGGAATGTCGGTGGCGTGGCCTAGCTTCGAGGGTATGAACGACGTGGATCTGGCCCCGGCACTGGAGGGTGATGCTGCCTTCTGGTAGGAGCTTGCGGATGCTTCGTTGTTCGACGAGTCGGCCGAGCTGGCGTTCCTGGACCGGCCCGCGCGTTCGTCGACAGAGGGGTTCGTGTCGTCGGTGCGGACCGATTCCGGTGAAGCGTTGATGCGGTCGTTGTTCGAGGATGCCGTCTCCTCCCAGACGTTGGTGAACCTGGAAGCAGCACGGCAACTGTTCGCAGTAGGTCGGGCGTTCGAGTACGCAAGGGAAGAGCCGCGGATCTATGTCCCGGTGGGTGCGGTGGAGCGGGATCCGCGGGCGGAGGAGGTGGACTTCGCGGTCCGGGCTGTCGCGTTCGACCTGGCTCAGTGGTTGCACCTGAGTGAGAACACGGTCCGTTCCATGGCGTGGCAAGCCGAGGTCCTGAACAGGTCGCTGCCCCGGTTGAAGGACCTGTTCGTCTCGGGTCGGATCAGCCCGCAGCATGTGCGTGCCGCGGTGGAAGCCTGCACCGGGCTGCCGGATGCTGCCGCATACGACACGTATGACGAACGGATGGCGGGGATCGTCGAGAAGCTGAACCCTGGCGTGTTCGCCCGCCGGTGCCGCCTGTTGCGGGAACGGTTGTGTGCGGGCACGCTGCAGGAGCGGCATGAGGACGCCCACGCGAGACGACGTGTGGTGGTGGAGGCGGCCGCGGATGCGATGGGCTGGTTGAACCTCCACGCCTCGGTAATGGACCTCGCGCAGATCGAAGTCGCCCTCACCGCCGAAGCCCGCCGGTTGCGTACCCTGCCGAGTGAGACCCGCACCCTGGATCAGTTGCGTGCCGACCTGACCGTGCAGTGGCTGAAAGGCGACACCACCGGCAAAGAAGGCCGTGCGGGTGTGCGCCCGTTCGTGTTGATCGACGATGCCGGCCGGTTCGCTGAGCTCCTCGGGTACGGGCCGATCACCCCGAAGCAGGCGGCAGCCGCACTGCGGGACGCACCCTCGTTCCGGAAAGTCCTCGCGGACCCGATCCGTCCGGCGGTGTTGAACCTGGACACCACACGGTACCGTCCGGCCCCGGACCAGAAGACGTGGCTCACGTTGAAGTTCGGGCTCGATGAGGACGCGGCCCCGTTCCTGCCGGTCGGGATCGTCACCGGCGCCGAAGTCGATCACGTCATCGAACGACAACACGGCGGCCCCACGAACGTGGGGAACCTGGCCCCGTTCAAACCGAGACTGCACCGGATGAAGACCGTGACCAGGATCCGATTGGACCCCAAACCCGACGGCGGCATCCGAGTGAGAACACCCACCGGATACGACAGCGACCCACCACCCTTCTGACCGAAGCGACCGTCTCGCCGACGGGAAAGCTTCCGTCGACGAGAGAACATCCGAGGCCCTGCCAGGCTCGGTTCATGACGTCGGACTCACTCGTTTCGCTCTGGCCGGCCGCAGGCGTGCGTGCGCACGCGGGCAACCTCGAACTGCGCTGAATCGACCTGCGCCGGTGGCGCGTCAAGCCCTTCCCGCTGTGAGTGCCGATGCCGACGATGTGATCGGCTGGTCGATGCGGGCGCCGCGTCGACCCGGCGCGGCAGATAGATGGCTACCAGATGTCGACGGGAGGGCGCAGTGCACGACGCGGTGCAGCCGAGGGGGCGGCAGCAGAAGCGTGCAGGAAAGGCATCCTCGTCCGTCGGTGTCGCGGCGCTGGCTCTCGGCGTGCTGGCCGGCATCGGTGGATTCCTCGACACCGGCGGCGTGATCACCGCGGTCTCCGCCGGCGCCCGCTTCGACTTCGCGCTGCTCTGGACCGTCGTCTTCGGTCTGGTCGGCTTCTCCGTGTTCGCGGAGATGTCGGGCCGGGTCGCCGTCTCGTCGTCCCAGCCGACGTACGAGGTGATCCGAACGAGGCTGGGGCCGAGGCTCGGGGCGATACCGCTGGTGGCGAACGTGGTCGTGCACGTGCTCGTACTCGCGGTCGACCTGATCGGCATGTCGCTGGCACTTCAGCTGCTGACCGGCGTGCCGTATCGGGTGTGGGTTCCGATCGTCGCCGTCGTGCTCGCATCCGCGCTCTGGTTCCTCAGCTTCTCGAAGGTCGACACAGCGGCCGCCCTCGCCGGACTCACAATGCTGGTGATGATCGCGGCGATGGCCGCGCTCGCGCCGGACTGGCAACGCGTCGGCATCTCGCTCGTGCATCCTCAGTTAAAGTCGTCGTACTCCATTCCGACCTATCTGTTCGCCACCGCGTCGCTCGTCGGCTCGTTCATGACGCCGTACCAGTTCGACTTCTAGTCCTCGGGAGCCATCGAGGAGGGCTGGACCGGGCGCGACCTCAGGAAGAACCGCATCGTCGCCGTGATCGGCACCATCGTCGGGGCCGCCCTCACGCTCGCCGTCATGGGTGCCGGAGCGAAGGCGCTGTATCCGTACGCGCACGCCGTCGACTCGATCAAAGCGGCGGCGGCGCCCGCGGTGAAGGCGTTCGGCGAGATCGGATTCGTCGTCTTCGTGATCGGCGTGTTCTCGGTATCCCTGGCCGCGTGCGTCGAGCTGTGCCTCTCCGGCGGTTACGGCGTGGCGCAGTACTTCGGGTGGGAGTGGGGCAAGAGCGGGTCCCCGCGCAGCGCCCCGATGTTCAACGCGATCATCCTGATCATGATCGCCGTAGCCGCCGTCATCGACCTCTCCGGCATCGATCCGATCCAGTTCGCCGTGATCACGATGGCCTTCGGGGCGGCCGCCCTGCCGTTCACGTTCGGCCCGCTGCTGCTGGTGGCCAACGACCGGCAATTCATGGGGAAGCTGCGCAACACGCTGCCCATCAACATCGTCGCCGGCATCGTGCTCACCGTGCTCGCGGCGATCACGATCGCGACCATTCCTCTACTGGTGATCACCGGTGGCAACTTCTGATCGCGCTGAAGGCGCACGGATGCCCGCCCCTCCGACGGGAGGTGCGCGCGACGATGGTCCTTGGCTGGCTGTGTCGCAGGTCATGAACCACGCCATCCTGGACCGCAACGGCCGCCGCGCGGGACGCGTCGACGACGTGCTTTTCGACGTCTCGGACGACGCTCGGCAGGGTGACGGATCCACGGCGGGCCGCGCGTCGCGTGAGCTCGTGCTGCGTGCTGTCGTCTCGGGCCCGCTGCCCCGGCCGACACCGCGGGTGCTCCGATCGTTCTTCCGCCTCTGCTACCTGGCATGCGGCATCCGTGACCCGCGTCCTGCGGTCGTCGACTGGCGGCACGTCGAGGCGATCGACGCGCTCGTGCACCTCGACGTCGACCGGGACGAAGCGGGGCTGCGCACGGTGGATCGCTCGGTCCTGCGGGTCATCGCGAGGATCCCTGGTTCTGCCGGTCGAGGGAACCAGGCCACACAGCCACCGAGCGTGCGCGTTCCTCCCGCCGATCGTGCGGGCTCCCCGGGCGGAGTCCGGGAACCGGCGAGGGAAGGCGGTCCGATCGAACGCTTCAGCACACGGAGGGGCACGCGCGTGCTCGACGAACGGGGGAGCACCCTCGGCTACGTGGTCGACATGATCGTTTCTCCCACCCAGGATCGGATGGTCGTCGGCCGGTTCGTACTGGTGCATCGGCGATTCGACCTGCTTATGCACCGCTTCGCCCCGCGCGTCGACGCGTTCACGATCGAGGCAGACAGGGTGTGCGACATCACGGCTCGACCGTTCCGGCTGGGGGAGGCGACGTGATGGTGCAGGTCATCTCGTGGGCCGTCACCGTTCTGGTCTCCGCCGCCGTCGTCTCGTTCGTCGTCTCGATCTTCGCCGTCGCCCGGCTGCCCGACGAGCGGCCAGAGGTGCGCACGTTCGACCGCAACGGACATGAGAACGGTCCCCTTCAGAACCCGGGGGAGCAGATCGCTCCCGGTCGGTCCGGAGACCCGATCGGGCAGCGTCAGAACAAGAGCGAAGGATAAATTCGAAACATGACGGTACGTGCGGAGGTCTCCTGGGAGTTGGACGGCGTCACGATGGAGGGCACCATCGTGCGACCAGACGGCGCCGGACCGTTCCCCGCGGTGGTTCTCGTTGCAGGCAGCGGTCCCACCGACCGCGACTGGTGCTCGCCACTCCTGCCGGGACCCAACGGAAGCGGCCGGATGTTCGCCGAAGCGTTCGCCGAGCACGGCATCGCGTCGATCCGGTACGACAAGCGCGCATCCGGCCCGCACGTGATGGAGAACCTGCCGAAGCTCACCGGCAAGATGAGCATGCGGTCGCACCTCGACGAGCTCGCCGCCGCCGTGCACGTTCTCGCCGAGCAGGGCTACGTCGACCGATCGCGCATCATCGGAATGGGAAACAGCGAAGGATGCCTGCACGTGCTGCACTACGCGACCGGCGAGCATAACACTTCCTTCGCCGGTGTGATCCTGGCCGCTCCTCCCGGCCGCCCGGTCGGCGATGTTCTGCTCGCGCAGCTGGGGCTGCAGGCGAGCCAGACTCCGGGAGGAGCCGATCTCATGCCCAAGGTCGAGGAGGCCGCCGAGCGGTACGCCGCGGGCGAGCCGATGGATCTCGACCCTGCTCTCCCGGAGAACGTGCGGCAGGTGCTGAGCAGCTTCGAAGCACCGGCGAACCTGCCGCTTGCCCGCGAACTGTGGTCGGAGTCCGCCGCGGACGACATCGCCGAGCTGCGCGTCCCCGCGCTGGTGCTGATCGGAGGCAGGGACGTGCAGGTGGACGTGCACGCAGACGGGGACCCGTTGCAGAAGGCGGCGCATGGGATGGCGAATGTGACGTTCGCGTTCCCCTCGAACGCGAATCACGTCTTCAAGCACGACACGCGCAGCCCGGAGGAGGTGGCGGCCACGCCGGGGAACGGCTACAACGCTCCAGGAACGCGCCTCGACCCGGAGAGCCTGAACACGATTCTCGGCTGGCTGGATGACGTCGTCGGACCACTGCCCGATTAAGCAGGCTCTCCCGCGGAGCGGCGCGCCTCATCGAGGTAGGAGTACGCGGTGACGCGTGAGATGCCGAGACGCACCGCGATCGTCTCGACCGACTTGCGCATCTGGGTCGCACCATTCGCATCCAGCCGCTGCAGTACCCCGACCTTGTCGTCGCGCGACATCTGGTTGACCGGCTTGCCGACCTCGCGGATCGCATCGGTGATCATGGCGTCCATCACCGAGACCAGGTCGCGCCCGAAGTACTCGTCGGGCGCAGACGGCGACTCGGCCTCTTGTGCAGGCAGCAGCGCGTCGAGCAGGAACCGCGCCTGCTGCACGGCGCTGAGGTCGACGTTGATGCAGAGCGCGGCGATGATGCGGCCCTCGCGGTTGCGGAAGTATGTGCTCGAGCAACGCAGCTCGCGGCCGTCGCTCGTGAACCCGCGGTAACCGAATGCGTCGTGGTCCCCGAGCGGATCCTTCTGCACCTCGAGCCCGATGCTCGTCGACGGGCCGCCGACCTCGCGCCCCGTGACATGGCCGTTCTCGATGGCGGCGATGGTGTGACCGAGGTCGACATCGGTGCCGTCGAGGTTGTGCAGCACGACCTCGCACGAAGGGCCGCCGGCGGTCGCGATGGCGTGCATCACCGGACGGAAAGTGGCGAGCACCTCGTCGGCGCTCTCGAAAGTGCCGGGCCTGAGCATGGGCCTCCTTCTTGTGCGGCGTGTGGGGAGCCGGATGCTCGCCACACTATCCCTCCCGACTTCGAGCTGAACGAAATGTTAATCGAGTAGACATTGTGTTCAGATGAGACTACCTTAGCTCCCGAACCGCACCCCCGCCAGGTTCAGGAGTAAGGAGGCTCTGATGACCCAGGCATCCGGCGGCGCTCTGCCCGCCCGAAGCACGCTTTCCGCGAAACAGCGACGGATGGTCGCGGGCGGCGCCATCGGCACGCTCATGGAGTACTACGACTACTACCTGTACGGTCTCGCGTCGGCCGCGGTGTTCCCCGTCGTGTTCTTCTCGGGCGACGATCCCGTCGTCGCGCAGCTCTCCTCGTTCGCTACCTTCGCCGTCGGATTCTTCCTGCGTCCGGTCGGTGGGGTCATCTGGGGCATCGTCGGCGACCGAGCGGGACGCAAGACGGTGCTCATGATCACCGTGGTCGGCATGGGACTCGCGACGACAGGCATCGGCCTCATCCCCTCTGACAACACCATCGGGATCATCGCGCCCTTGCTGCTGCTGTTCTGTCGCATGCTCCAAGGATTCTTCGTGGGCGGCGAGATGGGCGGCGCGGCAACGATGGTCGTCGAGAACGCCCCGGTCGGGAAACACGGTATGTACGGTGCCTTCCTCATCTGTGGCGCCGGTGTCGCGAACATCGTCTCGGGTGGCCTCATGGCGGCCCTCGGCCTCACGGCGTCGTCATGGTTCCTCAGCTGGGGATGGCGCCTTCCGTTCCTGTTCTCGATCGTGCTGGCGATCGTGGCGATTCTGCTCCGCCGTCAGCTCGAGGAGTCCGAGGAGTTCACCGCCACTCAGGCGTTGCAGATCCAAGCGGCAGGCAAGAAGGCGAACCCGCTGATCGAGGCGTTCCGGCATCCGAAGAACGCCATCATGGGCATCCTGATCGGTCTTCCGCAGTCGATCGCGGGCTACGTCGTGCTGACCTACGGCCTCGCGTTCATGGTCGGCGACAAGCACATACCGGCGTGGATGGGCTTCGCCGGAACCATGATCGTCGGTGTTCTGCAGGTCTTCGTCGCGCCCGCGTGGGGAGCGATCTCGGACCGGATCGGACGCCGAACGGTCTACATCATCGGGTGCGTCGGCTTCGCGTGCATGGTCTACCCGAGCTTCATGCTCTTCAGCACCGGCAACATGTGGCTGATCTGGCTCGGCCAGATCCTCGGGTTCGTGCTGTTCGGCGTCGCCATGCAGGCGATCCTGTCGACCATGCTGGTGGAGATGTTCGATCCGGAAGCACGCACGACCGGCGTGAACATCGGCTACCAGATCTCGAACACCCTGGGAGGCGGGCTCGCGCCGTTCATCTGCGTGGCGCTCGTCGCTGCAGCGGGCGGAGCGATCTGGCCCGTGGTCGTCTACGCCGCAGCGATCTCGGCCATCGGGGTGATCGCGACGTTGGTCGCCTCAGTGCGGCCGGATGTCGAAGGCGCCGGGCGCCTGCACGCACTCGCCGCGACGAAGACGCCGGCGACGCCCGCCAAGGTGCCCGCGAACTGAACCCGAATCGCTGGTTGAGCTCGTCGAAGCCAACGCTGCTGTGCGGCGGTTTCGACGAGCTCAACCAACTGGATCAGCGCAGTAGGGCGGCCAAGGCCGGCAGCTGCTCAGGGTCTTCGAGCGCGGAGCCGACGGCGACCACGCGCACCCCGGCGTTCAGAAAGGAGGGGGCGGTGGAGGCATCCATGCCGCCCGTTGCCACGAAGGTGGCCTGCGGGAACGGGCCGCGCATCGCACCGAACCACCCGGTGCCGAGCAGGGACGCCGGAAAAGCCTTGAGCCAGGTCAGGCCCTCCTTCAATGCCGCCTGCACCTCGGATGCCGTCGCCACGCCGGGCAGCGCGGGTAGCCCTGCTTCATGCGAGGCGCGGACGACCTCGACGTCGAAGCCAGGGCTCACGGTGAAGGCGGCACCGGCATCCTTCGACTGGCGCACGTGCTCCGGCGTGACCACGGTGCCCGCACCCACGACGAAGCCGCGCTCGCGGGCGGCGTCTGCCACGACGCGAAGCGCCTCCACGTCGGTGGGAGTCTGCACGGGGAGTTCGACGGCCTGGATGCCGAGGTCCCACGCGGTGGTCGCGACCTTCAGGCTGCGCTCGACGCCCATGCCGCGCAGGATGGCCATGAGCGGCACCCCCTGGAAGAGGTCGCCGAAGGCTGAGTTGTCTGTCATGCGGGGCATCCGCCTTTCATCGGGGAGCGTCGGTTCGGGCCGGCTCGGACGCCGGCTGCTCCGGAACGAAGTCGCTCGTGGACTGCAGCACGAGGTGCGCGCGCTCGTGACCGGCGCGCAGCCTGTCTTCGGAGCCTGCGTTGTTGAGGAACGCGGCAAGGTAGCCGGCGGCGAACGCGTCGCCCGCCCCGACCGGCTCGACCACGACCGTCGGGATGGCCGGAACGAATGTCTCGACGTCGCGGTCATCCCGTCGCTCGAACTCCGTGGCGCCCACGTCGCCGTCCTTGACGACGAGCCGCTCCGGCTCGGGAAGCAGCGTGCGCACCTCGGCCGCGGTCTCGCATCCCCAGAGCGCGTTCGCCTCATCGAGTCCGACGAACACGAGGTCGGTGCGCCGGGCGAGCCCGAGCAGAAGCGGGGCCGCCGCTCCGGTCTCCCAGAGCGGAGCCCGATGGTTCACATCGAAGCTCAGCACGCCTTCACTGCCGGACACTCGCTCGACGAGGGCATCCATGAGTGCGGCGCAGTCCGCGGAGAGCGCCGGGGTGATGCCGGAGACGTGCACCACTTCGGCCTGCTCGAGCGGGATCTCAGCGATCGACCCCGCCGTCATGCAGGAGGCCGCGGAACCGCGACGGTAATAGAGAACGCCGTTGCCCGGATCTTTGAAGTACACCCCGGTCGGCGCGTGCGGGTCGACGACGACCCAGCCCACGTCGACTCCGCGTGCGGCGACCTCCCGACGGATGCGTTCGCCCAGCGCGTCGTCGCCGACCGCGCTGACCCAGGCGCTCGGGATGCCCAGCGCCGCCGCGTGCATCGCCACGTTGGACTCCGCGCCGCCCACGTGCAGCCGCAGCTCGCTCGCGGTGGCGAGTGGTTCGGCGTGCGCCGGCGTGATCATCGCCATGGTCTCGCCCACGGCGATGAGGCGCGGACGCAGGCGGCCCGCGGTGTACCGCATGGGGGAGGACATGCATCCAGTGTGAGCAGCGGATGCGTTCACTGCAACGTGCGTTGTAGCATTTGCACACGATGGGAAGGGACGCCATGACGGAACGGCTGCGGCTCGATGGGTTCACCGCAGAGCGGCTGAGTGCTCGAGACAAGGGCGTGCCCACGCGGGCGGTCGGTATGACGACGGCCGAGTTCCTCGCGACCGAACCCGAGCTGAGCGAGTTCTGGACCCCGCTCATCATGCTCGACGATGAGGCGATGCGGCAGAACGCGGCGACGATGAGTGAATGGACGCGCGCACGCGGCCTTCACCTCATGCCGCACGGCAAAACCACGATGGCGCCCGGGCTGTGGCAGCGGCAGCTGGAAACCGGATCGCTCGGCATCACGCTCGCCACCATGGGCCAGGTGCGCACGGCGCGCTCGTTCGGGCTCGACTCGATCATGCTCGCGAACTCCGTCGTCGATCCCCGTGCCCTCACCTACCTTGCCGGTGAACTGGCGGATCCCGCCCTGCGGTTCGTGTGCTGGGCCGATTCCTTCGACACGGTCGCTGCGATGGAGGAGACGCTGCGATCCCTCGCGCTTGCACGACCGGTGGATGTCTGCGTCGAGCTGGGCATGGGTGGCGGCCGCACCGGCGCTCGCAGCATCGCCGAGGCGACGGCGATCGCCGAGCGCATCGCATCGTCTTCCGTGCTCCGCCTCGCGGGCGTCGCAGGATACGAGGGCAGCCTGGCGCACGACCGCTCGGAGGCCGGGCTGCGCGTGGTGCGCGAGTACCTGATGCGGCAGATCGAGCTGCACGAGGGCATCCAGCGGCTGTATGACGACGGCGACGTCTACGTCACCGCCGGGGGCAGCGCGTACTTCGATCTTGTCGCCGAGGTGTACGCGCAGGCGGGCGCGAGTGCGGATGCTCCGCCCCGGCCTGGCGGAGGACGCACCCTGTTCACGCTGCGATCGGGCGCATACCTCATTCACGACGACGGGTTCTATCGCGGCATCTCGCCGTTCGACGAGGCGGCGCCGGACGCGGAAGGACCACGGCTTCGTCCGGCGATGCGCGGGATCGCGCGCGTGGTGTCCCATCCGGAACCCGGGCTCGCACTGCTCGACGGCGGAAAGCGCGACTTTCCGTACGACGAAGGACTCCCGGTCGCCCGGCAGGTTGCGGCCGACCTCGGAGAGGCCTGGTCGCCCCTGACTGATGCCTCCGTGACGGCGCTGAACGACCAGCATGCGTTCCTGCGTTGGGGTGCGGATGCCCCGCCTGCTGCGGCCGGCGGCCTCGAGTCGGCGGGAGCCGTCGCGCCGATCGGCTCCGTGGTCGCGTTGGGGCTCTCGCATCCGTGTACGGCGTTCGACAAGTGGCGGGTGCTGCCTGTCGTGGACTCGTGGGACTCCGGACGCGTCGTCGAGCTGGTGCGCACGTACTTCTGATGGGAAGCGACTCGGAACGGATCGTGCTGCGCGACGGCGCTGTCGTCGACGCGCCCGTCGGCGACGGCAGGGATGCTCCATCGCCGCGGCGTGCGGACGTCGCGATCGCGCACGGGGTGATCACCGAGGTGGGCGAGGTCGAAGCGCGCCCGGGCGACCGCGTCATCGACTGCACCGACCGCCTCGTTCTGCCCGGTTTTGTTGACGCGCACTCGCACGCCGACGGACTGCTCGCCGACGAGAACGTGCAGCGCGCACTGCTGAAGCAGGGCGTCACGACGGTGATCGCCGGCCAGGACGGCGTCTCGTACGCCCCGGGCGACGGCGCGTACGCTTCCGAGTATTTCGCGGCGATCGACGGTGCGCATCCGACCTACCGGGGTGGTGGGGTGGCGGCATTGCTCGCGGGCGTCGACGGCGCATCCCGTCTGAACGCCGCGTACCTGATTCCGGCGGGCACCGTGCGCTTCGAGGTGTGCGGGCGTTCGCAGGAGCCCGCGTCGCCCGATCAGCTGGCAGCGATGACCGCACTGGTCGAGCGGGGTATGCGCGATGGTGCCGTCGGGCTGTCCACCGGACTCGACTACGTACCGGGAGTCTTCCAGTCAACTCACGAGATCGCGGTGCTGTGCGATCCTGTCGCGCTCGCCGGCGGCGTGTACGTCAGCCACATGCGCGGCGGGTATGAGGCGAACGCGAGCGCGGGCATCCGTGAGATGCAGCGCATCGCCGAGTTGGTGCGCGAACACACGGGCCACGTGCTCCCGGTGCACGTCTCGCACTTCCATGCGGACGCCGACATCGTGCTGGGCCAGTTGGATGAGCTGGCGCGGGCGGGAACGGATGCGACGTTCGACACGTATCCGTACACGCGCGGCTGCAGCCTGCTCGGCATGCCCCTGCTGCCGCCCGAACTGTCCGTGCATCCGGTCGACGAGGTGGTGCGCGCCCTCGGCGACCCGGGCGAGCGTGTGCGACTGCGAAGGGACTGGTTCCCGCGGGTCGCGGAGAACGCCAGCCTCGGACCGGACTGGCCGCACATGCTCACGCTCGCGCATGTGGCGGCGCCGCAGCTCGCCTGGGCGCACGGGCTCACGATCGCGGATGCAGCGCAGCGGGCAGGGTCCGATCCGATCGACTTCGCGCTCGACGTGCTGCTCGAGTGCCGGTTGCAAGTCAACGTCGTGATGGCGGTGCGGCACGCCCGGCCGGTCAGCGAGCTCGCCCGCATCTTCGCGCACCCGGCCCACCTCGGCGGATCGGACGGCATCTTCATCGGGGCGCACCCGCATCCGCGAACACGCGGAACGTTCGCTCGCTTCCTGCGCGAGTATGTGCGCGAGACGGGCAGCTGGGCGTGGCCGGAGGCGGTGCAGCACCTCTCGTACGGGTCTGTCGCTCGTTTCGGGCTCGGCGATCGCGGGGTGGTGCGGCGCGGCGCGGTGGCAGACCTCATCGTGGTCGACCCGTCGGCGGTGGCCGACACCGCTACGTACGAGGAGCCCCTGCGAGAGGCAGTCGGAGTCGACGACGTTGTCGTCGCCGGTACTCAGGTGCTGGCGGGCGGAGAGCTGACGGATGCCCGACCGGGCCGCGGACTGAAGCGCACGTCCGGTGCTGCCCGGGCCGCTGCCGTATCCCGTCGCCACATCGAGGGCGAGGGGTGACCGCGTGTCGCAGAGCGTGAAGCGGGCCGCAGGCATCCTCGACTCCATCGCTGCCCAGCCGAAGACGGTGGCGCAGCTGGCGGAGGAATTCGGCATCCATCGCTCGACGATGTTCCGCGAGTTGCAGACGCTGGAGCAGGTGGGGTTCGCGCGTCGCCGTCACGACGGCACGTACGCGCCCGCCTTCCGCCTCGCGGTGCTGGGCGCCGCGTCGCTGGAGAGTCTCGACCTGCGCGAGGCCGCCCACGGCGCGGTGCGCCGGCTGCACCGCGCCGTCGGCGACACCGTGCACGTCGCGGCGCTCGTCGACGACGAGATCGTGTACGTCGACAAGGTGGAGGATGCCGGCCGCGTGCGCTTGTACTCCCGCGTGGGCTCGCCGGTGCGGCCGCAGTGCAGCGCGCTGGGCAAGGCGATCCTCGCCGGCCTCCCCGTCACCCGGCGCGACGACGTTCTCGCCGGAGTCGAGTGGCGCCGTTACACCGACCGCACGATCACCACGCGAGCGCGGCTCGACGCCGAACTCGAGCGGGTCGCCCACCAGGGGTGGGCGGCAGACGACGGCGAGTTCGAGGCGGTTGTGAACTGCGTCGCGGTTCCGATCACGAGCTCTGCGGGCGTCGTGGGCGCGTTGTCGCTCACCGCGCTCCGAGTCGTGCACGACCTCGGCGAGCTCGAGACACGACTGCCGTTGCTCCGCGAAACCGCAGGGCGCATCTCGCGCGAACTCGGGTAGCCGAGCGCGGGCATCCGCTTCAGCTGCGCACACGAGAACCACCACAGAAGGGAAAGTCACCATGACGAAGACCGCGATCCGCACCACGAATGCTCCGCAGCCTGCCGGGCCCTACAGCCAGGGCATCGTGGCGAACGGATTCCTGTACACGGCCGGATTCGGGCCGCAGGACCCAGCGAACGGGGGAGCGGTTCCTGACGGTGTCGCCGAGCAGACCAGGCAGGTGCTGCGCAACGTGAGCGCTGTCCTCTCCGAGCGTGATCTGACCCTGAACGACTGCGTGAAAACGACTGTGCACCTGGCGGATCTCGCCGACTTCGCCGAATTCAACGAGGCGTACCAGGAGTTCTTCGCCGAGCCGTACCCGGTGCGCACCACTGTCGGGTCGCAGCTCGCGAACATCCTGGTCGAGATCGACGTGGTGGCAGTGCTGCCGGCGGAGTGACCGCGCTGAACACGGTGCCGACCACCTAACAGCATCCGGCACGCGGTCAAGGCCTGCCGGCGGCGGTGCCGTGGTCGCTACTGTTCAAGCATCCGGAAAAGTCGAAGATGAGGGGATGCGCACGTGAGCGAACGGCAGTTCGAGCTCTCCGACAAGCGGCGAATGGGCATCACCGCCGCAGGCAATCCGTTCGCATCGCGGTGGGTGCTGTTCTGCCATCCAGCCCCGGGAGCCGGCGGCTTCGATCCGGACCCGCTCGTCACCGACACGTGCCCGCTGGACATCCTGTCGTTCGACCGGCCCGGGTATGGCTCGTCCGACCCGTGGACGGTGCCCCCGCAGCCGTCGCCGCAGCGCTGGGTGCTCGACGTGCAGGAGTTCCTCGAGACCTGCCGCACCGACGCGGAGTCCATCGGCCACGCCGCCTATCGCGACCTGGCTGTGTTCGGGTGGCGGGAAGGATGCATCTACGCGGCAGCGCTTGCGGCAGCGCTCGGAGATCAGGTCTCTGCGGTGGCCTTCGTCGAGCCGATGACGCTCAGCCAGGCCGCCCGGTCGCTTGCGGAGAGCGACGCGTGGGACGTGGACCGGCTGATGCCCGGCATCGACAGTGACGCGGCCTCCGAGTTCGCCGGGCTCCGCTCTCGGCTGCAACGGATGCTCGCCATCGCGCGCGAACAGGGCGAGGCCGGTCTAGATGCGGATCGCGCCGCCGTCAAACAGCAGGTGCTGGACGAGAGCCTGGACGCGATCCGGGCGCCCGCGCTCATCCTCACCAGCGACACGAAGGAGCGGAGGTCCGCCGCGAACCGGTACGCGAAGCGGTTGCCCGATGCGCGGATCGAGGTGGCCGACACGCCCGTGCCGATCGCTGGGCGCTGGTCGCGACTCGTCGAGTATTTCGAGAGCTAGGCCCCGTCAGCCGCTCAGCGGTCGCGGTCGTCCCTGGCGATCTCCTCCGGGGTGCCTCCGGTGCCGGCTTCGGGATTACCGCCGAACTCGGCCGGCAACCTGCCCTGCTGCGACAGCGAGCCGCGGCGGCGTCTGCGAACGATCGCGATCAGGATCAGCAGGATGCCGACGCCGGTGACGATCGCGGATCCGATCGTGAGCGATGTCTCCCAGACCGCGTTGTTGAGCGCGGTGTCTTTGCCTGGCGTGCCGAATCCGAAGAAGAACATCGCGATCACGCCGATCACGGTGAGCACGATACCGACCACCAGAAGCGCGATGCCGCGCGTCGGCTTGGTCATTCCGGATTCGGTCATGATTCACCCTTCGCCGTCGTCCTTGTCTACGGACGGTGCCCGGCGCGGTGCAGGGGTTGACACGGGCGATCGGGTGTCCCGGGGCCGCTTAGCCGGGAACCACCCAGCACGGCCTTCTATCTTCAACTCATGCGCGACCTCGACTGGGACGGATGCCGGAACGTCCGCGATCTCGGCGGCCTCCCCACGCCGCTCTCACGCACCGGCACCACGATCGCGGGCCGCATCGCCCGAGGTCCCCGCCGCGAACTACTCACGGATGCCGGGTGGGTCGCGGCCCAGAGCTGGGGCCTGCGGTCGGTCGTCGACCTTCGCAACGAGGGCGAGATCGGCCGCCGGGAAACGGATCCGATGGCCGAGCCCCTTGAAACTCTCTCGATCGTGCATGCACCGACCGAGGACCAGGGCCACCCGGAGTTCCAGGCGGTGTGCATGCCTATTCTCGACTCGCCCGAGTACTGGCGGCACAACCTGCGCATCCTGCCCGGTCACGTACGAGGTGCGCTGGTCGCGGTCGCCTCCGCGAGGCCGGGCATCCTGATGCACTGCTCCGCGGGTCGTGATCGCACGGGCATGATGAGCGCTCTCCTGCTTGCCAATGCGGGGGTGAGCGCTGACGACATCCTCGCCGACTACGCGGCCTCGGTGCGGGCCATGGCCGGCACGGCCTCGCACGCAGTACCCACGAACGACCGACAGGCGTCCTGGACGCCCGCGCAAGTGGATGCCTGGCTCACCGAAGTCGAGCCGTTCGTGCGAGCGTTCGTGGCCGACATCGACGAGGCCTTCGGCCTGCTAACAGTAGACGAACCGACTCGTGAGGCGCTGCGCGGCCTCCTGACCGATCAGACCTGATCGCAGGGCGGAGCGAGCCGCCGTTCCATTGCTGACAGGATGGTTCGGTGCTCTACCCACCCGAGAAACGAGTCCTCGACGCGGCGCTGCGTCAGTCCGAGCAGTTGATCGGGGATCCCAATCACACTGTGGCCGCGGCGGCGATGGACACGACCGGTCGCATCTTCACCGCTGTCAACGAGTACCACTTCACCGGCGGTCCCTGCGCCGAACTCGTCGTGCTCGGGCTCGCCGCGTCTGCGGCTGCCGGACCGCTCACGACGATGGTGGCCGTCGGCGACGAGGGGCGCGGCGTGATATCGCCGTGCGGCCGCTGCCGGCAGGTGCTGCTGGACCAGCACCCCGATTGCCTCGTCATCGTGCCGCACGGGCACGAGCTCACGACGGTTCCGATTCGTCACCTGCTCCCATACGCATACGCCGGGCCGGAGGCGAGCCCGGAGCGCTTCATCCGCTTCAGCCCGCGCTACTACGACGCGGTCGCATCCGGACGCAAGACCGCCACGACCCGATTCGACGATCCGTGCGCGCCGGGGCCGGCCTGGCTCGTGTTCGAGTTCGATGACGGCTACAAACGACTCCCGGGAATCGTCGAATCGATCGAGACGAAGCGCCTCGACGAGCTCACCGACGAGGATGCCCGCCTCGAGGGCGGAGGAACGGCCGACGACCTGCGCGCCGGGCTTCGTGGTCATTACCCAGGGATCCGAGAGGACGCAGCCGTCGACTTCGTTCGCTTCCGCCTGCGGTAGTCCGCTTCGCACGGCGGATCGCGCAAGCGAATAATGGACCCGTGGATGCCTGGGCCGAGCACCTCGACGGAGTCGTCACGTTCCCCGATGGCACGCGCGTACGCGGCCGAGGGCTCCATGAGGGAACGCCGGGCGGTGAGCTGACGCCTCAGTTCGGCCTGTACCTCACGGGAAAGCCGCACGTGGAACCGGACTGGGAGTGCCGATGGGTGCGCTGGCCGGATTTCCGTCTGCCGCACTCCACCGCCGAGGCGATCGGCGCGCTGGCCGAGGTGTTCCACCGGGCGGCCACATCGAAGGTGGAGATCGCCTGCGCGGGCGGAACGGGGCGAACCGGTTCGGCGCTGGCGATCCTCGCGCGGCTCAGCGGCGTTCCGAGCGGGGACGCGATCGCCTGGGTGCGGACGAACTACCGGCCGCGTGCTGTGGAGACATTCCGGCAGCGACGTTGGGTGGAGCGCACGCCGATCTGAGGCACCTCGCGGGTGTCCGCGCCTGTTCACGTGCCCGGCGGGAAAGAAACCCGTCCGGCCGGGCAGACGCCCAACCGCAGTGTCCCGCGTGCGCTGCGAGATGATGGATCGCCGTGCGCCGCGCAGCCGAGGTGGTGAGCGATGCCACGCCCGGACCGAGAGGAGTCGCCGTGAGGCGCAGCGATCGCATGCATGCCGTGACCGATGAGACGGTCGTGCTCGTCGACGCGGTGCTCGCCTACGCGAGGGAACGGATGCTCTCCACCACCACTCCGCTCGATCACACCGCCACTGAGCTCGAGCTGCGGGAACGGTCAGGGGCGACCGTTACCGAGGGTGGCATCGGTGCGGAACGAGCGCTCGAGGTGTTCGCGGACGTGCTGGCGCCTGCCTGCATCACGACGGACCATCCGGATTACCTGTCGTTCATCCCGACCGCACCCACCAAGGCGGCGACCGCGTTCGATCTCGTCGTGTCGGCCACCGCCGTCTACGGCGGATCCTGGCTCGAGGGGTCGGGTGCCGTGTACGCGGAGAACGAGGTGCTGTCTTTCCTTGCATCAGAGTTCGGCCTGCCCGAGAGCGCTGGAGGCGTCTTCGTGCAGGGCGGCACTCTCGGCAACCTCTCCGCCCTGGTGGCGGCGCGGGAGTCCGCAGCGGCCCGCGTCGCGGACCCGGGCGGTCGTCGGGTCGTCGTCTGCAATGCGGAGGCGCACTCGTCGATCGTCTCGGCAGCCAGGGTCATGGATGTCGACATCGTCACCGTCGATCCGGGACCGTCCGGCAGGCTGACCGGCGACGCCGTGCGCCCCGTGCTCGAGCGGCTCGGGGACCGCGTGTTCGCCGTCGTCGCCACCGCAGGTTCGACCAACTTCGGCATCGTCGATGACGTCGCATCCATCGCAGCGCTCAAGGATGAGTTCGCATTCTGGCTGCACGTCGACGGGGCATACGGCCTCGCGGGCATGCTGTCGCCGCTGGCGCGCCCGCTCTTCGCCGGGGTCGAGCGCGCGGACTCGCTCATCGTCGATCCGCACAAGTGGCTGTTCGCCCCGTTCGACGCCTGCGCGCTCATCTACCGCGACCCCGAGGCGGGACGCCGCGCACACACCCAGCATGCCGACTACCTCGACACGCTCACCGAGGCGGCCGAGTGGAGTCCGTCGGACTACGCCGTGCAGCTGACCCGTCGCGCTCGCGGCCTTCCGCTGTGGTTCTCGCTCGCCTCACACGGCGCGGGGGCGTACCGGGATGCCGTGACCGCGTCCATACGCCTGGCGCGCCGCATCGCCGACGAGATCGACTCCCGCGACGGGTTCCGCCTGGTGCGCCAGCCTCAGCTCTCGGTGGTCGTGTTCGAACGCGAGGGCTGGTCGAGGTCGGACTACGACGCGTGGTCGGCGCGGCTGCTACGCGATCAGCGCGCGTTCGTCGTGCCGAGCTCGCACGCGGGGCGCCCGAACACACGCTTCGCGATCCTCAACCCGCGCACCACGTTCGAATCGTTGGCGGGCATCCTCGACACGATGCAGTGACGCGCTCCGGAGGGAGAGAGCGCCCCCCGCGGTGGAGAAGGGTGAAGCTGCTACGGCAGCCGCGGCGTGCGCGGTGGCGTGGTGCGGCGCCGCCCGCTCGCCTCGAACGCGGCGGCGAGCGCGAGCAGCGCCGTGTCATCGTACGCACGGCCGGCGAACGTGAGCCCGACCGGCATACCGATGTCGCTCAGCGTGCCCATCGGCACGGTCATGGTCGGGATACCCAGGTGGCGCGGCACGAGGTTGCCGTTGGCGACCCACACCCCGTTGCGCCAGCCGAGGTCGGCCGAAGCCGGATTCACATCCATATCGGCGGGGCCGATGTCGGCGACGGCGGGGAACACCACGGCGTCGAGGCCGAGAGCGTCCATCCATTGCTCCAGATCGATGCGCCTCGTCTCCTCGAGCCCTCGCGCGCCCGCCTCCAGGTGCGGGATGTCGGTGAACGCCGCGTACGGATGCTCGCGCACCACTCGGGGGTACGTCGCGATGTCGTCGTCGAAGCCGGTGTACCGGTCGGGCAGCGCGCCCGCCGGCGCGGGGAAGATCTGCTCGCCGTCGACCGTGCCGAGATCGTGCAGTTCCGGATCTCCGTTGGCGGCGAGGAAGTCCTGCCAGGCCCAGGCAGAGAGGTCGACGATCTCGCTGTGCAGGAACTCGGGCGACACGAGGCCGCGGGTGAAGACGGTCGGAGCGCCTGGGCGGTCGCCCTCGTAGTTCGTGACGACGGGAAAGTCCACCTCCACCACGTGCGCTCCCGCCGCCTCCAGGTCGGCGCGAGCCGCCCGCCAGAGGTCAAGCACGGACTCCCTGGTCTGGATGCGCTGCCCCGTCGAGCCCCCGATGCCCGGGTGCCGGGCGGTGCCGGCATCCGGATCCGCATTGATGTACATGCGCGGCACGCCGAGGCGCTTGCCATGCAACGAGCCGCCCGCGAGCTCGGGGTACGACCTCGGCCGCACGGAGGAGGCGGCAGGGATCCGCACCCACGGCTGCGCCCGCCAGAAGTCGCCCCGCGTGTCGGGATCGTCTGCGACGATCACCTCGAGCACCTCGAGCAGATCTGCCATGGTGCGGGTGTGCGGCACGACGACGTCCATCGTGGGCACCAGCGGCCAGTTGCCGCGCACGGAGATGATGCCGCGCGAGGGAGTGTACGCACATAGCGCGTTGCACGACGCGGGCGCCCGGCCCGACGACCACGTCTCCTCGGCGAGCCCGAACGCGGCGAAACTCGCGGCGGTGGCCGTTCCCGACCCGTTGGACGATCCCGAGCCGAACGCGCTCGTGAGCCAGTCGGCGGTGTAGGGGCTCTCGGCACGGCCGTAGAGGCCGCGCTGCATGCCCCCGTTGGCCATCGGAGGCATGTTCGTCAGGCCGATGAGCACGGCTCCGGCGGCGCGTAGCCGCTCGATCGTGAACGCGTCGCGCTGCGCCACCAGGTCCGCGAACGCCGGCGAGCCGGCGGCCGCGGTCAGCCCGCGTGCCAGGTAGCTGTCCTTGGCGGTGTACGGGATGCCATCCAGCGGCCCCAGCGTCGCTCCCGCCGCACGCCGCTCGTCGCTTGCGCGGGCATCCGCAGCCGCTTCGGGATTGCGTACGACCACCGAGTTCAGTGCCGTGGCGGTGCCCGGAGCATCGTAGGCGTCGATGCGGTTCAGGTACGCCTCCAGCAACTCGACAGACGTCGTCTCGCCGGATTCGAGCGCCGAACGCAGCGTCGCGATGGATGCCTCGACCACGTCGAACATGCTCGGTTCCGTCTCCGATCCCGCCTGCGTCAGCCCTTCGCGCGACGTGGGGAGCGCTTCGGTGCAGGCCCTGCGGCATCCGGCTGCGGCTTCAGTCGCACGAGTTGCGTCGTACTGCTGTCATCGAGCTCGGCGATCTCCGGGCGGGACTTGATGAAGTCGGAGAACGACCGGTAGCCGAGCTGCTTCTCGCTGAACGAGGGGTCCATGCGCTTGATCTGCGATTTCACCGCGGAGGAATGCAGCCACTCCGAGTCGTCCTTCTCATGCCCGATGCGCAAAGCGCGATCGAGGAGGCCCGTCGCCTCCTCCTGACGATCACGGCTGGCGTCGTCAGCGTCGTCGAGCTCGGCGCTCTCGAGATCCGCCCGCGCGTCGAGCTCGGCGCGTTCCCGCGCAGTCGCTGTCTCCCGCTTCGACGTGCCGGCCTTCGCCGCCGACTTCGCCTTCGACGAGCGCCCCGCGGGGGACTTGGCGGATGTCGCGGCCGGAACCTCGGCGCCATCTGCCTCTCCGGACTCCTGGGCCGCTCCGGACTCCTCGGCCGTCTTCGTCGCCTTCGCCGGCGGCGTCGGCCGCTCCACTCCGGGCAGCGCGTCGTACGTGTAGAACTCGTCGCACGCCGCAGCCAACGTGCGGCTGGTCGATCCCGCGACGCCGATTCCGACCACGTAACGGCCGAGCCGCTTGCAGCGCTGGGCCAGCGGCACGTAGTCGCTGTCGCCGGCCACGATCACCACGTGCGTGAGATCGGGCAGACGGAACATGTCTTCGACGGCGTCGACGGCGAGACGGATGTCTGCACCGTTCTTCGCGTACGCCGCCGCCGGGAACAGCTGCACGAGGTCGACCGCGCGGCCGACCAGCTGGTGCCGGTACTCCGCGTTCACCGGTGCCGACCAGTCCGCGTACGCCCTGGTGAGCACCAGCGTGCCGAAGGACGCCGCGAAGTCGATCACCGCACCCACGTCGACCGTCGAGGCATCCAGCTTCGCGGCGAGCGAGGCATCCGCCGTCTCGTCCGGCGTGAACTGCCGCACCCGGTCGCGCTGGAACGAGTTGCGCCCGTTCACCTGGTCGTAGCGCGAGATGACGATGTTGTCGAAGTCGATGTAGACGGCGACGCGGCTTTCGGTGGTATCGGCCATGGGCTTCCTTCCGCTGACCGCTGCGTGGGCCGCGGCACGCTCCGAGCGTAGCCCGCGACCGCGTGAACTCGGTGCGTCAGGCCGTTCCGCCCAGGAGATGCCGCTCGAAGAATCGGGTGTCGATCTGTTCTTCGGGCACCCGGAAGTGGCTGCCGGGGAACGCGTGCAGCGTCTTGTCGCCTGACGCCAGGCTGTCGAACAGCGCGAGGCCGGACTCGCGGTCGAGTTCCGGGTCATCCCACGGAAGGAGTACCTCGACCGGGATCGTGATGCTTGCGGCCGCGGCCAGCAGCGCATCCGACGCGAAGACTCCGCCGAAGATCGCCGCGGCGATGCGCGAGTCGACAGCGGCCAGCCGGATGCCGATCTCGCTGGCCAGGGTCATCCCCTGGAAGCCGATGCGGGCATCCGTGCCGAGCTCGGGCAGCGTTTGCAGAGCGTCGATCGTCGCACGCCACTCGGGCACGGCGCGTTCGGCCAGGGAAGCGTTGAACTCGGAGACGATGCCCCCGATGGGCTTTCCGGCATCGCGGGCCCGTAGCATCGCTTCGATCCACGCCTGATCTTCGGGTGACCGGGCGCGGTCGCCGTGGCCGGGCGCATCGACCGCCGCGACAGTGAAGCCGTGACGCGAAACCGCCCGCCGGGCCCGGCCCGCGAGTCCCGGATGCCGCGCGTGCAGGCCCCCGCCGTGGCCCATCAGCAGCAACGGGCCGCCAGTCTTCGCTTTCTCGGGTGACCACAGAACGCCGGGAATGTCGCCGAGCATGAAATCGCGCTCGAGCACGCCATCGGATGCCGTGGCAGAAGTGAACTGAATTGGGTGAGTGATATGCATGGTGTCGTCCTCAGGGATCGCTTGTCTCGAGCGCTCCCGGCGACACCTACTTCAGTCGCGTGGTCGTGGACTGCGGGGGAGCACCCACTGCCGATACTGCGTTCATGGGTCTCACCTCCTGGAATCGAATCACGACCGCGAGAACGATAGCACGCTCGAGTGCGCCGCTCACCCCAGGCCGTACGCGCGGGACGGCGTCAGCTCGTACACGAGGCGTTCCTCCTCGGCCATGCGCGCAAGGAATGCCTCCTCACCGAGCTCCTTGCCGTACCAGGTCAGAGGGCCCTCCGGCCGGTTCTGCATGATGCGGAACAGTCGCAGGTTCTGCTGCGGAGCATCCGGTCCGTCGAGCACCGTGACCGTGCCCTCGATCGTGAGGTACGCATACGCCTCGTCGAAGACGAACAGCGTGCACCGGGGGTCGCGGCGCAGCCTACGTGTGCGCACCCGCCCCTGCGTTCCGCTGCTCCAGATGCGGCCGTCGACGAGCACCACGCCGACTCGCACCGCCTTCGGCATGCCGTCGCGGCCGTTCGTGATCATCGCCGCCGCGTGGTGGCCTTCGAGAAAGGTGCGTTGCTTCTCGTCCAGTTCCATGACTTCCAGCCCCTCGACTTCGCTATCGCGGCTTCGCCGCTCAAAGGCTCACTCGGCTCGGCACCGCGAGCACGCTCGCGGTGCTCTCACCTCAATCGCCTCTACAGCCGAAATGGCGGCCTCAGCCCGGCGAACATCGGAAAGTGCCTCACGTTCAGGGTCGCAAGTTCCGCACCACGGACATCCGCCGTCGCCGCGATGAGGTAGTCGGCGATGCCGATGCCCGAATGGCTTCGCCGGTACGTGCGCATGAACTCGCCCGCGCGTCGAGCCACCACCTCGGTCGCCGGCTCGACGTGCAGAGCGCCGACGAGTGCCCACACGTCCCGACGCTCTTCGGAGCGCATTCCGCCGGTGAGCTCCGTCAGCGTGACTGCGCTCACCATGAGCGGTCCTCTGACGCGCACAGCGCGCAACCATTCGCGAGCGCGCTCGTGACCCCGCAGGTGGGCGATGAGTACATCGGTATCGATCAGGATCACGCGTCGTGCCAGATCTGCTCGAGGTGCCGTTCGCGCTCTCCCGATTCGCGCTCGGGGTACTCGATCTCGGCCAGAGACCCGAAGGAGACGTCGATCGCCCCCAGATCGGCGGCGAGATCGCCGTCTCCACCGGCCAGCCCGCGATCGATCAGGCGCCGCACGACCTCGGCCCGGGAGACGCCTTCCTCGGCGGCAAGCCGGTCGAGGGCGCTCGTCTGCTCATCATCCAGGTAGATGTTGGTGCGGTGCATACACCACAATATACACCGGGGTTCAGAACGACAGCACGTCGGATGCCATGATGCGTCGCAGCGTACTCGCTCCGAGTTCGCTCATCGCCGGGTTGCTCCCGCGGTAGTACCAGACGAGCCCCATGGCCTGCTCGAACGCCCAGGCTGCGCCGCGCGCCCACTCCAGCGCTTCATCGTATTCTCCGGCTTCGTCACCACCTTCGAAACGGATGCCCGACCGCAACGCCGCGCGCAACTCACTCCGTGCGGGCTCCTCGAGCAGGTGCCACGCCGCGATGAGATCGAGCGCGGGATCGGCCGGCTGGAAGCCGCCGACGTCGAGCACTCCGGCGAGGCGCCCGTCTCGGACGAGCAGATTGGCGGGGATCAGATCGGTGTGCGACATCACATCGGGCGAGCGTCGCGGCAGACGGCGGAAGATCGCCCATGCCTCACGCAAGGCGGCGACGTCGAGTAAGCCCTCGCTGTTGTCGAAGCAGGTGGCCATCCACTCGTCGTGCGCACGCAGGTCGCCACCGCGGCCTGCGCCGCGGAACGACCGGCCATTCACGGGCGCCGCGCGGAGGTCGCGGATCAGGGCGGCGATGTCGCGGGCGAACCCGGTCGAGTGCGCCAGGGCATCCGGTGTCCCGAGCTCGCCGTCGATCCACGTCGTGATGCACCACGGGCCGGGGTAGCCGTGACCCGGCTCGCCGATCGCGATCACGGTGGGAGCCGGAACGCGCGTGGCGAGCGCGAACTCGTGCGCGGAATCCGCTTCGCGGTGCAGGGCGGCCAGTGCGGCATCCGGATCCTCGACGACGAGCGGCAGCCTGGCTGCAAGGTCGTCGCCGATGCGGAACAGGGCGTTCACCGTGCCGGAGCCAGGAGCCGGGCGCACCGGGAGCGCCGCCCAGCGCGGAAACTGCTCCGCGACGAGTGCCGCCACCGTCGTCGCGTCGATGTCGAGCTGACCATCGTGCATCCGGGAGGAGACGACGGCGTCGCGCGCAGCATCCGTCATGCTACGCCAGCGTAGGGCAGGCGTCCGTGTGCCAGGGTGGGCGCATGGCGCTCATCCATCACGCAGAACTCGTTCCGTCCAAGCTCGAGCTCCTGGCCGCCTGGTTGCCTTCGCAACCGTTCTGGCCGCAGGCGGCGAGCGCGCAACTCGAACGCATCGCCGCGTATCGCTTCGACGATCCGGCAGGCAAGGTCGGCATCGAGACGCTGCTCGTTCGCTGCCAGGCACCGACCGCAGCGGTGACGACGCTCCAGGTGCCGCTGACCTACCGCGAGGCGCCGCTGCAGAACGGGGAGGCGGCGTTCATCGGCAACACCCACCACAGCGTGCTGGGCACGCGGTGGGTGTACGACGCCTCGGGCGATCCTGTCTACATCGCCGAACTGGTGCGCGCGGTTGTGACCGGGGACCGGGAAGTCGAGCAGTACTACGAGGAGAACGGCGAGCGCACGGTGAAGCCCGGCGATGCGCACGTGCGCGGGAGTGGACATCCGGATGCTCCGGTGCCGGCTACGCCCGCGGATGCGTCGTCGCTCAGGTGCGAGAGCGACGCAGCGTCGACCGTCGTGAACGCGGGTGACGTGCGGGTGCGTCTGGTGCGCGATCTCGGAGCGCAGCAGGCCGGGCGGCCGCAGGACGGCGATGGTCTGCTCCTCGGCGACTGGGCCGGCGCCAGCGGAACGCTGCTCGCCGTGGTCGGTCGCTGAGCGGAGGGCTGCTGCTTTCGTGGACGAACTGGCCGACCCGAAGCACGAGAACCGCCGGTTCACGGTCGGCCACTGAGTGCCCGGCCGCTCCAGCACCTCCACCACCCACGTTCAGGTCGCGAAGACGGCCCTTATGCGGTGGGAATAGGGGCCGTCTGCGCGACCTGAACCGGGGGCGACGCGGGCGGCGGTCCTAGACTGTGCTGCGCTCGGGGCGAGCACTTGCACAACCGATGGAGTCTGTTGAGCGGCCCAGCCGCGAACACACCGGGAGGGTCGTTGACGCAGCCAACGAGTCGTGGTCCCGAGCCCGTCCGGGTCGGACCGATCGGACGGCTCGGCGCGACTGCCGCGCGGCATCCTTGGGTCACTCTCGTGTGCTGGCTCGTGGTCGTGGCGGCAGCGGCGGCCACGGCGCTCGGCGGAATCGGCGGGCAGACGCTGTTCGATCGCCTGGCCGGATCGGTCCCGAGCGTGCACGGCGAGAGCTCTGCCGGCGCCGACCGGCTCGCGTCGAGCTCCGGCAAAAGCGTCACGCTGCTGATCCACGGCGTCGATCTCTCCGATCGCGAGGTCGCGACGCGGACGACCGCGCTCGCCCGCGATCTGGCCGCGCTGCCGGAGACGACCGTGGCCGACCCGCTCGCCGCGCCCGGCGGCATCCAGAACCCGCAGGTCGCGCCTCTCGTCGCGAAAGACGGCAGAGGCGTCCTGATCACGGCGACCGTTGCCGCGGCGGGCGGCCACTCGGCGTCACAGGCCACCGTCGACGACCTGCAGCGGCTGATGGATGCCGCCGCCGACGATCTGCGCGCCGCCCACCGGGCCGCGACGGTCGCGGTCGGGAGCACTCAGCTGCTCACCGACTCGCTGATGTCGATCAGCGAGAGCGACCTGCGCCGCGGCGAGACCGTCGCGCTGCCCATCGCGCTACTCGTCATGCTCATCGTGTTCGGCGGGTTCATCGCGGCCGGGCTCCCGCTGATCGGCGCGGGCGCGTCGATCGTCACCTCGCTCGGCGTGCTGCTTGCGTTCACGTACGTCACCGACATCGCGAACACCGTGATCAATGTCGTCACTGCGGTCGGCCTCGGTCTCTCCATCGACTACGGACTGCTCGTGGTGAGCCGCTTCCGTGAGGAGTACCGGGCGGCGGCCGGGCGTGATAGCGCCACTACGGAGCGATTGCGCAAGCTGTACGGGCGCGACCACGACGAACCGGCGCAGCACCGCGCGATCAGAATCGCCGCGGTCGCCTCCGCGCTGGATCACGCCGGGCGCACCGTGCTGTTCTCCGGCACGACGTTCGCGATCGCCAGCCTCGGGCTGCTCGTCTTCGAGCCGACGTTCGTGCATGCCGTGGGAATCGCCGCGATCGCCGTCACGGTGATCGCCATGCTGTCGGCGACCACACTCATCCCGGCGATCATCGGCCTCACCGGGCAGAAGCTGCTGAGGCCCGGCGCGCTCACCCGGCTGCCCTGGCTCGGCCGGTCCATCACGCGGTTCGGCGACGTCGCGCCGGCGGAGGGCTTCTTCTCCCGGCTCACCCGCCGTGTGCAGCGGCATCCCGCGCTGGTCACGCTCGGCTGCGTGGTCGTGCTCCTGCTGCTCGGCAGCCCGGTCGTCACACTCGCTCTGGCCAACACGAGCATCGACGCCGTGCCGCGGGCCTCCAGCCAGTACACGTTCGAGACCACGCTGACCGACGAATTCCCGGATGCCGCACCCGCCGGCGTGCAACTGGTCACGACGACCCGTCAGCACCTCGTGTACTGGACGCGGGAGGTGACGAAACTCGCACACGTCGACTCGGTGCAGCAGCCGCAGAAGTCGGGCGAATCGTGGACCGCCCGAGTCGAGGTGAACCCGCGCGACGGGGTCGAGGTGGTGCGGAGCATCCGTGCCGATCCGCCGCACTTCGACCACTGGGTCACCGGCATCGACGCCGGAACCGTCGATCTCGCCGACTCGCTGGTGCGCGGCGCCCCGTGGGCGATCCTCATCGTCGCGGCCGGGACCATCGCGTTGCTGTTCCTCATGACCGGTTCACTCGTCGTCCCGTTGAAGGCGCTTCTCGCCAGCGCGCTCTCGCTCGGCGCATCGCTCGGGCTCCTCGTCTGGGGCTTCCAAGACGGCGCGTTCGCGGGCATCCTCGGCTTCGACGCCGGGCGGGTGTACGGCGTCGACGTGATCGTGCTGCTCCTCGCGCTGGCGTTCGGCTTCGGCCTGGCGATGGACTACGAGATGTTCATCCTCTCCCGCATCAAGGAACGGGTGGATGCCGGCCTGCCGGGTCGCGAGGCGATCGCCCTCGGATTGCAGCGCTCGGGTCGCATCATCACCTCGGCCGCACTCATCATCATCGTGGTGTTCGCGGGGTTCGCCACCGGCGACCTGATCATCATCAAGCAGCTCGGTGTCGCCCTCGCCTTCGCCGTGTTCATCGACGCGACCCTGGTGCGCTGCCTTCTCGTGCCGGCGTTCATGACCTGGCAGGAGCGCATCATGTGGTGGGCGCCGCGCTGGATGAAACGCGTGCACGCCAAGATCGGTATCGCCGAGAGCTGAGTGCATGCTCAACCGACACCGTCGTGGAGCGCCTCCAATGCGATCGTGACCGCGAGGACGAACATCGTCACGGCGATGAGCACGTCGAGCACGCGCCAGGCGACGGGGGAGCGGAAGAGCGGGCCGAGCAGGCGGGCACCGAACCCGAGTGCGGTGAACCAGATGGCGCTACCGAGTGCGGCGCCCAGTGCGAACCACCAGCGGTTCGCGCCATAGCCGTTGCCGACCGTGCCCATCAGCACGACGGTGTCGAGATACACGTGCGGGTTGAGCCAGGTGAACGCGAAGCAGGCCGCGACCGTTGCCCACAGGCCGGCCGGACCGGAACCCGACGCAGGATCGAGCTCGCCTGGCCGGAACGCGCGCTTTGCCGCGAGCACCCCGTACAGCACGAGGAACGCCACGCCGACCCAGCGCACGATGGCGATCGCCCACGGCGCTGCGAGCACGAGCGCGCCGACGCCGGCAATGCCCGCGGTGATCAGAACCGCGTCGCTGCCAGCGCACACGATCACGATGGGCAGAACGTGCTCGCGACGCAGTCCCTGCCGCAGCACGAACGCGTTCTGCGCTCCGATCGCCACGATCAGCGAGAGGCTGAATCCGAGTCCCGCCAAGACGGTGCCGATCCCGGAGCCCGCCGACCCGGCATGCACGGATGCCTGCAGTCCGGTCGCCGCGGACACGAGCGAGATAGGGAGGGGCACCCGACGACACTACGAGCATCCTCAGATGAAGTGAAGCTACTGTTTCTAATGCTGCATTAGCATCGCTTTCGATGGATCTGGACCTCGCGCAGCTCCGCGCCCTTGAAGCTGCCGTGACGCACGGCACACTGGATGCCGCCGCTCGCGCCCTGCACATCACGCCGTCGGCGGTGAGCCAGCGCATCCGTGCGCTGGAGGCATCCCTCGGGCGTGTGCTGCTCGTGCGCTCCAAACCCGTCACCGTCACGGAGTCTGGCGCCGCCGCGTTGCGCGTCGCGCGTCAACTGGATGCCCTGGCCGACGCGCTGGCCCTCGACCTGGCAGGAGAGGAGGGAGGCCGGCGCTTGATTCCGCTCGGCGTCAACGCCGACTCGCTTGCGACGTGGGTGCTGCCGGCGCTCGCGGGACTCGAGGGGATGGACTTCGAGTTCCACCGCGAAGACCAGGACTACACGGTCTCCTATCTGCGCGATGGCACCGTCATGGCCGCCATCACGGCCGACTCGGCGCCGGTGCAGGGCTGCACGGCGGAGCCGCTCGGTGTGATGCGCTACGTGCCGGCGGCCGACCGCGAGTTCGCGGCCCGCTGGTTCCCGCACGGCGTCACCGCCGCAGCGCTTCGAGCTGCGCCGTATGTGGACTTCGACCGCAAAGACGACCTGCAGCACCGTTACCTGCGCAAGCATCGGGTAGGCGACGAGAGCGCGCCGCGGAATCAGGTGCCGGCATCCGCCGACTTCGTCACCGCCGTGCGGCTCGGGTTCGGCTGGGGCATGATCCCCACCGTGCAGCTGCCGCAGGCGGGTCAAGAGGTCGTGGTGCTCGACGAGCACGGCATCGACGTGCCGCTCTACTGGCAGCAGTGGAATCTGCGCAGTCCCGCGCTCGACCGGGTGCGCGAGGCTATCCTCGCCGGCGCCACCGTGCTGCGGTCAGGCAGCTGAGACAGGCGTCAGCACGAACACCGGGATCTGCCTGTCGGTCTTCTTCTGGTAGTTCGCGTAGTCCGGCCAGACGGCGACGGCGCGCTCCCACCAGGCATCCCGCTCGGCACCCTCCGCCACGTGCACGATGTAGTCGTGCCGCTCCGGCCCGTCCTGCAGCTCGACGTTCGGGTTCTGCACGAGGTTGTAATACCAGGTCGGATTCTTGTCGGAGCCGCCCTTCGAGGCCACCACCGCGTACTCGCCGTCGTGCTCGACGCGCATCACCGGGTTCTTACGCAGCTTGCCCGATTTCGCGCCGACAGAGGTCACGACGACGATCGGAACGCCGCGCAGCGTGTTCGCCTTCGCGCCACCGGATGCCTCGAACTCCTCGACCTGCTGGCGCGCCCAGTCGGACGTGCCCGGTTCCCATTCCCCTGTCAACGGCATGCCTATGCAACCCTCTCTGCTACTGAACCCAAGAACTCGACGGCGTGCAGCGGATCGGGCACACGTGCCGAGACGTATGCGGTGGTGAACCCGAGCTCACGGAGCTTGTCGAGCCGGCCGACGAACTCGTCGAGGTCTGCCCCCGGCGTGAACGCTGTCGTCGTGGTCTTCTCGACCGTGTCGTAGTCACGCTCCTCGACATCGCACCAGTGGCGCAGCACGTCCAGCTTGTGGGCGGCATCGGGCGAGCCGAAGATGTTGCAGGCATCCGCGTATCTGGCCACGAACCGGAGCGTCTTCTTCTCCCCGACGCCGCCGATCATGAGATACGGCCTCGGCTTGCTCAACGGCTGCGGCGAGTTGAGGGTGCGACCGAGGTGGTAGCGCTCGCCGTCATACGGGCTCTCGTCGTCGCTCCACATCTGCAGGCAGATCTGAATGGCCTCCTCAAGCCGCTCGAAGCGCTCCTTCGTGGGCGGGAACGGGATGCCCAGCCCCTTCGACTCCTCCTCGTTCCAGCCTGCTCCGATGCCGAGTCCGGCACGGCCTCCGGAGAGCACGTCGAGCGTGGAGATCTGCTTGGCGAGGATGCCCGGCTCGCGGTAGATCACGCCCGTCACGAGCGTATGCAGCAGAACGCTCGACGTGTGCGCGGCGAGGAACCCGAGCGCCGTGTATCCCTCGAGCATCGGCTTCTCCGCGGTGCCGATGTTGGGGATCTGCCAGAAGTGGTCCATCACGGTGATGCGCTTGACGCCGGCCGCCTCCGCCTCCTGCGCGGCTCGGGCGAAGGTGGCGCCCAGCTGCTGCGGCGGTATGTCCCAGGTGAAGTCGGCGATGTGGAATCCGATGTCCATGCGTCGACGTTATCGTGACTGCCGCAGACGCAAAGCGCGGGCCGGAGGGGACCATCCCTCCGACCCGCGCCGTTGTGGTGTGCTGCGTGCTGTTACTGCGCGCTGCGGATGTTCGTGGCCTGGGGGCCCTTGGCACCCTGCTCCACGTCGTACTCCACCTTCTGGTTTTCTTCGAGGTTGCGGTAGCCGCTTCCCTGAATGGCGGAGTGGTGGGCGAAGACGTCGGCCGAGCCGTCGTCGGGGGCGATGAAGCCGTAGCCCTTGTCAGAGTTGAACCATTTGACGGTGCCGGTGGCCATACGTCGTATTCCTTTTATTCATGTTCGAGAACCGCGAACTGCGGTTCCCCGTGCGGCTGCTGTGATGCTGCCGACGTTCTTGATGTCGCGCTAAACCCCACGGTACTGCGCGATGACCGGACAGGCGAAGGGATCTCGAGCCTGCAGCCCGACCCGGTTCAGGTAGGCGATGACTATGCCATAGGAGTTCAGCAGTGTCGTCTCGGTGTAGGGCACGCCGTTGGCGGCGCAGTGGTCGCGCACGATCCTCCGCGCGCGAGCCAGGTGCGGGCGGGCCATGCTGGGGAACAGGTGGTGCTCCACCTGATAGTTGAGCCCGCCGAAGAGCATCGTCGCCCACCAGCCGCCGCTCACGTTGCGGGATGTCAGAACCTGCTTGCTGAAGAAGTCCAGCTTCGTGCCGGCCGGGATGATCGGCATGCCCTTGTGGTTCGGTGCGAAGGACGCGCCCATGTACACGCCGAACACCGCCAGCTGCACGCCCAGGAAGGCCGCGGCGATGCCCGGCGGCAGGAAGAAGAAGAGCAGCCCGAGGTAGAGCGCGAAGCGCGCAGCGAGCAAGGTGATCTCGGTCTTGCGACCCTTCACCTGGTTCCGTCCGAGGAGGTGCCGGGTGGATGTCAGGTGCAGGTTCACGCCCTCGAGCGTGAGCAGCGGGAAGAACAGGTAACCCTGCCGACGGGTGAGCATCGCCATGAGGCCGGTGCGCTTCGCCGCGTCTTCCTCGAGGAAGGAGATCGTGTCGACGGCGATGTCGGGATCTTTGCCCACCTGGTTCGGATTGGCGTGATGCCTGGTGTGCTTGTTCATCCACCACGCGTAGCTCATGCCCACCACGAAGGTGCCGATGTAGCGACCGAGCCGGTCGTTGGCGGGACCGGATCCGAGAATCTGGCGGTGCGCCGCCTCGTGCGAGAGGAACGCGAACTGGGTGAAGATCAGGCCGAGCACACCGGCCAGGATGAGCTGGTACCAGCTGTCGCCCAGAAGCACCATTCCGACGACGACGCCGGCCGTAGCGACGAAGAGGCACAGGGCGACCAGTGCGTAATAGGCGGGTGTGCGTCGCAAAAGACCTTGGGCCTTCACCGCGCGTGACACCTCTGTGTACGACGCGGCGACATCGACACGTTCATCCGATCGGCGACGAGTCGCGCGCACCGCGCCGAGACGACCTTCGAGAAGAGCCGTCGCCGTCGACGGTGCTGCTGATTCCGGTAATGCGGGTGCGGCGGTTGAAGCTGCGATGAGTATGCCTGTCTGATAGTCGGCCGTCACGGCCATCTCTATGCCAAAGGCAAAACGCCGATCGCTGTTTCAAAGGCTACCGCCGCACTCATGCCTCAAACCGCAAGTGCCCTGGCAATCGTGACGTGTCGCCTGTCGACGGCTCCGGGGCGCGATCGGCAGAATGGAGCGCATGGCCACGCGAGAACTCCAAGTCGGATACGCCGCGATGCTCGAGCAGTTCGCTCCGATGGAGGTCGTCGAACTGAGCGCGCACGCCGAACAGCACGGATTCTCGGGGGTGATGGCCGCCGATCACTTCCAGCCGTGGGTGCCGACCCAGGGGCAGGCATCCTTCGTCTGGAACGTGCTCACCGCGATCGGCGAGCGCACGAAGGGCGATCTCGGGCCCGGCGTCACCACGCCCAGCTTCCGCTTCCATCCCGCGATCGTTGCGCAGGCGTCCGCCACGCTCGCCGCGATGTATCCGGGGCGGCACTGGCTGGGGCTCGGGTCGGGTGAGGCGCTCAACGAGCACATCGTCGGCGGCTACTGGCCCGAGGCGCCGGAGCGCATCAACCGCATGTTCGAGGCGATCGACATCATCAAGAAGCTGTTCTCGGCGTCGCTGGCCGGTAAGGATGCCAAGCACTCCGGTCAGTTCTTCAAGCTCGAGTCGACGCGGCTCTGGACGATGCCCGAGCAGGCGCCAGAGATCCTCATCGCCACGGCGGGACCGGTGACCGCCAAGCGTGCCGGACAGAGCGTGGACGGTCTCATCACGGTCGGCGCACCGCTGGAGAAGATCAGCGGTCTGTTCGCGAAGTTCGATGAGGGTCAGCGTGACGCCGGCAAGAACCCGGACGACGCTCCGCGCGTGCTGCAACTGCACCTCAGCTGGGCTCCCACCGACGAGGAGGCCTTGGCGAACGCGATGCACGAGTGGCCGAACGGGGGCATGAAGTTCCCGAAGGCCGACATCCGTTCGCCGTTCGAGTTCGAGCAGATCGCGAAGCTCGTGCGCCCGGAGGACTTCCAGGGGCGCATGGTCATCTCCAGCGACCCCGACGTTCACCGCGCCGCGATCCAGAAGTACGTCGATCTCGGTTTCGACCGGGTCTACCTGCACAACGTGGGCCGCAACCAGCGGGAGTGGATCGAGGTCTTCGGGCGCGACGTGCTGCCCAAGCTGCACCGATGACGGCTGCCGCGCTCACCGCGTGGCCCGTTCCCGGCATCCGGGAGATCGTGCCTGGCGACGACCTCGCCGCGCTCGTCGGCGATGCACTGGAAGCGGATGCCCGCGAGCGGCCGGAGCGTAGCCTCCAGCCCGGCGACATCCTCGTGGTGACCAGCAAAGTGGTGTCCAAGGCCGAAGGCCGCGTCGTGGCGGCTCCGGACCGCGAGGATGCGATCACCGCCGAAACCGTGCGCGTCGTCGCGACGCGCGCCTACGACGGCGGTCTCACCCGCATCGTGGAGAACCGCCAGGGCGTCGTGGGTGCTGCCGCCGGAGTCGACGCGAGCAACGCACCGGACGGCGTCGTGCTGTTGCTGCCCGAGGATCCGGATGCCTCCGCGCAGGCACTGCGCGACGCCTGGAGTGCCCGCTTCGGCGTGCAACTCGGCGTGATCGTCAGCGACACCCTGGGCCGCACCTGGCGCATCGGTCAGACGGACGTTGCTATCGGGGCGGCAGGTGTGCGCGTCGTTGACGACCTTCGCGGGCAGACGGATGCCTCTGGCAAGCCGCTCGCCGTGACTCAGCCGGCCGTGGGGGACGAGTTGGCGGCGCTCGGCGACCTCGTGAAGGGCAAGGCGAGCGGATGCCCGGTGGCGGTCGTGCGCGGTGCCTCCCGCCTGGTGGTGGATGACGAAGCGCCGTTCATCACCGGTCGCTCGTTGGCCCGTACCGGTCCTGGCGACATGTTCCGGCTCGGCACCGACGAGGCGCTCGCCGAGGGATACCGGCGCGGACTGGCGACCGGACTCGCGATCGCCGCGGGAGCAGAACCCCGGTGGACCGTCGTCATCCCGTTCAAGGGAGGCGACAGCGCGAAATCCCGGTTCGCGGATGCGGCAGGGATCGACAGAAGGCAGCTGTCGGTCGCATTCCTGACCGACACCATTCGAGCCGTTCGAACTGCGCGTTCTCCGGATCGGGTGCTCGTCGTTACTGCCGACTCGCGACTGCGCGACGTGCTCGGCGACTTGGTCGATTGCGTGATCCCGGACCCTGGAACGGGTCTCAATAGCGCGGTCGCGGCCGGAGTGTCCGCCGCGTATGAGCGCTGGCCGTCGTCGTTCGTCGCCGTGCTGGTCGGCGATCTTCCAGCTCTTCGGGCCGATGACCTCGACGAGGCATTGCGGCTCGCGGTGGATGCGGCGAAGGGCGGGCATCCGTACGCGTTCGTTCCCGACCACGACGGAACCGGCACCACGGCGATCACGGCGGCGCCGGGCGCCGCGGTCTCCTCCCGTTTCGGAATCGACTCCCGCCTCCGTCATGCAGAGGCGGGTTTTCACGAGTTGGCCGTCCCGCAGGGCTCCACGTTGCGCCTCGACATCGACGACGCGTCGGCCCTGAACGAGGCTCGCGACCGCCTTGGGGAAGCGACCCGCGAACTCGTCGGCTGACCTCGCGGAGCTGCATGCGATGTTCGAGGTGATGCAAAATGCGCAATTTGCGGCACCTCGAAAATCGCTCGAGTACGAACGCCGGAAGTTGCGACGCCGCGACCGAGGGACGGGAGCGATGGATCGGCCAGGGGCCGCGTAGTCCTCAGCCGTTCGCGGCGTCGCGCCACTGGAGCAGTCGGTGCACGCTGTCCCAGTCGTAGTGCGGGGCACTGATCGAGAGCGTGTACAGGCGCGCTCCTAGCGAATGGAACTCGTCCAGCTCCGAGCGGGATGCAGTGCGCCCGGGCTCGACGGAGATCGTGATCTCGTCGCGGTCGCGACCGACGGTCTCGCACCAGCGGTCCAGCACACCCAGTTTGTGGCGCAGCGTGTCGGGGTCGGAGAAGCTGTGCCAGATATCCGCGTGCTCGGCGACGATTCGCAGGGTCTTGCGCTCGCCGCCACCGCCGATCAGTACCGGAATGTCGCGGGTCGGCGCCGGATTCAGCTTCTGCCAGCGCTGCTCGATGCGCGGCATGGCTTCGGCGAGGGCGTCCAGTCGGGAGCCTGCCGTGCCGAACTCATAGCCGTACTCGTCGTAGTCCCGCCGGAACCAGCCGGAGCCGATGCCGAAGATCAGCCGGCCGGTTCCTGGCATTCCGTCCGGAGCGGGCTTCGCGCTGATGTGGTCGACGGTGCGGGCCATGTCGGCCAGCAGATCCGGATTGCGGTAGCTGTTGCACGTGACGAGCGGACCGATCTCGATGCGCTCGGTCTGCTCGGCCCACGCGGCGAGCATGGTCCAGCCCTCGAAGTGCAGCCCGTCCCGCTCGCCGGAGAGCGGGTAGAAGTGATCCCAGTTGAAGGCGATGTCGACGCCGAGATCTTCCAGGCGCAGCAAAGTGTCGCGCAGGGTCGGGTAGTCGGCGTGCTGCGGCTGAAGCTGCACACCGATGCGAACGGGGGCGTCCTGACTGGGCACGATTCTCCTGGTGTTCGAGCGAGCACGGGGGCGCTCGCGGATCGGATGTCTCGACGTTAGCGAGCGCACCCGAAGCGTGGGATCAGCTCGCCACCGGAACGCGGTAGACGGCGGGGTCGAAGGTGCCGTTTCGCTCGCGGAACGTGTGTGCGTAGCCAGGCCACAGCAGGGCGAGGCGGCCGCTGCGCTCGTCCACGTACCAGCTCGTGCAGCCGCTCAGCCAGACCGTGTCGCGGGCGGCGGCGTCGATCGCGGCGACGTAGGCATCTTCGGCATCGAGCGGGATCTCGAGCGGATCGCCGGAGGCTCTGAGGTGGTCGAGCGCGCCGAGCACGTAGTCCAGTTGCGCCTCGATCATGTAGACGGCTGAGTTGTGGCCGAGGCTGGCGTTCGGCCCGTCGAGCACGAACAGGTTCGGGAAGCCGTGCACCACGGTCGAGGCGTAGGCGCGCATGCCGTCCGACCAGTGGTCAGCGAGCCGGATGCCGTCCCGCCCGGTCACGAGGTCGGCGAACGGCGGGCGCGTCGCGTGGAATCCGGTTGCGAACACAAGTACGTCCACCTCGTGGCGCGTGCCGGATTCGGCGACGGCGGTGGAGCCATCCATGTGCTTGAGAGCGGATGCCTCGAGCGTCACATTCGGCCGCTGCAACGCAGGGTAGAAGTCGTCGGAGAGCAGCACGCGCTTGCAGCCGATCTCGTAGTCGGGGGTCAGTGCGGCGCGCAGCAGCGGATCCGTCACCTGCGTTTCGCGGTGCGTGCGGGCCCGTTCGCGAAGCTCGCCGATGGCCTCCGGTACGCCGAGTCGCTGCGGGAACGCCGACTCGGCGTCCCAGAAGATCTGTTCGCGCAGGCTCTGGCGGGCGGCGGCATCCGTCAGCTCGTCGAGCTCTGCGGCGGAGTACGGGCGATCACCGCGTGGCACCACGTATGGTGCGCTTCGCTGGAACACTGTGACGTGACGCGAGCGACGGGCGAGCTCCGGCAGCAGTTGCACCGCCGACGCACCGGTGCCGACCAGGCCGACCCTGGCATCCGCGAGCGGCAGCGTGTCGTCCCAGGTCGCGGTGTGCATCGCGGGGCCTCGGAATCCGCCGAGGCCGTCGATCGAGGGGATGCGCGGTTCGCTCAGCCGGCCCACGGCGCTCACCAGAACGCGCGCGCGGTACTGAGCGGCCGGTGTGGTGACGAGCCAGCGCTCGTCGTCGGCCAGCCAGCTGGCATCCGTGACGGGCTCGCCGAACCACAGGTGGGGGAGGAGCCCCTCCTCGCGTGCGCACTCGCGCAGGTATTCCTGTAGCTCGGCACCGCTCGGGTACACGTGCGACCAGTCCGGCTTCGTGCGGAACGAGTAGGAGTACAGGTGCGACGGGATGTCGCACGCCACGCCCGGATACACGTTGTCGCGCCACGTGCCGCCGACGTTGTCGGCCCGCTCGAGGATCACGAACGACTCGTCCGCCCCGCTCTCGGCCGCGCGGCGCTTCAGGCGGATGCCCAGCCCGAGCCCGGCGAATCCGGCACCGACGATCGCGACGTCGACCTCGACCGTCATCCCGCGACCCGCTCGTACGTCGTCGTGCGCTGCACTAGAGGGCGCCCCACCTCGTCCGCGATGCGGCGCATGTCCGTGACACTGAGCACCCGCCCCTGCTCGGGGCCGGCCCACGGTGCGACCTCGCCGTCGATGAGCACGCCGCCCAGGTCGTCGACGCCGCCACGCAGCACCAGCCGCGTTCCGTGGATGCCGAGCTTCGTCCACGCCGCCTGCAGATGGTCGATCGTGCCGGCCAGCATGAGCCTGGCCACCGCGTGCACCGCTCGCGACTCGCGCAGCGTGGGCCCAGGCCGTGCGCCCGGGACGGTGACGGGGGAGTCCTGCGGCACGAACGGCATGGCGATGAACTCGGTGAAGCCGCCGGTGCGCCGCTGCAGGTCGGCGAGCATGCGCAGGTGCGCAACCTGATCGGATGCCGTCTCGATGTGCCCGTAGACCATCGTCGCGGTAGAGCGCAGCCCGGCCCGGTGCGCGGCCTCGACGGTCGTGGTCCACTCCGCGACCGGCAGCTCGGTCCTGCCGGAGAGGATGCTCCGGATGCGGTCGTCGAGAATGCGCGCGCCCGTACCGGGAACGGTGCTGACTCCCGCCTCGCGAAGCGCCCGGAGATATTCCGGCAACGGCATATGGAACCGCTTCGCCCCGTCGAGCAGCTCGATCGGTCTGTACGCGTGCACGTGAAGCTCGGGGTGATGCGCGTGGATCGCGCGCACGAGTTCCAGGTACGCGGATGCCGGCTCGCCGTCGCCGATGCGCCCCTGAACGCAGACTTCCGTGGCTCCGAGCTCTGCGGCCTCGTCGGCCAGCGCTGTGGCGAGTTCCAGCGTGAGCGTTCCCTGCGGCGTCTTCCCCAGCGTCTTCGGCGCCGAGCGTGCGTGTTCCTCTGCTCGAGGGTGCGCGTTCTTCCCACCGAGAGTGCCCAGGAGCGACGCGTCGATGTTGCGATTGACCACGTAGGTGATCTCGTCGCCGACGCGTTCGCGCCGTACGTCGTCCGCGAGGGCCGCGAGGGCTTCGAGCTCCTCGCCGTCTGCGCCCAGCAGCGCGACGTAGTCCGCGTCGTCGAGCCCGGACGGCTCGCGGCGGGCAGCCTCGAGCAGTCCGGCCACGCGAAGCGGCACGGGACTTAGCGTGGCGTCGGCACCTCTTGCAAAATACGCATTTTGCGTATTTTGCGCAGCAGTTGGACCGGGGATCGTCGCTTGGGGCTCGGAGCCTAACATGCGTGCCGGCCGGATGGACGCGGAGGCGCTGGACACGAGCTCCCACGGTCGCCCCACCACCGGTGCCGCCTCGTCGGCGAGCCCGTAGTCATCCGACAGCGCCAGCAGATGCGGGAGAACGGCCGGGTCGATCCACGGCTCGCCCTCGCGCACGAAGTGCGGGTGCGCCGTGAGCCGTTCGTGCAACGTGTAGCCGGCGAGTCCGGTGAGCCTGGCCAGTTCGTCGATCTGCGGCCACGGCCGTTCCGGATTGACGTGGTCGGGCGTGAGCGGGCTGACGCCTCCCCAGTCGTCGATGCCGGCGCGGATCAACAGAGCGAGCTCATCGTGATCGGTGAGGTTCGGCGGTGCCTGCACGCGGGCATCCGCCCCCAGCACGAGCCGGGTGACGGCGACTGCGGCTGCATACTCGTCGGCGGCCAGATCGGGGCGGTGCATCATGGCGGTCGCGTCCTTCGCCCTGAAGTTCTGCACGATCACTTCCTGCACGTGCCCCCACCGCGCGTGCGAGTTCCGCAGCGCGAACATGGCGTCGACGCGGTCGCGCACCGTCTCGCCGATGCCGAGCAGCACGCCGGTGGTGAACGGGATGCGCGAGCGCCCGGCATCGTCGATGACGCGCATCCGTACTGCAGGGTCCTTGTCGGGCGAGCCGAAGTGCGCCTGCCCCTTCTCTGACCACAACCGCACCGACGTGGTCTCCAGCATCATTCCCATCGAGGGTGCGACGGGCTTCAGCCGCTGAAGCTCGGCCCAGCTCATCACGCCAGGGTTGAGGTGGGGGAGCAGCCCGGTCTCCTCGAGCACCCGGATCGCCATGGCCCGCATGTACTCGAGCGTCGAGGCATAGCCGTGCTCCGCGAGCCACTCACGCGCCACCGCCCAACGGTTCTCCGGCCGGTCACCGAGCGTGAAGAGCGCCTCCTTGCAGCCCATCGCCGCGCCCTGCGTGGCGATCTCGAGCACCTCGTCCTCGGAGAGAAACGGCGAGATCCCGGCCTTGGCGAGCTTGCCGGGAGTCTGCACGAAGATGCAGTAGTGGCAGCGGTCCTGGCACAGGTGCGTCAGCGGAATGAACACCTTGCGGGAGTATGTGATGACGCCGGGCCGGCCCGCTCGCTCGAGGCCCTCGTCGCGGAGCCGGGACGCGATGCCGAGCAGGTCGTCGAGGTCGCCGCCGCGAGCGAACAGCAGCGTCTCAGCGTCGTTGTGCGCGGGTGGCATGCCGGCCTCCGCTGCTTCGCGCGCGCGATCCAGCGCCTGCGCCATGCGCTCGAGAGACGGACGCACCGCGGCCGTGCCGTCCTCCTGCGGCATCGACGAGGTGGCCACGGAGGCACCAGCGGATGCCTGGCGGCGCGAGGAGACATCGGTAACGGTCAGCTGCTCAGCGGCCACGGACATCCTCTGCGTGCTTAGCCGTCGTGGGAGCCGATCGGCTAACAGGAACAAGGGAAAAGAGAGATGCGACCCAAAGCCAGGCCATACAGCTGATTCGTGGCGAGCCTACTCGCACGGCCCCGGTTGTGAACGCGCTCAGTGTCGGGTGAGCCGTACCACCGGGATGAGGCGGTCCGTCTTCTTCTCGTAGTCGAGGAATCCGGGGTAGTGGCTCGTGAACTCCTGCCACGCGCTGTCGCGCTCGTCGCCCGTCAGCCCTGTGGCGTGCACCTGCACCTCGCCGTCGTCGGGCGTCTCGATCGTCAGATCGGGGTGGGCGAGCAGGTTGTGGTACCAGGCGGGGTTGTCCGGGGCGCCGGCCTTCGAGGCGGCGATAAGCCAGGCGTCCGGTGCCGTTCGCCACGCGGCGACGGGCGTGACGCGCTCGATTCCGCTCTTCGCGCCGGTGTGGTGCAGCAGCACGAGGCCGCGTCCGAAGTGGGTGACGGTGCCGCCATTGGCGCGGAACTCGTCGATAATCGGCTGGTTGTAGTCGTTGGGGTCTGCCATGAAGCCGATCGTAGGGAACGTGCCCCGCTGTGGAGCCAGTGTGTCAGCTCATGGCGAGATCGAGCGCCGCGGCGGCCATCTGCGAGGTCGTCGGCACGTCGCGCATCCACAGGGGAACGGCCCGGGCGGCGATGCCTGCGGCTTTCAGTGCGGGCACGGCGTCCGCATCGACCTCGTCGACCAGCCAGCCGTCGAGCAGTCCGCCGGAGCGGCGTCCGCCGTAGTGCAGGCCGACCGCCCCGGCGGACGTCTCGACGCCGATCACGGTGAGGCAGGCATCCGCCATGCCGCGCACGGCAGCGCCACCGATGATGGGCGAGACACCGACGACACGAGCGGAGGTCTCTCGTACCGCCTCCCGGATCCCTGGCACGTTGAGGATGGTCCCCACCGACACCACAGGATTGGACGGCGGCAGGATGACGACGTCCGAGTCGCGGATCGCCTCGATCACGCCGGGAGCGGCGACGGCCGATTCGAGCCCCACCTGCACGAACTCAGTGGCCGGAACGCCCGCCCGGTACCGCACCCACCACTCCTCGAAATGGATGAGCGACCCGTGCGGATGCTCGTCGACCGCCTCGCCCAACCGCACGTGCGTCTCCACTGGCGCGTCGCTCATGGGCAGCAGACGTGCCTGCGGCCGCCAGCGCCTGCACAGGTACCCGGTCGCCTCGCTGAGTGTCGCACCGTCGCGGAGCAGCTCCGTGCGCACGATGTGCGTTCCGAGGTCGAGGTCGCCGAGCGTGAACCAGTCCCAGCCCTTGCCGTAGGCCGCGATCTCGCCGGAGACCCGGCGCGTCTCGTCGTCGCGTCCCCAGCCCTGCTCCTCGCTGATGCCGCCGCCCAGGGTGTACATGACCGTGTCGAGGTCGGGGCAGACCTGCAGGCCGTTCAGCGTCATGTCGTCGCCGGTGTTGACCACCACGGTGACCGTCACGCGCGAGCCGCCGATCCCGTCCGGGTAGGCATCCGTCAGGTGCGCGAGGAGCCCGCGGGTGAAGCGGGCGCCGCCCACGCCGCCGGCCAGAACGGTCACACGCTGCAGATCGGTCATGCGGTCAAGTCAATCAGGTGAGGTTCGACGTTCGTGCTGGGGGCGACAGACGAGTGATGGCGTCTGCGTCAGAATCGACGCATGCACTCGCTGCGCACGTCCTCCCCGCTTCGCGCGGTGCGGGCATCCGTCGCCTGGTTCTCACGCACCCGGTTCTTCCGAACCGTTGGGCCCGCTGTCATGCCTCCTCTGGAACGGTTCATGGCCGTGGTCACCCGCGGCAGAGTGCAGCTGAGCGGTCTTCTCGTACCGTCGCTGGTGCTGCGCACGACCGGCGCGAAGAGCGGCCTCGTGCGCGAGACCACGCTGATGTACTGCCCGGAACCGCACGGGCGGATGCTCGTGACCGGCAGCAACTTCGCCCGTGACGCGCATCCGGCGTGGACTGCGAACCTGATCGCGCATCCCGACGCAGTCGCTGTGGTGCACGGCAGGCCGATTCCCGTGCGGGCACAACTCATCGGCAACGACGAGCGCGAAGATGTCTGGGACTACATCCAGCGGCAGTGGCCCGGGTACCGCGGCTACGAGCGCGCCAGCGGCCGAGTGCTGCGCATCTTCCGGCTCACGCCTGCCCCTGCGGCGGATCGGGCGGAGTCTGTTCGGCGGTAGGCGGGGCGGGCGGCGGCGCGTAAGGCGCCTGCTGGTAGGGCTGCTGCGGCGGGTAGGGCGCCTGCTGGTAGGGCTGCTGCGGATAATACGGCTGGTAGGGCTGTTGCGGGTAGGGGACCCCATAGGCGACGGCGTCGAAGCGAGCACCCATCGGACTGGACGGAAGCAGCGCGAGGATGAGCACGACGATCCCTCCCAGGTAGGGGATGAACCCGAGGAAGAAGAACGGACCCGCGAGGTTCGCATCGTGCAGCCGTCGCCAGGTGATCGCGAGGTTGCCGACGAGCGTTGCCAGGAACCAGCCGATGCCGACCACGGGATAGACGGCGAAGATCGGGCCGGGCGCAACGTTTCCGTAGGCATCCGCTATGCCGGTGGCGATGCCGCCGCCGACGCCGATCGCGATGGCGGCAAGGTACACGATCGCGTTGCACAGCGCCCACCACCAGTACTCACTGCGACTGGCGCGACCGGTGAACGTCGCATACTTCTTCCAGAACCGGCGGAAGGCGACCGGCAGGCTCGCCCCGTAGTGGGGCAGTTCGAGCGGCACCTGCGCATTGGGCGGAGAGTACGGCGGCGACGGCGGTGGCGTGTAACTCATTTGAGAACCCTATGACGTGCACTGCGCCAGGGGAAACGCCTATTTCAGCAGCCGCGACAGTACCCGATCGGCGAGCGGCTTGCCGCCGGTCTGGCAGGTCGGGCAGTACTGGAACGTCGAATCCGCGTAGATGACCTGCCTGATCGTGTCGCCGCACACCGGGCAGGGCTCTCCCGTTCGCGCGTGCACGCGCAGGTTCGACTTCTTCTCTGCCTTGAGCTCGGATGCCTTCAGCCCGTCCGCGCGCTGCAACGCCTCGCGGAGCGTCGACCGTGTCGCCTCATAGAGGGTGTGCACGTCGTCGGCGGTCATGTTCGCGGGCTTGAACGGTGACATCTTCGCCACGTGCAGGATCTCGTCGGAGTACGCGTTGCCGATACCTGCGACCCTGGACTGGTCGCGCAGCACACCCTTGATCTGGGCGCGGCCTGCGGCGGCAAGGATGCCCGCGAAGACCTCCTCGGTGAACTCCGGAGCCAGCGGGTCGGGTCCGAGTCGCGCGATTCCCGGTACCTCGCTGGGGCTGCGTACCAGGTAGATCGCAAGGCTCTTCTTCGTGCCCGCCTCGGTGATGTCGATGCCGGAGCCGTCGTCGAGCACGAGCCGCGCGGCGAGTGGGCCGGCGCTCCGCCCGCGCGGACGAGCGGCGGGAACCGGTGCGGCTTCCCTCCAGCGGATCCAGCCGGCGCGGGCGAGATGGACGACCAGGTGCAGCTCATCGAACGACCCGCTGCGCCCGCCGTCGTCCGTCGGAACGACCGTGGCGTCGAGAAACTTGCCGTGCCGGCCCACGCCGGCCACGAGCATCCCGTGCAGTGCCGACACGGGCGGGTCGAACGTCTTCAGCGCCGCGAACGACGTGACATCGAGCCGGTCGATGGCATGCCCCTTCAACCGGCTGTCGAGGTCGGCGGCCAGCGCGTGCACTTCGGGCAGTTCGGGCACCCGACCAGTCTGCACCGCACGTCCGACGCAGGGCCAGGGCCGCTCAGCTCAGGATGTCTTTCGTCGCGAACCTGCCGTACGCCAGGCATCCGAACACCACGACGTACCCCAGTTGCAGCAACGCGTTCTGTCCGTACGAATCCCACACGATCGGATCGCGCAAGAGGTCGCCGAATCCGAGCCAGTAGTGGGTGAACAGCCACGGGTGCACCCAGTCGAGTTGCGGGAGCTGGTCGAGTATCTGGGACACACCGGCGAGCACGACGGTGGCCGCCATGGCGCCGACCGGAACGGTGGTGAGCGTGGAGATGAACAGGCCGATGGCGCCCAGTCCGAGCAGTGAGATCGTGACGTAGCCGGCCATGAGCGCGGTGCGCACGAAGAAGCCGCCGGTATCGACGGTATCGCCGGAGAGCAGCGTGACCGGTCCGATCGGGAACAGCAACGCGCCGATCCCGATGCCGGCGAGCACGATCACCACGGTGGCTGCCAACGAGAACGCGACCACGCCCGCGTACTTCACGACGAGCAGACGGATGCGACCGGCCGGCGCGACGAGCAGGTAGCGGAGGGTGCCGAGACCGGCCTCGCCCGCGATGGTGTCGCCGGCCACGACGCCGAGCGTGAGCGGCAGGAACAGCGGGATGCACACCACGAGTGCGGTGAACCCCACGAAGAGCCCGTTGTCGGTGATCGCACCGAGGAAAGCGGGTCCACGTCCGCTGGAGCCCGCGCCGGTGACCCGCACCACGACGGCGATCAGCACGGGAACGGCGGCCAGCGCGACGAGCATGGCGATGGTTCGGCGACGACGGAACAGCGTGCCGAGCTCGGACCCCAGCAACGCGAACGGACGCAGGTGGGTGCTCATCGCGGCAGGCTCCGCCCTCTCCGGCGTCTCGGACGGTGCTCGCAGCCCGGCCGCCTCACCCTGCGACATCGAAGCCCTCCCCGGTCAATGCCACGAAGCGGTCCTCGAGCGACGGCGACGTCACGTCGAACCCGCGCACCCGAACGCCTGCGCCCACCAACGCGGCAACGAGATCCTCGGCAGCGGTGTGCGCATCCAGCGCAGCCGTCACGACCTCACCGGCGACGGAGGGTTCCAGACCGAGGCCGGCGAGCACGGATGCCGCGGCACGGGCATCCGGGGTGCGCACCACGGCCTCCCGGCCGCCGGTGGCCCGGAGCTCTTCCAGCGATCCGGATGCCACCAGCCGGCCCGCGCGCATCACGGCGACGTGGCTGCACAACTGCTCGACCTCGCTCAGCAGGTGACTGGAGACGAAGACGGTGGCGCCCTCGTCGGCGAGTCGACGAATGAGCGAGCGCACCTCGCGCGTCCCTTGCGGGTCGAGTCCGTTGCTGGGCTCGTCGAGCACAAGCAGTTCCCGTTCGCGCAGCAGTGCACCCGCAAGGCCGAGCCGCTGCTTCATGCCGAGCGAGTAGGCGTGCGCCTTCTTGTCAGCGGCATGCGTGAGCCCCACGCGGTCCAGCGCTTCGGCGACGCGGCGGTGCCTCGTCGCCGACACGGATCGCGGGTCGGCCGCGTCGAGTCGGCTGAGGTTCGCCCGCCCGGTGAGGAACGGGTAGAACGCGGGCCCTTCCACGAGCGCACCGACGCGGGGCAGCACGGTCCCGGATGCGCGTGGCATCCGTTCCCCGAGCAGTTCCACGTCGCCCGCGTTCGGCGTGGTCAGTCCGAGCAGCATGCGGATCGTGGTCGTCTTGCCCGAACCGTTCGGGCCGAGAAACCCGTAGACCGATCCTCGCGGAACCCGCAGGTCGAGCCCGTCGACCGCCAGCTGGCGTCCGAATCGCTTGGTCAGGCCGGTGCTGGCGATGGCGAGGTCCGCACCGGCCGACCCGCGGCCGCCGGGCCTGCTGCCAGCCGACGCGGCCGTCGTTCCGGGCGCCGCGCCGACCTGCGTCACTTGGCCGCCGACTCGAGCGCGCTGAGCGGCACCGCTCCCGCGTACGCGCGTCCGTCGGACGTGATCAGCACGGAGAACAGCGAGGTCTGCAGTCCGCGTCCTCCGTCTACCGACTGGGTGAGCTCGTTCAGCAGCTGCGACTGCCCGGCCGTGAGGCCCGACATCCCGGCTCCCAGCGACCCGGCGGGCACCGCCACGATCGACGTCCACCCGGACCCGATCACGGTCGGGCCCTCGAAGGACCCCGGCACGCGGTTGTCGGGATGCGAACCGTGCGGCGGCAGCGTCTTCTGTGTCACCTTCGCGCCCTTCGGTGGCGTGAAGGTGAAGTTCGACGCGGCCGGAGTGCCGAAGTCCACGCGCGTGAACGCGACGGACACTGCCGGGGTCTTCTGGCCGCGCGCATCGATCTCCGCGGCCAGCGGAACCCCGGTCCTCGTCTCGACCGAGAGAACGGCCTTGCCCACGAGCGTGTCGGCCGTCTTCGGCGTGATCGTCAGACGCCAGACGTCGTGCGACGCGACGGACCCCTTAGACACGGTCAGCGTGGAGGTCTTGCTCGCGTTCTGCACGAGTTCGTCGGCGAGGCTCTGCGGGGTGGCGGTCGGCGTTCCTGATGCTCCGTCGTGCGTCGCCGTCTTCGACGGCAGCTTCACGTGTACCGCCTTGTTCGTCTTCGAGTCCCACGTCCACAAGTCGGTTCCGTTGCGCACCACGTCGCGCTCGGCGAGGCTGTCGAGCACCTGGATGCGCTGCTTGCCGTGGCCGTCTACATACACCTGCGCCTTGTGCGAGGCGGTCAGCAGCTCGAGGATGCTCGACGCCTGAGCACTCGACGACCCGCTGCTTCCCGTACTGCCCAGCGCACCGGAAGGAAGCTCGGGCAAGCCGAGGTCGCTGGTCTGCTCGATGCTGCCCGAGTAGTGCGCATCCTTCGCGTTCGCGATCAGTGCCAGCACCTGCGCCGCGGACGGCGTGGACGTGCTCGCTTCGCGCAGCCCGCTCGCGAAGGCGGGCGCCGCAACGGCACCAGCAACGACCACCGGCGCCAGGACGGCGGGTAGCCATTTCAGAAGTCTCTTCATCACGAATCTCCTCGTGAAAGCTCGGGTATCGGCCCTGAGCGTCAGGCTAACCCCGGAATGCTCCGACCTGGCTGGGACGATCCATCACGTTTTCGGCAGACCGGCTCCCAGCAGCCCGGCCATCGCGACCGCATCGTGCGGGGCGTAGCCCTTCGCATCGTTGTCGAAGTAGACGTAGATGTCCCGATCGGCCCCGTTCATCGCGGACTGCCGCAGCATCCGGTCGGCCCACGTTCGCAGCGACCGGTCGTCGTATCCGCTCGTGTAGAGCTCCTCACCGCCGTGCAGCCTGGCGTACACGAAGCCGGCCGTCGGCTCGTCGAACACGGGAAACCGTCCAGCGGTGTCCGCCAGCACCAGGGCCACACCGTGACGGCGCAGGATGTCCGCAGTCCGGGCGTCCGCAAAGCTCGCGTGCCGCGGTTCCAGCGCGTGCAGCACCGGCGCGTCTCGTTCGATCGGCGGGACTTCGACGCGTTTCACCTTCGCGTCGTGTGCCTCAGCGAGCGCCGCTGCCTCCCGCATGGTCGACGGCAACAGCTCGCAGAACCCCTCGAGAAGCTCGACGTCGAACTCGACACGTTCCGGCAGCTGCCACAGCACCGGGCCGAGCTTGTCGCCGAGCAGCAGCACTCCGGAGGCGAAGAAGTTCGCCATCGCCTGCTCGATGCCGCGCAGTCGAAGCATGTGGGTGATGTAACGGCCGCCCTTCACGCCGAACACGAAGTCGTCGGGTGTCTCGTCGCGCCAGCGCCGATACGACGTCGGCCACTGCAGGGAGTAGAACGATCCGTTCAGCTCGACCGTGTTCATCCGGGTCGCGAGGTAGGCGAGCTCGTCCTTCTGGCGCAAGCCCCTGGGATAGAAGTCGCCCCGCCACGACGGGTACCGCCAACCGGAGGTGCCGACGAACGCTCGGGGGCTCATCCGTCCAGTCTGCCTGCCGATGCCCGGGGCGTGCTCGGCCCCGATCGTCGCGCGCGCAGGCACAATGAAGGAGTGTCGCGTGGACTGCTGATCATCGACGTGCAGAACGACTTCACCGAAGGCGGCGCTCTGGGCGTGCCGGGTGGAGCCGCCGTCGCGGCCGGTATCACCCGGTTGCTCTCACAGAACCGGGGGCGGTACGACCTCGTGGTGGCCTCGCGTGACTGGCACGACGCCGAGGGTGACAACGGCGGCCATTTCGCTCCGGCCGATGCCGAGCCCGACTTCGTCACCACCTGGCCGGTGCACTGCGTCGCGGGCACGTCGGGCGCGGACTACCACCCGGCACTGGATGTCGGCGGCGTGGATGTGCACATCCGCAAGGGACAGGGCGTTCCCGCGTATTCCATCTACGAGGGCACCACCGATGACGGTGCCGGTCTCAGCGCGGTTCTCGACTCGGCCGGCGTGCACGAGCTGGATGTCGTCGGCATCGCGACCGACTACTGCGTGCGGGCATCCGCACTGGATGCGCTCGCAGACGGACGGGATGTGCGCGTGCTCGTCGACCTCATCGCCGGAGTGTCACCGGAATCCAGTGCGAGGGCGCTGGAGGAACTCCGCGGGGCGGGCGCGACGCTGGCCCGCAGCGACGACCTCGCGGGTGAAGACTGAGGCGCTCGCCGAGCGTAGGCGCGCGACGGGGCTGGGACTGCCCTAGTGACTGCCCTCGATGGCGTGGTGCTCGGTGTCGACGATCGCGGCGCGCTCCGGATGCGTCTCGCGTGTGTGAGCATCCTTCGCCGAGTCGTAGAGGGCCCACAGGCAGAACAGCCCGAAGATCACCGCACCTGCAGCGAAGACCAAGTACTCCACGGAATGCTCCCTCTCGTCATGCCCGAACTCACCCTATCGCGAGCCCGGGCCCTATCGCGGACTCAGGACATGCCCGGTGCGTAGGTTCCCACGGTCGAGTAGATGACGTTGAACATCATGACGACCTTGATCACCACCAGCACGATGGCAATGACGAAGACCGCGATCAGCCCCCAGATCGGCCACATCACATCGGAGCCGCCGCGACGCCGGGCGACGACGGTGCGACCGATCACGTAGACGGGCTGGCTGAGGAACGTCCAGGCCCAGTGGAACGGGCGAACGAACCCGCGGCGCTGCAGTTCGCGCCAGTCGAAATACGCGAACATCACGCTGAGCCCGTAGATCACGAACCCGAGCGCGTCTATCAGGAGAATGCCCACGAAGAAACCGCTCATCGCGGAGGTGAAGCGGGCGACGTCTGCGTTGTCCGGCGTCGATCCGGAAGCGCTGAGCGCGATGACCGCGCGGAAGTATGAGGTGAAGTCGGCGAACATGAAGGCGATCGCCGTGAGCAGCGGGAGCCCGACCACCAGCCAGATCGCCCACGTCAGCGCGGATGTCCCGGGCCGCACGGGCTGGAACGCCGCCTGTGCGGGAGCGCCGGCGTAACCGCCTGGAGCGTAGGCCGGCGCCGGGGTCGGTACGTGGCCGGCCTGCGCCGCCGATGGCGGGTAGGGGGACTGGGCAGGAGCATGCTGGGCTGTGGCAGGCTGTGCCGGCTGTCCGTAGCCGGCCTGCACCGACGCTGGATGCTGCGCCGCGGGCGTGCTGGCATCCTGCCCCGCATCGTAGAGCGGCTGCGGAGCCGGCACCGCCGGACGGGAGTGCTCGGTCCATCGGGAGCCATCCCACCAGCGCTGCCCGCCCGGATTGTTCGGGTCGGGGTCCGGATACCAGGCCGGGGGTGTCTGATGCTGGTTCGGGTCGGTCATCGATGTTCTCCTGCGTCGCGTCTGTGCCCATCTCGGGGCACGCCGTGAGCGTAGCGCAACCGCTTAAGTGCGCTCCATCGCGGGTCTGCAACGCCCATGCCTACGATGGGGCGATGGCCGGTGGCACCAGCAGCGAACCGATGGCGACGGGCTCCACACGCGCGGACATCTGGGTGTGGTCGGTGCGCTTCTACAAGACGAGGTCGCTTGCGACCGCCGCTTGCAAGGCCGGCCACGTGAAGGTCAACGGAGAACGGGCGAAGCCGGCACAGATCGTGCGCGTCGGCGACGAGGTGCGGGTGACGACCGATCGCGAGCACATCGTCGAGGTGCGCGGCATCCTCACCAAGCGTGTCGGTGCACCCGTCGCTCAGGCGGCGTACCTGGACCGCACGCCCGCACGGCCGCCCCGGGTCGAACAGCCCGCCGCGGTCGTCCGCGAGCGCGGCGCGGGACGCCCCACCAAACGCGACCGCCGCGAACTCGAGCGGCTCCGCGGCCGTCATTGAGGCGCATCCCTCACGATGAGGCCGGCAATGGTGCCGCCGCGAAGAAGTGCCAGCCCAGCCACCACCAGAACAGCACGAGTGTGATGCGCACCGCTCTCGACGTCATCACCCGGTCGAGCAGCGAGCCGAACGAGGCAAGACGATCCGGAACCCGCCAGGCGTACCAGGCGAGCACGATGCCGAAGACACCGACCGAGATGAAGCCGGAGATCGTGATGATGCGGGTCACGGATGCCTCCCCCTGCGCAGCAGCGCCGCCCCGCCCACGATCCACAGCGTCGCGCACACCGCGCGGCCGACCGGGTTGGCGACGATCGGATCGATGAGGTCGGACAGCACCGGATGATCCCACTCGGCCTGCGGAGACGGCATCGCGAGGAAGAAGTGCAGCAACTCCCACAGGCAAAGGAAGACACCGGCGCACGCCCACAGCACCGCGGACCGGATGGCAGCGCGACGCAGTGCCTCCGCCTGCTGGACAGACCGCTCCGCCTCGGTGTCCACCGGGTAGATGTCGTCGTTGCGCCAGCTCACGATGACGGCCGTCGCCCCGATGACGCACACCACGACGAGGTCGGCGACGCCCCACTGGGGCGCGAGCGTGATGACGGCGACGGCGAGCACGCCGAGCACTATCTGCACGGCCAGATGCAGGCGGGGGAGCGGGTAGCGGTCGAGCCTGCGGAGCCAGCCGGCGGCGTCCGCCAGCAGTGCGGCACCCGCGGCGAGGAAGAAGGCGCCGTCGATCGGGGCGCCGCGGTAGATCTGGAACGATCCGCAGATCAGGAGGATGGCGATCCACCACCAGTCCAGGCGCAGGCGCGTGACGAACCGGGCGCGACGGTTGCGGGCATCCCGAAGCCGGCCGCGCTGCGGCCTCCGTGACGAGGAACGGCCCGCCACGATCAGGCCTCGATCGGACCCAGCCAGGCGGTCGCCACGGTCGAGTGGGCCGACTCGTCGTCCGACGGGTGGAACATGCCGGCGAGCACGTCCCGGTACAGTCGCCCCAGTTCGCTGCCGGCGAAGTAGCTGCCGCCGCCGGAGACCCGGATCGCCTTGTCGACCACGTCCCGAGCCGTCTCGGTGGCACGCACCTTCATGCCGACCAGCTTTGCGAACCACTGCCCTCCGTGGTCGACGACCATATCGACGTCGGCGGTGATGGCATCGAGCTGCGGGTACAGCGCGTCCTGTGCAATCGCGGCGTCGGCGATGCGCCAGCGGATGTCCGGATCCTGCGCGTACGACCGACCGTCGTTCTTCATCGAGGTGCGCCTCTTCACCGCCTCGACCGCGAGTTCCAGCGCCCGTGCCCCGATGCCCGTGTACACGGAGGCCAGCAGCAGCTCGAAGTTGGCGAAGATGCCGAACGTGAGCAGATCGGCGTTCGGACCGGGATCCAGCCTGCGCACGATGCGGTCAGCGGCAGCGTGAGCACCGTCCATCCGTGTGGAGTTGGACTGGGTGGCGCGCATGCCGAGCGTGTTCCAGTCGTCGGCGATCTCGAAGCCGCCCTCGGCGCGGTCGATGAAGCCGAACACGATCTTCGGCGCGTCTTCGCTCGTGGAGTCCAGCCCCATGGTGCCCAACCGGGTCCATGCGGGCGAGAGCGACGTGAAGATCTTGGTGCCGTGAAAGGTGTAGCCGCCTTGTCCGTCGGGGCGGGCATCCGTTCGCGATCCGAAGAGCACGAGGTCGTTGCCACCCTCACTGATGCCGAATCCGAACACCTCTCCGGCGCCCGCCTCGCGTTGCACGAACTCGAGCGAGTCGTCGCCGCGGTCGCGCAGCACCTTCGCGACGCCTGTCCACACCAGGTGCATGTTCACCGCGAGCGCGGTCGCGGGCGCAGCGGATGCGAGCCGCACCTGTTCGCGCGCCACGTCGCGCAGCGAGAGCCCCAAGCCGCCGAACTCCCCGGGCACCAGGGCACGGAGATAGCCGGAGTCGGTGAGCTCCGCGAGGTCCTCGGTGAAGAAGGCGTTGTCGCGGTCGTATCCTGCGGCCCTGGATCGGATGCGCTCCAGCAGTTCGTCCGACAGCACGCGCACAGCAGACTCGCTCACGGTTCTCAGGTTACGCCGCATGACCCGGGGCGCTGCCGGTTGACAAGGCACGCTGACGAGCTGGTCGCACCGCGTGCACGCGGGGTTGCACCCTAGCCGCGTCGGCATGGCCGCCGCGGCTCCAAGCTCCAGCGCGCGTCGCTATGGTGGCCCCTATGCAGGAGCGCACAATGGAGACCCGAACGCTGGGCCGCACCGGACGCACGGTATCCGTCATCGGACTGGGAACGTGGCAGCTGGGGGCCGACTGGGGAAACGTGAGCGAGGCGGACGCGCTCGCCGTGCTGGAGGCATCCGCCGAGGCCGGGGTCACGTTCTTCGACACCGCCGATGTCTACGGCGATGGACGCAGCGAGAGCATCATCGGCCGCTTCCGGGCGGCCCACCCCGATGCCGGTGTCACTGTCGCGACCAAGATGGGCCGTCGTGTCGATCAGGTGCCGGAGAACTACTCCCTGAAGAACTTCAGAGAGTGGATCGACCGCTCCCGCGCCAATCTGCGCACGGACACGCTCGACCTGGTGCAGCTGCACTGCCCACCGACCGCGGTGTACTCCGACGACGAGGTCTTCGACGCGCTGGACGCACTCGTCGACGAGGGCGCGATCGCGAACTACGGTGTGAGCGTCGAACGCTGCGAAGAGGCGCTCACCGCCATCGCGCGGCCCAACGTGGCCACTGTGCAGATCATCCTGAACGCGTTCCGGCTGAAGCCGCTCGAGCGGGTGCTGCCCGCCGCGCAGGATGCCGGGGTGGGCATCATCGCGCGCGTCCCGCTCGCGAGTGGACTGCTCAGCGGCCGTTACACGAGGGAGACGACGTTCGCGCCACAGGACCACCGCACGTTCAACCGGCACGGCGAGGCGTTCGACGTGGGCGAGACGTTCTCCGGTGTGGACTACGAGACCGGAGTCGAGGCGGCGGGGCGGTTCGCGGACGTCGTGGCATCCGCTCGCGGGCCGCTCGGCATCGAGTGCGCCGACAAGCTCACGCCGGCGAAGGCGGCTCTCGCCTGGGTGGCGCAGCAGCCGGGCGTCAGCTCCGTCATCCCCGGTGCCCGCAACGTGGATCAGGCGCGTTCCAACGCCGCCGCAGGATCGGTCGCGCCGCTGGGCGCCGAGTTCGACGCTGCGGTACGGGAGCTCTACGACGAGTACTTCCGCGCGAGCGTGCACGACAAGTGGTGACGAATGCGTCTGCCGAAGCCGTTCGTGCGCTGACGCCCACGAGTCTCCGGATCCTGGATAGTGTCAGCCCATGCCACTTGTACGCATCGACAGCACTGGCACGCCCATCGAGCTGCTCGAGAAACTGGGAGAAGCGGTCCACGACGCGCTGGTAGAGGCCATCGGCATCCCGGCGGATGACCGTTTCCAGGTGCTCAGCAGCGGAGGGTCGCGTGTCATCGCCGACCCGGGCTATCTGGGCATCCGTCGTGATGCAGGAGTCGTCATCGTTCAGGTCGTCTTGCGCTCCGGCCGTACGGTCGAGCAGAAGAAGGCGTTCTATGGCGCGGTCGCCGAGAAAGCCGCTGCCATCGGAGTCGAGCCGCGCAACATCCTGATCACGCTGGTGGAGAACGATCTGCCCGACTGGTCGTTCGGCGACGGCGTCGCGCAATACGTTCAGTGAACTCGGGCTTCGCGCCCCTGGCCGCTTTTGTCGTCACCTCTGTGCCTCGCGGAGGGCCCGCTCGCATGCCCCGCGGAATTCGTCGACGAGACGCGTGAGCGCGACGGGGTCGGGCGTCGCCGTGGCGAGCATCCGGTCGATCTCGCCGAGCTCGGCGCGAACGAAGAGCTGCTTCTCGTTGGTGACCCAGATTCCCCGCACCGCGAGCACGGCGTGCGCGGTGCACGTCGCCGCTCGGGCCAGCAAGCCGACGCACTGGGTGAGCCGGCCGGTGGATGCGTAGTAGGTGCGCGCATAGCCCAATTCCGCTTCCGCCTGTGCCCACCACGCACCGGGGGCGTGTTTTCGCAGCTGCGGCGGATACTCCGTGACATCGGGAAGCTCGCCGACGAGCACGCGCTTCGTGGCCAGTTCTGCCAGGACCGAGTACGAGGGCAGCCCGGCCACGTGGAACCACAGAGGCTCGGTGGTGAAGCGGCCTTCGCGGGTCTCGGAGATCACCCGATCCACGACGTCGAGGTCTCGGTAGTGCATATCGCTGGCGCGGCCGTCGATCTCCAGCCACGCTCCGCCGTTGAAGACCGTGTGAGGCACAGAGCTCCAGCTGCCGAGCTCGCCGACGGTGCCGGGCCAGCCCAGGTCGCGGAGCGATTGCGGATCGAAGCGGCCGCGGTAGTAGAGGGAGAAATCCCAGTCGCTGTCTGGGCGGTTCGTGCCCTCGGCACGGGAACCGCCGAGCGTCACCGCCTCCACGCCGGGCAGCGAGGCCAAGCGGTCGCCGACGTACTCGATGAAGGCCGCGTCGTCCATGAGCGTCACCGTAACAGGGCACCTATGCCGGTGGTTCGGGCGCCCCCTCGGCGGGTCGCTCGAGCGGGCGACGGTCAGCTAGGAGGCAACGGCACGGGCTCGGTGTCGGGTATCGGGCTGGCATCCTTTCCGCGCAGATCCGGGTGCCACCGCTTGCCGATCAGGGGAACGAGCACGCCGAGCGCTGCGAGCACGCCGGCGACCCAGAAGGCGCCGATCGCCGTGTAGCGGTCGATCAGGAAGCCGGCAACGGCGCTTCCCAGCGCTGCGCCGATCAGCTGCCCGGTGCCGACCCAGCCGTAAGCCTCCGCGGTGTCGGAGAACTTCACACTCGACGAGACGATGGCGAAGATCACGGCCAGCGCGGGCGCGATTCCGGCTCCCGCGATGACGAGCAGCGCTGCGAGCCACCAGATGTTCGTGATCCAGAGGCTGGCGAGCACCACGCCGACGAACACGATGAGCATCCGCCGCGCGAGCGCCCACGGTCCTATGGGCACGGCTCCGAGCGCGAATCCGCCGGCGAGCGAGCCCAGCGACCAGATCGCCAGCACGATTCCGGCTTCCGGTCCCTTGTCTCCGAAGTTGGCGATCACACCCGCCTCGATCGCCGCGCACGAGCCCACGAGCAGGAATCCGACGATGGTCGCGAGCATCACGGTCGGTCGGCGGAGCACTGCCCCGAAGCGGCGCTTGCTGCGTGGGATGCGCACCCTCCCGAGCTCGGGCGACGCCACGAACCATGCGCCGCCGGCCAGCATGACCGCCGCGCACACCAGCAGGCCGATGGTGGTCGAGATCTGCGTGGCGATGAACGTGATGACGACGGGACCTGCGATCCAAATGATCTCCTGCGCCGAGGCATCCAGTGAGAAGAGCGGCGTCAGGAGGCGCGAGTTGACGAGCTTCGGATAGATCGTGCGCACGGCCGGCTGCACGGGCGGCGTGGCGAGGCCCCCGACGAGCGCGACCGCCATCGTGACGGGGATCGGCATGACCACGAGCGCGATCAGTGTGATCGTCGCGGCGCACACCGTTGTCGTGGCGATGAGCACGGGGCGCATGCCCACCCGTCCCATCAGACGGCTGGTGAGGGGACCGGCGACCGCCTGACCTATGCTCGCGGCGGCCAGGACCAGGCCGGCGGCGCCATACGTGTGATGCACGCGCTCGATGTGAGTGAGAAGTGCGAGCGAGAGCATCCCGCTGGGGAATCTCGCGGTGAGCTGCGCAGCGATGATCCGGCCGACACCGGGCGTCTTCAGCAGGTCCGAATATGCGCTCACTAGCGGTCAATACTATGCGCCGACCGGCCATTCTCCGCGCCCGGGGGACGGTGTGGACGCGGCGCGGATCAGCTGTGGAAAATGGGGATAAGTCGGCGAACTTATCCACATTCTGTGGACGACACGCCCACAACATCTAGGGTTGAGCGCTGCTGAGCACCCCGCTATATAGTGGTCACACGCCGGTCCAGTCGGGGCCTCCCGAGGCCGGCAGAACGCTTGAAGAACCGCGTCGCCACGAGCGCACGAACCGGATGTCAGCGGTCTGCCGGACGATGAGTGAAGACGACGCGCGGCGCGGGGATCCGGGTACGAGCCCGGGGTAGAACACGGGGAGATGGGGCGTCGGGCCGAAGGGCGTGCGGTGGCACGTCGAACGGCCGGGCTGCTTCGTCGACTCCGCTCTCCGATGTGGAGTCGACGGCATCCGAAAGGGTGCCACGAGCAGTAGTGGAGGAAGAGGCGAAGTGACAATCACGGTCGTGAAGCGCAACGGCGAGAGGGAGCCGTACGACGCGAACAAGATCAACCTGGCGATCGAGAAGGCCTCGGAGGGGCTCGACGAGAACATCACCTGGGTCACCCAGATCGCGAGCGAGCTCGAGCTGACCCTGTTCGACGGCATCACCACTCAGCAGTTGGACGAGGCCGTGATCCAGGTGGCGCTGCAGAACGTCAAGGATGACCCTGCTTTCGACACCGTCGCCGCCCGGCTGCTGCTCAAGACCATCTACAAGCGCGTGCTCGGTGACTACGAGAACGATGACGACCTCAAGCGACTCCACCGCGAGGGCTTCCGCGCCTACATCGAGCGTGGCGTCAAGGAGGAGTTGCTCGATCCGCGCTTCCCCGATCTCTTCGACCTCGACCGACTCGCTTCGGTGCTCGAGCCGGCCAACGACGGGCTGCTCAAGTACATCGGCCTCGTCACGCTGAACAACCGCTACGGCATCAAGGCGCGCAATGGTGATCCGCTGGAGGTGCCGCAGTACTTCTGGATGCGCATCGCCATGGGCCTGTCGCTCAACGAGACCGATCCGACCGGCATCGCGATCGAGTTCTACGAGACGATGTCTCGCCTCGACTATCTCGCTGCCGGCTCAACGCTCGTGAACGCCGGCACGAAGTTTCCGCAGCTCTCCAACTGCTTCGTGATGGAGATGCACGACGACATCGAGCACATCGCCAAGAGCGTGCGCGACGTGATGTGGATCACGAAGGGCACCGGAGGCATCGGCCTGTCGGTGACGAAGCTGCGCTCGCAGGGCTCGCCGATCCGGTCGAACAACACCACGTCGACCGGTCCGATCCCGTTCATGCACACGATCGACTCCGTGCTCCGAGCCGTCAGCCGCGGCGGCAAGAAGTTCGGTGCGCTGTGCTTCTACATGGAGAACTGGCACCTCGACTTCCCTGAGTTCCTCGACCTGCGTCAGAACTCCGGCGACCCGTACCGTCGCACCCGCACCGCCAACACGGCTGTGTGGATCAGCGACGAGTTCATGAAGCGCGTGCAGCACGACGAGCCGTGGTACTACTTCGATCCGCTCGAGGTCGCCGACCTCAACGAGCTCTACGGCAAGGCCTTCTCCGAGCGCTACGCGCACTACATCGAAGAGGCCGAGGCCGGCCGCCTTCGCATGTTCAAGCGCACCACGGCTCGGTCCGTGTTCAAGGACATGCTGATGAGCCTGCAGACCACCAGCCACCCGTGGCTGACCTGGAAGGACACCATCAACAACAGGGCCCTGAACAACAACACGGGCACGATCCACCTGTCGAACCTGTGCACGGAGATCTGCCTTCCGCAGGACATCGACAACATCGCGGTCTGCAACCTGGCCTCGATCAACCTGTCCCGTCACTTGCAGGACGACGGCACGTTCAACTGGACGACGATCGAGCGCAGCGCCCGCCTGGCCATTCGTCAGCTGGACAACCTGATCGACATCACGATGTCGTCGGTCCCCGAGGCAGACAACGCCAACCTGAACAACCGTGCGGTGGGCCTCGGGATCATGGGCTTCACGGATGTCGTCGAGCGTCTCGGACTCAGCTACGAGTCCGAAGAGGCGTACGACCTCATCGACGAGGTCGCGGAGCGCATCTCGTACTACGCGATCGAGGAGTCCGCCGACCTGGCCGCCGAGCGTGGCGCGTACCCGAATTTCCAGGGTTCCCGCTGGTCGCAGGGAATGGTGCCGTTCGACACCATCGCGATCACGGAACAGGACCGGGGCGTCGAGATCAAGGTCAACCGCAAGACCCGCATGGACTGGGACGCGCTTCGCCAGCGGGTGAAGAGCGGCATGCGCAACGCGACGCTGATGGCGGTCGCGCCCACCGCATCCATCGGGCTCGTCGCCGGGACCACACCCGGCTTCGACCCGCAGTTCTCCCAGATCTTCAGCCGATCGACCTCGAACGGCAAGTTCCTCGAGGTGAACCGCAACCTGGTCGGCACGCTTCAGCAGCACGGCCTCTGGGAGAAGGTGCGTGAGCAGGTGCTTCGCAGCCAAGGAGACATCCAGGGCATCGCCGACATCCCCGACGAGATCAAGCGCGTGTACAAGACGAGCTTCCAGCTCTCGCCCTACGCGTTCCTCGAGGTCGCCGCGCGCGCCCAGAAGTGGATCGACCAGTCGATCAGCCGCAACATCTACCTCGAGACGCGCGACATCGGCGACATGGTCGACATCTACGCGGCGGCGTGGGAGCGCGGTGTGAAGACCACCTACTACCTGCACATGAAGCCGCGCCACCAGGCCGAGCAGACGACCGTGCGGGTGAACAAGGCCGAGGAGATCGGCGGTGCTCGCAAGGGCTTCGGTGCGGTGCCGGCCGGGGTCGGAGCAGGCGCAAGCGGTACGGATGCCGGCAGTCAGTCATCCGCACCGGCTCCCGCTCGTCGCGGGTTCGGCTTCGGCGGTGTCGCTGGAGGTGACAAGTGATGGACGACCAGCGCACCGCAGAGCAGTTCGTGGGCGAGTACTTCGTGCCGGAGGATCCGATGGATGCCTTCCAGTGCGACTCCTGCCAGTAGCGCGCGACCACCCGACCGACCACGAGAACGAGATAGAGGCGTAGAGAACGATGGGCATTCTGGGAACCGGCATCGAAGAGGGGCTGCTGCTCAAGCCGGTGAAGTACCAGTGGGCGATGGACCTGTACGACCAGGCCGTGGCGAACACCTGGTTCCCGAACGAGGTGCAGTTGGGCGAAGACCTGGCGGACTTCAAGAAGATGACCGATGAGGAACGGCATGCCGTCACCTTCCTGGTCAGCTACTTCAACCCGAATGAGCTGCTCGTGAACAAGGCGCTCGCGTTCGGCGTCTATCCCTATCTCAATTCGGCCGAAGCCCACCTGTACCTCGCGAAGCAGATGTGGGAAGAAGCGAACCACTCGATGTCGTTCGAGTACGTGCTCGAGACGTTCCCGATCGACCGCGAGCAGGCGTACGCCTCGCACGTCGACATCCCGTCGATGGCGCGCAAAGAGGAGTTCGAGGTCAAGTACATCCGGCGCATGCTCGAGCAGAAGCTCGACATCACCACCACCGCGGGCAAGCAGGACTTCATCCGCAACCTCGTGGCATACAACATCATCCTCGAGGGCATCTGGTTCTACTCGGGCTTCATGGTGGCGCTGTCGTTCCGGCAGCGGAACCTGCTGCGCAACTTCGGCTCACTGATCGACTGGATCGTGCGTGACGAATCCCTTCACCTGAAGTTCGGCATGAACCTGATCCTCACGGTGCTGGAGGAGAACCCCGACCTGCAGACGCCGGAGTTCGCCGCAGAGATCAAGAAGATGATCATCGACGCGGTGGAGATGGAAGAGGAGTACAACCGGGACCTTCTTCCCGGCGGCATCCTGGGGCTGAACGCGAACTACATCAACCAATACGTCAAGTACCTCGCCGACCGGCGGCTCGAGGAGCTCGGGTTCGGTCCGGAGTACAACGTGACGAACCCGGCGAAGTGGATGGCCGCGGCGAACGACACGCTCGAGCTCGTCAACTTCTTCGAGTCGATCAACACGTCGTACGAGTCGAACGCGAAGGCCAGCAGCTAGCCCGCCCTTGCCTGCTCAGGCAGTGAGGTAGTGGCGCACGGCGATCGTGCGTTCGGCGCTCGTCCACGACATCGACACCACCAGATAGACGGATGCCGCCACCGGCGCGATAGCCGCGAACACGACGCTGAGCAGCGGGAGCCAGCTGAGCACACTGGCGAGGCGAGTCGGTTCCGGTGCACCGGGGTCGACCTGCCTCGCTGAATGCAGCGCGACGCGGCGCGACACTATGGCGACCGCGGCGATCGCTGTCAGCAGCGCCAGCGGGAGAGCGAGCTGAGCGAACGCTCCCGCGGCGATCAACTGCCCGAAGGATGCCCCGAGCGGCGACCCGAGAACCGTGTGCGCAAGCAGCGCGTTGGCGTGCCCCGCCACCGTGGTCCTGGTGAAGACGCCGTACACGACGGAAATGACGGGGATCTGCAGCAACGTCGGCAGCACGCCGGCGAACGGTGACACGCCTTCTGCGGTGTAGAGCTCCTGAGTCTTGCGGCCGAGGGTCGCGGGGTCTTTGCGGTGCCGGCGCTGCAGTTCGCGAAGTCTCGGGGCAAGACGGCCGCGCGCGACCTGCGCCCGCGCGTTGACGAGCCCGACGGGCAGCAACGCCGCGCGCACCGCCAAGGTGACGAGTGCGATCGCGGCGAGAGCGGCCACGCCTGTCGGCACGACCGTGGCGAATGCGCTCGTCAGGCCGGTGATGAGTGCAGCGGCGCCGTCGAGCACCGCCGCAAACGGTGGGAAGGAAAAGGGGTCCATGAACGTGTCCTCAAGGTCTCGTGTGATCGGTCGGTGAACGCGTGAAGCGAGCGCCGACACGAGCCGAGGAGTTCAGACGGTGGCGCCGCTATGGTCTCGCCGACGGGGGTCGTGCGTGCATGAGAGCACGGACATCCGTGTGCGTCGGTGTCGCGGTGGCGGTCGCCGCGAGCCAGGCGATTCGGGTAGCGCTCAGACGGGTCGGTCGTCGTCCGGCGCTTTCGGCGGCGAGAACGGCGGTTCCGGCCAGGACTGCCATCGATGCGACGGCTACCAGAACAGCCGCCGATGCCGCGTGCGACGTGTCGAGCCCGGCGACCGCGACGAGCGCGATCAGCAGAACGGGCACCAAGCGACGGAGCATGCGCCGATCGTATCGCGGCGTCCAGCAGCGATACGCGACAGCGGCGCGGCGGGTGCGTCGTGCGCGGCCTCGGGAATACCTCACGCCGCGATTCCTCCATGCGTCTCACTACGTCTATCCCTGTATGACGACAACGACGAAAACCGACGCCCCGGTCACTGCGAGCTCGACGGCAGACATCAATCGCGCGCACTGGGAGGCCCTGGCACGCGGCGAGACGACCGATTGGGAGCAACTCGGCGCGGAGCCGCGATGGGTGACGGTCGAGCGAGCAACAAGCCCTGATGGCCTCTGGCTGCGACCAGACGATGCCCGATCTCTCGAAGATTCCGGTGGCGTCCTCCTCGCGATCCACGGCGGTGGCTTCATCGGCGGCTCGGCGTCCACACACCATCGCATGTTCGGTCACCTGGTCGCGGTGAGCGGCATCTCGGCGTTCGCCGTCGAGTACGGGCTGGTTCCCGAGTACACGTTCCCTTCCCAGGTGGACGCCGTGTTCGACGCGTACCGGGCACTGCTTGCCGACGGAAGGAGGATCGCGCTCGTCGGCGACTCGTGCGGAGCCACGCTCGCCATCGGCGTTGCCGCTCGCGCCCGCGACGAGGGCTTGCCCGTTCCAGCCGGGCTGCTGCTTCTGTCGGCCTGGTCGGATTTCGAGGCGACCGGCGAATCGTACGAGACGGGGACGGACCCGTTCTTCACGCGTGAGGTGGTGCGCGGACTCGCCCGCGGCTATCTGAACGGACAGGATCCGCGTGATCCGGCAGCGGCACCGTTGTTCACCGACCTCCGCGGCTTTCCGCCGACGTACATCCAGGTGGGAGCTGAGGAGTCGCTGCTGGACGACAGCATCCGACTGGCCCGGCGCTTGCGCGAGGCAGGCGTGCGAACCCGCGTGGACACCTACGAGGGCCAGCTACACACGTTCCAGATGACGGCCGGACGTACGCCGGTCGCGGACGACGCGATCACCGAGGGAGCGACATGGTTACGGTCGATACTGAACCCGTGACCAGTGACGACGCCGTGCAGGGCATCCCCGGAGTGCATGGCGCCGACACGATGGGCGCCTTCGACGCTGCGGTCTCGTCGCTTCGGCACGAGCTGGTCACGCACGCCTACCGCATGCTGGGCTCCTGGGACGACGCCGAAGACGCGGTTCAGGAGACTCAGCTCAGAGCCTGGCGTTCGTGGGACGCATTCGACCACCGGGCATCCGTACGCACCTGGCTGCACCGAATCGCCATCAACGTCTGCCTCGATGCGCGGCGCTCCCGAACGCGTAGGGGGCTCCCGTTGGAACTGCCTCCGGACGATCGCATCGCGACAACCGCAGATGATCCCGCTCGCTGGCTGCAACCCGCACCGGGTGATGGCGACGACCTGCGGCTAGCTTTGGTCGCAGCCCTGCAGCTGCTTGGCCCGCGCCAGCGTGCCGTGTTCCTGCTGAGAGAGGTGCTCGACTTCCCGGCCTCCGAGGTCGCCGACATGCTCGGCACCACAGTCGTCGCTGTGAAGAGCTCGCTGCAGCGAGCGCGCGTGCGGATCCGCAGCCAGTCCCGCAGGCCGGACGACCTGGTCGAACCGAGCGATCCCATCGCCCGGCGGCTGCTTGGCGCATACATCTCGGCCTTCCAGAGCGGCGAGGTCGCCCCGCTCCTGGCGGTGCTCCGTGCCGACGCTTCCCTGGAGCTGATGCCGTCCGGCGACTCGTTCCGCGGCATGGATGCCTGTGCGCCTGTCTTCGCAGCGGCCGTGGGTCGTCCGGGCGACTGGTCCATGCGCCCGGTGGTGGCCAACGGCCAACCGGCCGCCGTGGTCGACTGGAAGGGCAGCCCGTATGGAATAGCGGTTCTCGATGTGCGTCGCGACGGGATCGCGCGGGTATCCGTCTTCGAAGGTGCAACGCTCGCAAGCTCGTTTGCCGAGTGGTCCACGGCGCGCGCCTGACGCCGGCGGCTCTCGCCTCAGACGTGCATGCGGAAGTCGTACCGCTCCGGCGGCGGAAAGTCCCGCGCCGCCTGCTCGCGCACGGCATCCGTCACCTCGGCGCCTTCGCGTTCCGCCAAGCGGGCGGCCTGGTAATCCACCCACAGCCCGTCGAGTGAGGTCTCGCCCTCCTTGAGGTCGGCGATCTCGATGCCCTCATCGAGAAGTCGTGCGCAGCGGTCGAGGTCGCCCACCGCCAGAGCGGAGGCAGCCTCCGCGTAACGGATGCGTCCATCGGCTCGCTGCGCGGCGTCGAGCGACTCGATGAGCGCCAGCGCATCGGTGGCGCGGCCGCTGTCGTGCAGCTGGCGCACCGCCTCGATGGTGAGGGGCAGCAGGTGCGGGAGGAGCGTGTGCGCCTTCGCGTAGGCATCCGCCGCCGCGACCACGTCGCCATCGCGCGACGCCGCAACGGCGAGATTGCGCCACGCCCATCCGTTGTCAGTCAGCGCCACGGATGCCCGCCACGCCTCGATCGCGGAATCCCACCGCCCCTGCGCCACGGCCAGCACGCCCTCGTGCAGGCGGGCCGTCCAGCCGGGTTGCGCCGCCACGACCGGCTCCCACGCCGGGTCGGACTGGTACGAAAGAGGCCCGAAGCCCGGCTCGGCGTCAGATGCCGGATCCGGTTCGACGGCAGAACCACGCTCGAGCGCGTCGATCCACCAGGCCTGCTCCGCGCCGAGATCGCTCGCCGGGAAGGGCGTAGCGGCGGTCGACAGCGACGGCTCGCCCGCCCGCCTGCGCCGGGCATCCTCGAGAGCACCCCAGCCGGACGCTCGCTGCAGCATCTCCACGACCTCGTCCGCCCGGGCGTCGCGGCCGTCCTCCCGCGCGAGCACCTCGTCGGCCCGCGTGCGCGTCACCGCGTCACGGGCCGCGAAGACCGCCTGCTCCCACGAACCGTGCACCGCAGCAGGATCGGCATCCGCCAGTCCGTACACCTCGCTCCAGCGCCACGTCTCGCCGGGCGGCATGGGCACGTGCTCGAGCTGCGTGCGCGCCAGTCCCGCCTGAATCTCGAGGTACGGATGATCGCCATCGGTCAGCCAGCGCTGCCAGTGCCTGCTGCCCTGCGCCTGTCCCCAGAGGAAGAGCTTGCGACCGCGCAGCCGAGCGGTCGAGGCCTGGAAGAGTCCCTTGCCCTCGCCGTCCAGGGCGGCGATCCACGGCATCGGCGCCCGGTTCAGCTCGAAGAAGTAGTCCGCGGCGTCGCGCGACCGCGTGGTGTAGCTGCGGTCAACGCCGTCCGCGTAGGCACCCGGAAACGGCACTGTCGAGAGAACTCCCTCGTAGCCGAATCGGTAGGCCGAGTCGGCGGGAGCGACGACGCGCACATCCTCCTGCTCAGGCACAGCGATGTTCGACCACCAGTAGACCGGAACCTCGATGTCGCGGGGATTCCGGACGGTCACGGTCACCACCAGCAATGGAGCATCTTGCGCGAGTGAGGCGTCGATGCTCACGACGAGCCCGCGCATCCGCTCGTACTCGTACATGCGCAGCGCCTGGCTGCCGTCCTCACGACGTACCCGCACCGCGTGCAGCGGTGAGCACGTCAGCGGCCAGTGCCCGGTGGTGCCGAGGTTCCATTCCACGCCGCCGGCGAACCAGGCGTTGCGCAGAGCGAGATTGGCCGGACGGAACACGGGGTTGCGATGCAGCAGTTCGCGCCTGGTCCGCTTGTCCACGAGCGACCAGAGGCGACCGCCCAGGTCGAGCAGGAACTCGGCCCGCATCGACTCGTTCTCCAGCACCGCCACCGGATGCGCTGCTTCGCGCAGCCCGCGGGAGTATCCGTCCTGCATCAGGTACGGCAGCACCGTCTCGACCTTGCCGTAGCCCAGGCCGAACCGCAGCTCGTCGTCGACGTCGTCGGTGCCGGCATCCTTGTGAAGGTCTCGCGAGCCCGCGATGGGCGGCAGAGGGTTCACGAGGCCGAGATCGCCGGAGGGCATGACCACCTCCTGCACGGCGAGAGCGGAGGAGGACGGCGCCGAAGAAGATTGCTCGTTCATCCTGGCCCATGTTCTCAGAAGACGCAGGAATCCCGAACGGCGCGATCGTTTCTTGCGCGAACGCGCACTCTTATGCGCGATTCTCGCTCCATGCGTTTCCATCGAATAACGATCGTGCGAGGCGTCCTCCGTCGATTGCCGGGTCTCGATCGGTCGTGTGTTAGGACATAAGGACCCGTGAAAGCGCACCCCCTTCTGTGCGCCCTCACAGAACGATGATCCAGATCGCACCGATCGGTCAGCAGAGAGGCTCTCCCCGTATGAAATCGGCACCATCTCGTCGCGCGCGCGTGCTCCTGGGCGCATCCGCGCTCGCCGTCTCCGCCCTGGCACTGGCCGGATGCTCCGGCTCAGGCGGATCGGGCGGCACCAGTGGCGGATCGCTCACGATCGGCACCACCGACAAGATCACCAGCATCGACCCCGCCGGCTCGTACGACAACGGCTCGTTCGCGGTGATGAACCAGGTCTACCCGTTCCTCATGAACACCCCGTACGGCAGCCCGGACGTGAAGCCCGACATCGCCGCGTCGGCATCCTTCACCTCACCCACCGACTACACGGTGAAGCTCAAGAAGGGCCTCAAGTTCGCGAACGGTCACGCGCTGACGTCATCCGACGTGAAGTTCACGTTCGAGCGCCAGCTGAAGATCAACGATCCGAACGGTCCGGCATCGCTGCTCGGCAACCTCAAAGACGTCACCACCCCCGACAAGCTGACCGCGGTGTTCCACCTCAAGGTGCCCAACGACCAGACGTTCCCGCAGGTGCTCTCCAGCCCGGCCGGTCCGATCGTGGACGAGCAGGTGTTCTCCGCCGACAAGGTCACGCCCGACAACACGATCGTCAAGGGCGACGCGTTTGCCGGCCAGTACACGATCAAGAGCTACAAGGTGAACAGCCTGATCCAGTACAAGGCCAACCCGGACTACCAGGGCCTCCTCGGTCCCGCGAAGACCGGCACGATCAACGTCAAGTACTACGCGAGTGCGCCCAACATGAAGCTGGACATCCAGCAGGGCAACATCGACGTGGCCTTCCGTTCCCTGTCGGCGACCGACATCGACAGCCTGCGCTCCGACAAGAAGGTCAAGGTCGTCGATGGCCCCGGCGGTGAGATCCGCTACATCGTGTTCAACTTCAACACGATGCCGTACGGTGCCACCACACCGGATGCGGACGCGAAGAAGGCACTCGCCGTGCGTCAGGCGGCGGCGGACCTGATCGACCGCAAGGCCATCGCCAGCCAGGTGTACAAGAACACCTACACGCCGCTGTACTCCTACGTGGCGCAGGGTCTGACCGGTGCGACCGAGTCGCTGAAGCCGCTGTACGGCGACGGCAACGGCGGTCCGTCGCTCGACAAGGCGAAGCAGACGCTGCAGGCGGCAGGAGTCACCACTCCGATCAACCTGAGCCTGCAGTACACGCCGGACCACTACGGCCCGTCGTCCGCCGACGAGTACGCCATGATCAAGGACCAGCTGGAGAACGGCGGCCTGTTCAAGGTGAACCTGGCCTCGACCGAGTACGTGCAGTACTCCAAGGACCGCGTCGCCGACGTCTACCCGGCCTACCAGCTCGGCTGGTTCCCGGACTACTCGGACGCCGACAACTACCTGACACCGTTCTTCTCGAAGGACAACTTCCTCTCCAACCACTACGACAACCCCGACGTGCAGAAGCTCATCACCCAGCAGGTGGGCACCACAGACAAGGCCGCACGCGCCAAGCTGATCGGGCAGATCCAGGACAAGGTGGCGAACGACCTGTCCACGCTGCCCTACCTGCAGGGCTCGCAGGTGGCCGTGGTGGGCGCGGGCGTCAAGGGCACGACCCTCGACGCCTCGTTCAAGTTCCGGTACGCGCCGCTGCACAAGTAGCGTCGAGGAACACCCGCTCGGGTGGTCCGGCCATCAGCGGCCGGACCACCGGGGCGCGTCCGGCATCACCATCTGTTCAACGAGGAAGTCATGACAGCCCTGCTCGATGCATCCGACCCGCTCGCACAGACGTCGGCACCGGCATCAGCGCCAGGCAGGAGTCGCTCAGGCAGCGGACTGCTCCGCTACATCATCATCCGATTCCTGCTCATCATCCCGACGGTGTTCATCCTGGTGACCGTCGTGTTCTTCCTGATGCGCACGACCGGAGACCCGATCACGGCTGCGCAGGGCGGCAGGCTCCCACCGGACGAGCTGGCCAGGCGCATCCACGAGGCCGGTTACGACCAGCCGCTGATCGTTCAGTACTTCCAATACCTGGGCGGCATCGTCACCGGCAATTTCGGCACCACGTTCAGCGACCATCAGCCGGTCGCCACCGTTCTGGTCACGTATGGCACCGCAACGCTCGAGCTCGCGTTCTACGCACTCATCGTGGCCTTCATCGTCGGCGTCCCGCTCGGGATGCTCGCCGCCTACTTCCGCGACAAGGGCTGGGACGCGCTCCTACGCATCTTCGCGATCCTCTGCTACGCGACCCCGGTGTTCTTCGCGGGCCTGCTGCTCAAGCTGATCTTCTCGGTGTGGCTCGGGTGGCTGCCCGTCTCGGGTCGCGCGACGACCGGAGACGAACTGACGATGCAGTCGCTCGACCATCCGACCGGCATCTATCTGATCGACGCGTTCCAGACCGGCGATCCCGCCGTGCTCGGCGACGTGCTGGCGCACGCTGTGCTTCCCGGTATCGCGCTCGGCTTCCTCACCGCAGGGGTGTTCCTCAGGCTGGTGCGCACCAACGTGATCAGCACGCTGTCGACCGACTACGTCGCATCCGGTCGCGCGCGCGGCGTCAGCGAGTTCCGCCTGGTGCGCAAGCACGCGTACCGGCCGGCCCTCATCCCGATCATCACGGTGATGGGCTTGCAGATCGCGCTGCTGCTAGGCGGTGCCGTTCTCACCGAGACGACGTTCGAATGGAAGGGGCTCGGCTTCCAGCTCGCTCAGTACCTGCAGGCCCGCGACTACGTCGCCGTGCAGGGGATCGTCGTCATGCTGGCGGTGATCGTCGCGTTCACGAACTTCGTCGTCGACGTCATCGCGGCGCTCATCGACCCGAGGGTGAGGTACTGAGATGGCCACCACCGCCACAGTGCCGGTCTCCCGCCCGGCCAAGCGAAGCATCTGGTCGAAGGTGCCCGTCGTTCACCAGGTGCGGCAGTCCGTCGGCGTGCAGCGCGGGATGCTCATCGCCGGCCTCGTCATCACCACGGTGTTCGTGCTCGTGGCGATCTTCGCGCCGCTGATCGCGCCGTACGGCTTCGCGCAGCTGCATGGCGCAGACGGCAAGGACTTCGGATCGCAGCAGCCACCGAGCCCCGCGCACATCTGGGGCACGACTGTGGGCGGATACGACGTCTTCTCCCGGGTGCTCTGGGGCGCGCAGACCGCGGCCCTCGTCATCATCATCGCCGTCGTACTGTCGATCATCGCCGGAGTGCTGCTCGGCCTGGTCTCCGGCTACATCGGCGGCTGGATCGACCGCGTGCTGGTCGTCATCTGCGACGCGATCTACGCGCTGCCGACGCTGCTGCTGGCCATCGTGATGTCGATCGTCATCTCCGGCGGCCAGTCCGGGCTGTGGGCGGGGATCTTCGCCGCGGCCATCTCGATCACCGTGGTCTACATCCCGCAGTACTTCCGAGTGATCCGCGCCGAGGCGGTGCGCATCAAGTCCGAGGCGTACGTGGAGTCCGCGAAGGTGATCGGAGCATCCAGCGGCCGCATCATGTTCAAGCACGTGTTCCGCAACTCGACGCGGACGCTGCCGCTGATCTTCACGCTGAACGCCTCTGAGGCGATCCTCACGCTGGCGGGGCTCGGCTTCCTGGGCTTCGGCATCGAGCCGTCGTCGGCCAGCGAATGGGGCTATGACCTGAACAAGGCGATCGCGGATGTCACGAGCGGCATCTGGTGGACCGCACTGTATCCGGGACTCGCCATCGTGCTCGTGGTGCTCGGCATCACACTGGTGGGCGAGAGCCTCAACGACCTCGCCGACCCGCGGCTTCGGGGCCGGCGCGCGGTAGCCGCGGCGTCCGCTGAGACGGCGGACATCAGCGTCGTGCCGAGCGGACCGAACGAGGCTCCCGGCGGGCTCGAAGGGCTCGAACCGGGCGCCGGCATCGAGGAACAGGGAATCGAGGTGCGCGAATGAACGCGGGCGCGCGAGTGAACGGGGCGGCGAAGGCGTCGCAGACATCCGGTACGGATGACGCGGTGCGCATCCGCGACCTGAACGTGTCGTTCGCGACCGACGCCGGAGCGGTGAAGGCGGTCGACGGGGTCAGCCTGCACGTGGCACCAGGGGAGGTGCTGGCCATCGTCGGCGAGTCCGGCAGCGGCAAGACGGTCACGGCCCGCACCATCCTCGGGCTCCTGCCCGAGACGGCCACCTCCTCGGGCGCCGTGCTGGTGAGCACCAGCCAAGGACACGTGGATGTCGTCACGCTCAGCAACCGGCAGATGCGCGAGGTGCGCGGTCCCGCCGTTTCGATGGTGTTCCAGGAGCCGTCCACCGCGCTCAACCCCGTCTACAAGGTGGGCTGGCAGATCGTCGAGGGGCTGCGGGCGCACGGCAAGGTCTCGAAGGCTCAGGGACGCGAGCAGGCGATCGAGATCCTGCGCAAGGTGGGCATACCGGATCCCGAGACGCGGGTGGACTATTACCCGCACCAGTTCTCCGGCGGCCAGAAGCAGCGCATCGTCATCGCAATGGCACTGGTGCTCGGGCCGCGCCTCATCGTCGCCGACGAACCGACCACCGCGCTCGATGTGACAGTTCAGGCGGAAATCCTCGACCTGCTGCGCCGGTGCCGGGTCGAGTTCGGCTCGGCGATCGTGCTCATCACGCACAACATGGGCGTCGTCGCCGACCTCGCCGACCGCGTGGCCGTGATGTACAACGGCAAGCTCGTGGAGGAGGCGGACGTCTCCACTCTGTTCGCCGACCCGAAGCAGGACTACACGAAGAAGCTGCTGGCCGCCGTCCCCCGCATCGGGGAGGGCACGGCGCAGGCTCGCGAGAGACTGGCCGCACGACCGGCGGAGTGGGCGGGAAGCGAGCCGGTCGTGAAGGCGTCCGGGCTGCGCATCCAGTATCCGGGTCGCATCGGGCAGAAGGGATTCGTCGCGGTCGACGGCGTCGACTTCGCGATCCGGCCTGGCGAGGTGCTGGGGCTGGTAGGGGAGTCGGGTTCGGGCAAGACCACCATCGGCCGGGCGATCGCCGGGCTGACGAAGGTGACGGGCGGCTCGCTGAAGGTGCTCGGACACGAGATGAACGGTGTCTCAGAGCGCCGCTTCCGGCCGGTGCGCGATCGTCTCGGGTTCGTGTTCCAGGATCCGGCGTCGAGCTTCAACCCGCTGCTCACGATCGCGCAGTGCGTGGCCGAGCCGTTCATCGTGCACGGCAAGGCGGACAGCGTCGCGGATGTGCGCGACAAGGTCGACGAACTGCTCGAGGCGGTGCAGCTGCCGCGTGCGTACGGCGACCGGTACCCGCACGAGCTCTCCGGCGGCCAACGCCAGCGGGCCAGCCTGGCACGCGCCATCGCGTTGAAGCCGCCGCTTCTGATCGCGGACGAGCCGACGAGCGCGCTCGACGCCTCGGTGCAGCAGAAGGTGCTGGAGGTGTTCGCCGACCTGCAGAGCGAGTTCGGCTTCGCCTGCCTGTTCATCAGCCACGATCTCGCCGTCGTCGACATCGTGGCCGACCGCATCGCGGTGATGCATCACGGGCGACTCGTGGAGGAGGGCACGGGCGAACAGGTGCTCTCGGCACCGCAGGATGCCTACACGCAGCGGCTGCTGGCATCCTTGCCGGTTCCCGACCCGGAGCAGCAGGCGAAGCGGCGTGAGCAACTGCGAGAGCTGGTCGCGGAGGGCTAGGTCCAGGACTTATCTGCACCGTTCACAGGTCATGAATACCGCTCGCGACAGAAGGCGTAACTCCTGGCACTCATCGCGTCGGCGCGCGTACCGTTGCGTCTGATGGCCATCGAATCGGATGCTCTGCGACGGGTGCCTCCACCCGCCTGGCTGGCGATTGCGTGGCTCGTTGGGCGGTTTGTGGGCCGGTCTCACCGGACGCCCTGGTCGACTGCGGCATCCGCCGGCGTCATCGCAGGGTGCGGACTCCTCGCTCTGTCAGCCGTGGCGGCGCTGCGCAGCCACGGCACCACGATCACTCCCGAGCGTCCGGAACGCGCGAGCTCGCTCGTCACAGACGGGCCATTCGCCTTCTCGCGCAACCCGATCTATCTCGCCATGGCCGGCATCCTCGTCGCGCACGCGGTGGCGCGGCGGTCCGTTGCCGCTTTGCTGCCGGCCGCGGGGTTCGTCGCACTCATCGACCGCGTGCAGATTCCGGCGGAGGAGCGCGCCCTGCGTGGCCGGTTCGGCGATCGCTTCGACCGATACCACCGGGCTGTTCCCCGCTGGATCGGCGTGCGGCAGGCATTCGGTGCCAGAGGTGCGGCCAAGTACCTGTAGCGATCGGAGATCGAGGTCCCGTGTCGCTGTATGACGGCGGGATCGGCGCGTGGGGAGGGCCTCGCCTAGCCTCGAAAAGCATCCGCGTCGCATGGGAGGGTGATGTCCCTGCGCCGAGATCGCTGAACCGACCGAGAGGAGAGACGCACATGACCGAGCCGCTTCGCGTCGTCGCCGTCTCCGGCAGCCTGCACAATCCGTCGAAGACCGACGTGCTCATCGACGAGGTCTTGCGACAGCTCGGAGAGGAGCTGCCGGTCGAGCCGCACGTGATCCGCATCACGGATGTCGGCCCGCAGTTCGCCGGCGTGCTCGACCGCAAGGCGCTGCCGCGATCCGTCGAGGACGAGCTGCGCCGCGTCGAGACCGCAGACCTGCTGGTGGTGGCCTCGCCGGTGTACCGGGCATCCTTCACCGGGCTCTTCAAGCACTTCTTCGACTTCGTCGACCAGTACGCGCTGGTCGACACCCCAGTGCTGCTTGCCGCCACGGGCGGGAGCGAGCGCCACTCGCTCATCGTCGAGCACCAGCTGCGTCCGCTGTTCGGGTTCTTCCAGGCCCTGACGCTTCCGGTCGGCGTGTACGCGCACGAGTCCGACTTCGACGGCTACCGCATCGACTCGCCGCTTCTCGTGGAGCGCATCAAGACTTCGATCCGGCGCGGACTGCCTCTCATCACTTCGAGCGTGCAGGAGAAGCGGCGCATCCGCCAGTCGCTGGAAACGGGTGAGGAGTTCGAGCCGAGCGTGGCGCCGAACGAGCCGCAGCGCCCGGTGCGCCTATTTACGTAAGACCGCTCCCGTCTGCGCCGGGCACCTGCGATCGGCGCGCAAAATCGGCGTCCCGGATACCGGACACGAAATGTTCGTGAAATGCGGGGACCCTACCCTTTTCGTGAGGCGCTTCCGACCCGATCGTGCTCTGACCCCGCTTCTGACTTACGTAGACTCTCGTCAGTCAGTCGTCTCATCCGGCGATCCCGTCGTCGTTCACACAGCACGCGTCGCGCCTCAAAGACGAGGAAAGGTACATCCATGCGAATTCGATACGCACTCCCGGTGGTCGCCGTGGCCACGGCGCTCCTGCTCACCGGATGCGTCGACAACTCAGGTTCCGGTTCCGGGGCGACCTCCGGCTCCGGCACATCCAACCCGTACGGCGTGACGAAAGACGACGCGCTCGCCAAGACGCTGCCGTCCACGATCTCGAAGGCCGGACAGATCACGGTCGGCGTCGACGCGACCTATGCGCCGAACGAGTACAAGGACGCCAACGGCAAGCCCATCGGCTGGGACATCGACCTCGCCAACGCCATCGGAGCCAAGCTCGGCGTCAAGATGAACTACACGATCGCCAAGTTCGACAACATCATCCCGAGCATCACGGGCGGCCGTTACGACATCGGCGTCTCCTCGTTCACCGATACCACCGAGCGCGAGAAGCAGGTGGACTTCGTCAACTACTACAACGCCGGCATCCTGTGGGCGTCGCTGAAGGGCAAGACAGTCGACCCCGACAATGCGTGCGGGCTCAAGGTCGCCGTCGAGGCAGGCACCTACGAAGACACCGACGAGGTTCCCGCGAAGTCGAAGGCATGCACGGATGCCGGCAAGCCGGCCATTCAGGTGCTCAAGTACGACGGACAGGATCAGGCGACCAACGCTCTGGTGCTCGGTCAAGTGGACGCCATGAGCGCCGACTCCCCGATCACGGAGTACGCGATCAGCAAGCAGGGCGGCAAGATCCAGAAGGCGGGCAAGACCTTCGACATCGCGCCGTATGGAATCGCGGTCGACAAGGGCGCGCCGCTGACCAAGGTGATCCAGAAGACGCTGCAGTCGCTCGTCGACGACGGCACCTACCTGAAGATCCTCAAGAAGTGGGGCGTCGACGACGGCGCGGTGAAGACCATCGAGATCGACGCTGCATCGAAGGCGTCGTCGTAGGCCGATGAGCGACTCGCGTTCCTCCGGCGAGGCGGGCGGAACACCGTCCGCCTCGCCCGGCGTGCCGACGGCATCCGTTCCCGCCCAGCGGCCGGAGGCGATCAGAGCGGTGAAGCTGCGGCATCCGTGGCGCATCGCCATCGCCGTCATCCTCATCGTTCTGCTGGTGCTGTTCGTGCTCGACGCGGCGCAGCGCAAGGCGTTCGGATGGCCGGATGTCGCCAAGTACCTCTTCGACATCCGCATCAGCCAGGCTGCGCTCATCACGCTCGAGCTCACCGTCTACTCGATGATCATCGGCATCATCCTCGGGCTCATCCTCGCCGTCATGCGTCTGTCGCCGAACCCGGTGCTGAAGGCCGTCGCCTGGCTCTACCTGTGGATCTTCCGCGGCACTCCGGTGTATGTGCAGCTGGTGTTCTGGGGCCTCATCACGCTCATCTACAACACATTCGTGATCGGCATCCCGTTCGTGCACACGTGGGCGGTCATCCCGATCACCTGGGTTCCGCCGTTGTTCTTCATCTCCGTCGTCGGACTGTCGCTCAACGAAGCGGCCTACATGGCCGAGATCGTGCGCGCAGGGCTCCTCTCCGTCGACCCCGGCCAGGAGGAGGCGGCGAAGGCGCTGGGCATGTCGTGGTGGCAGACCATGCGACGAGTGGTCATTCCCCAGTCGATGCGCGTGATCATCCCACCGACAGGCAACGAGGTCATCTCGATGCTGAAGACCACCACGCTGGTGGCGGCCGTGCCGTTCACGCTCGACCTGTTCGGCCGCTCGCGCGACATCTCGGCGGAGACGTTCACGCCCATCCCGCTGCTCATCGTGGCTTCGTTGTGGTACCTGTTCTTCACCTCCATCCTGATGGTCGGGCAGTACTTCCTCGAGAAGCGGTTCTCCCGGGGTACCGGCCGGGGCAGGCCGGCGGTGGGAGTGGCGGATGCCGGGGTGAACGCGTCGGGAGCGGTCGCGGGAGTGGGCATCGACATCGGAGGAAAGGGATGAGCGGCTCGGTGAGCGGCGCGGCCACGAACATCAATCCGGCACCGGCCGGCGCGCAGGCATCCTCGCCGATGGTGGAGGCGATCGCGGTCTCGAAGAGCTTCGGCAGCAACGAAGTGCTGAAGTCCATCAGCCTCAACGTGCGCCGTGGCGAGGTGATGTGCGTCATCGGGCCGAGCGGCTCGGGCAAGTCCACGTTCCTGCGCTGCATCAACCACCTCGAGCGCATCGACGCCGGGCGCCTCTACGTCGACGGCCAGCTCGTCGGATACCGGCAGAAGGGCGACAAGCTCTACGAGCTGAAGCCCGGCGAGGCGGCGTTGCAGCGCCGCGACATCGGCATGGTGTTCCAGCACTTCAACCTGTTCCCGCACATGACGGCGCTGGAGAACGTGACGGAGGCGCCGATGCGGGTGAAGGGCATCCGCAAACAGGATGCGGTCGCGCACGGCCGCGAGTTGCTCGCCAGGGTGGGCCTCGGCAATCACGCCTCGCACTACCCGTCGCAGCTCTCGGGCGGTCAGCAGCAGCGGGTCGCGATCGCCCGGGCTCTGGCGATGGAGCCGAAGCTGATGCTCTTCGACGAACCCACGAGCGCGCTCGACCCCGAGCTCGTCGGAGAAGTGCTCGACGTGATGCGAGGACTCGCGGAGAGCGGCATGACGATGGTCGTCGTGACGCATGAGATGGGGTTCGCGCGCGAAGTGGGCGACTCGCTCGTCTTCATGGACGGCGGGGTCATCGTCGAAGCGGGCGACCCGCGGCAGGTTCTGACGAATCCGCAGCACGAACGCACCAAGGCGTTCCTTTCGAAGGTTCTCTAGATGGTGGTCGCGGGCTAGCCTGGGCGATATATCGCGATATATGTCGTGGATTTGTTCGCGCACCTCTGGAGGTCATGATGAGCGGTTCGTACACGAGCGGTGCTTTCGGTGCCGGCGGTCTGGGCGGTGCCGGTTCCGGGCACCACGCGGTCGATGCGATCGATCAGCTGCGCTCCATTCTGATGGGGCACCGGGGAGGCCCGCGCGCAGCACGCGGCGACGTTCGTTCCGCCATCCTCGCGCTTCTGGCCGAGAAGCCGATGCACGGCTACCAGCTCATCGCCGAGATCGAGAAACGCAGTGGCGGCGCCTGGAAGCCGAGCGCCGGTTCGGTGTACCCGACCCTGCAGCTGCTGGTCGACGAGGGGCTCATCGCGCAGGAGGTCGCCGACGGTCGCAAGACGTATTCACTGACCGAGAGCGGGAGAGCCGAGACGGATTCCTCCGCACGCAAGACGGCTCCGTGGGAAACGTTCGCTCTTCACGATCTGCTCGGCGTAGGTCCGCTGCCCAAGTCGGTCGTCGACCTGGCGCACGCGGCAGCGCAGGTGCGACGCACCGGGACGAGCGAGCAGGTGGACCAGGCGGTCGCGGTGCTCGACGACGCCCGGCGCAAGCTCTACTCGATCCTCGCCCAGGACTGACCGGATGCCGTCGGCATCCGGATCGCGAGCGGCTCCTTCCACTGAGAACGGGGCCGCTCGTTCCCGCTACCGTCGCATTCTGCGGTTCGCGCTGCGCTACCTCGTGCAGACGTGGTGGTACGAGGTCTTCCTCGTTCGCATCGGTCTGGAACGCGTAACCGAACGTGGTCGCTCGGCTCGGCTGACGAGGGTCGCCCAACGCTTCCACGTGCTCGCCGTCGAGCTCGGCGGGCTCATGATCAAGGTGGGACAGTTCCTGTCGTCGCGACTCGACGTGCTGCCGCCGGAGATCACCGCGGAACTGGCCGGGCTTCAGGACGAGGTGCCACCGGCATCCTTCTCCGCGATCCAAGAGCTCGCAGAGGCCGAGCTGGGTGTTCCGTTGAACCAGGCGTATGCCTGGTTCGGGGAGGAGGCGGTGGCGGCGGCCTCTCTCGGGCAGGCGCACCCGGCCCGGCTCGTGGAGTGGGATGCCGTGGAGACCGGCTTCGAAGGCGTGGTCGTGAAGGTGCAGCGGCCGGGCATCCAGACCATCGTCGACGTCGACCTCGCTGCGCTTCGCCGGGTGGCCGGATGGCTCAGCCGCTTGCGGGTCGTCTCCGATCACGTCGACCCTCGTGCACTGGTCGCGGAGTTCGCGAAGACGAGCTTCGAGGAGATCGACTACCTGCACGAGGCGATGGGCGCCGAACGTTTCGCCGAGATGTTCGCCGACGATCCGCGGGTGAACGTGCCCGAGGTCGTATGGGAGCGCACGACACGGCGCGTGCTCACGCTCTCCGATGTCTCGGCCATCAAGATCAACGACGTCGACGCCCTGCGGGCCGCGGGCATCGATCCGTCCGAGGTGGCCGCGGTCTTCGCCGAGGTCATGTTCGAGCAGCTCTTCGGCCACGGCTACTTCCACGCCGATCCGCACCCGGGCAACATCTTCGTGACGCCTGTGCCGGGTGCCGGCTCCGGCCCGGAATGGCGGCTCACGTTCGTCGACTTCGGCATGATGGGCGAGGTCACCGACGAACTACGCGACGGACTGAGGCGGCTGCTCATCGCGGTCGCCTCCCGCGACGGTCGAGAGCTGATCACGAGCATCCAGGAGGTAGGCATCCTGCTGCCCACGGCCGACACCGGCGAGCTGGAGCGAGCGATGACGCGACTGTTCGACCGGTTCGGCGGCATGGGCTTCGCGCAGCTGCGCAAGGTGGATCAGCGCGAGTTCCGCGACTTCGGCCAGGAGTTCGGCGCAGTGGTGCGCTCGCTGCCCTTCCAGCTGCCCGAGGACTTCCTGCTCGTCATCCGCTCGATGTCGCTCACCTCGGGCGTCTGCAGTTCGCTCGACCCGGAGTTCAACATCTGGGATGCCATCGAGCCGTTTGCGACGAGGCTGATGCGCGAGGAGAGCGGCAACGTCGTGCGCTCGGTGGCGCGCGAGGCGCTGACGGCGGCAGGCATCGTGCTGCGGCTTCCGCAGCGCATCGATCAGCTGATCACGCGCATCGATGCCGGCACCGTATCGGTCGCGACGCCTGCCATCGACCGTCGCCTGAGCCGCATCGAACGTCTCATCCGCAGGGCCATCGGCGCCGTGGTGTTCGCCGCGCTCCTGGTCGGCGGCATCCTGCTGCTGCAGTTCGTCGCGCCGCTCGGCATCGTGCTGATGTGCATCTCGGAGATTCCGCTCGCCTACGCGGTTCTGGCCGGAGCGCCCCGCGCGCCGAGCCGCTGAGACCGCACTTAGCAATGTCGGGCTGCGCCCGACCGGCGACTATGCGGGATCATCGCCCCGGTGAGTCACGGTCGACGCACGGGAGTGCAGGGCGACGAGAACTCGTCGGAGTGCGGCCTCGCTTGCCGAGTCCGTACCGGCGAGGAATTGGCGCTCGGTCTTCTGCACGATGCGGAGGGCTTTCCCGTATGCATCGGCGCCGGCCTTCGTGAGCTCGACGACGTTGCGCCGCCGGTCGGAGGGATCGGTCTTGCGGGCGATGATTCCCTTGCGCTCCAGAGTATCGAGCATCCCGACCATCGTGGTGCGATCGATGCCGATCCGCTCCGCCACCTGAAGCTGTGAGGACCCGGGGTTCCGCACGATCACCCGGAGCACGCCGAGCTCGCGGGAATTCAAGTCAACGCTTGCCAGCGCGGCATCCGCGCGCGCCTCGTATGCGAGATACGCGTGCTTCAGGAGAAAGCCGAGGGGGAGTTCCTCGTCGCGAGCACTTGTCATGCCCTGAGGATAACCGTAGGCTGATCGTCAGTAATGCTGATCATCAGAATCAGCGCAGAAAGGATGCTCGGATGATCCTGGTCACTGGAGGTGCGGGCTTCATCGGCTCGCAGGTGGTCGCGGCGCTCTGCGCGATGGGCGAGGAGTGCGTGCTTGTGCAGCGCTCCCGCTCTGAGCCACCACCAAGGTTCGCGGGAATGCCGGTGCAGCTGGTGAGGGGCGACGTGAACGACCTCGAGACGTTCCTCGCCATCGGAGAACACGCTGCGATCACGGGCATCGTCCATCTTGCCGGGTCCATGCCTTGGCCGCCCGTGCGAGAGAACGCAGTCGAGTCGGCACGACGCAGTCTCGGCAGCTTCTTCAACCTTGTGAGCGCCGCCCAAAGGTGGAACGTGCCACGCGTCGTCACCGCGAGCACGATCGGCGTGTACGGCGGGATCGAACACGGTGGCGCGCTGCACGAGGATGAGCCGGTCCCGCTGGGCCATCTGCACGTGATTCCGACGTTCAAGAAGATCGCGGAGCTGCTTGGCGGCTACCTCGGTTCCATGACGGATGTCGAGATCGTCCAGGCCCGCATCTCCGGAACGTGGGGACCGGGCGGACACCTGCCCGACCCGTTCTTCCCCGCCTCAGCGCTCGTCGCTGCCGCTGCGCGTGGAATCAAGCCGGCTCTGTCCGGTCTGCTGGTGCCTCCCCGCGCCGGTGACGGGCTCGACCTCAGCTATGTGAAAGACACCGGAAGAGCGATCGCGTTGCTCCAACTCGCCGACCGGCTGGAACACGATGTGTACAACGTCGGTTCGGGGCATGCCACGACCAATGCGGATGTGGTCGACGCCATCCGGACCGTCGTCCCAGGCTTCGAGGTCGATCTGCCCGAAGGTTCAGCGGAGCCGCTGCGTTGGCTGGACATCTCGCGCCTTCGTCAGGACACGGGGTACCAGTCGCAATACGACACAGCTGCGGCTGCCGAGGACTACATCCGGTGGTTCAGGGACGGTGGGGCAGAAGGCGAGAAGCGCGCCCATCTGTGAGGATGTGCGCGCTTCTCGCCGTTGCGGACTACGCCTTCGCGACTTCCACCTCGACGACGGCCCATGACAGCGCGGGAAGCGTGACACGCAGCGTGCCGCCGTCCACGGCGACGTCGCTCAGCGGCTTGAGGCCGACGCGGTCCTGGTTGTGCTCGTTGTTCGTGGTGAAGCGGTCGGCGCCCTCGGGCACTGTCAGCACCTCGGCACGGGTGACGCGTGCGGCGTCGAAGCCGCGCAGCGTCGCCGTGACCTCGGCCGCATCGTCCAGCCCCCGGTTGGCCAGGAAGAAGGCGAGCCGGCCGTTCTCCTCGTCCCACGTCGCGCTCGCGTCGACCAGGTCGGCGTCGCCGTATTTCGCGGTCTCGAACCGGTCGCTCGTGGTCGACAGGCGCAGGATCTCGCCCTTCGCGAGTTCGGACATCCGGGCGAACGGCCAGAAGATCGACTGACGCCAGGCCGGTCCGTTCTCTTCGCTGCGGATCGGTGCGATCACATTGACCAGCTGGGCCTGGTTGGCGATCGACACCCGGTCGCCGTGGCGCAGCAGCGAGTTCAGCAGGGTCCCCACCACGACGGCATCCGTCACGTTGTACTCGTCTTCGATGATCCGCGGATGCTCGTGCCAGCCACCGCGCGCCTCGATCGTCGACAGCTGGTCGTCGCCCTCGCGAGCCGTGAGGTACCAGACGTTCCACTCGTCGAACGAGAGGTTGATGTGCTTGGAGTGCTTGCCCTTGGCGCGCACCGCGTCGGCGGTGGCGATCACACCGTCGATGAAGAGGTCCATGTCGACGCCGGAGGCGAGGAAGCTGGCCGCGTCGCCGTCTTTCTCCTCGTAATACGCGTGTAGCGAGACGTAGTCGACCACGTCGTAGGTGTGGCCGAGCACGGTCTGCTCCCAGGAGCCGAACGTGGGCATGCCCCGGTTCGAGCTGCCCGAGGCGACGAGCTCGATCGACGGGTCGACCAGCCGCATGGCCTTGCCCGCCTCCTGCGCGAGGCGCCCGTACTCGTCGGCCGTCTTGTGGCCGATCTGCCACGGTCCGTCCATCTCGTTGCCCAGACACCACAGCTTGATGTCGAACGGCTCGGATGCCCCGTTCTTCTTGCGCAGGTCGCTCAGGTAGGTGCCGCCAGGGTGGTTGGCGTACTCGACGAGTTCACGAGCGGCCTCGACACCGCGCGTGCCGAGGTTGACCGCCTCCATGATCTCCACGTTCGCCTTCTTCGCCCAGCCTGCGAACTCGTGCAGACCGAACGCGTTGGTCTCCACGGTGTGCCAGGCGCCGTCGAGACGGCGAGGACGCTGGTCGACAGGTCCTACACCGTCCTCCCAGTTGTAACCGGAGACGAAGTTGCCGCCCGGGTAGCGCACGACCGTGACGCCGAGCTCCTTGACGAGCTCCAGCACGTCCAGCCGGTAGCCGTTCTCGTCTGCATCGGGGTGGCCCGGCTCGTAGATGCCGGTGTAGACGCACCGGCCCATGTGCTCGACGAAGTTACCGAAGATCCGTCTCGGAACGGGCCCGACCGTGAAATCGCGGTCGACGGTGATGGTGGCGCGGGACATAGAACTCCTTTGTCGTTGTGCGTCGGTCTGTGCGTCGTCAGGGTGAGGCGGGTGCATGCCCGCATTCGAAACCAGCGACCACATTACATCGTTGAAGTGAGGGCGCGAACCATTTCTGGCCGGTCGCGCCGAGTGCTACCGTTACCACGTTGAAATGAGCGCTCGCGCTCGGCTATGGTTCCCCCACACCACCCACGCCGCGGCAGCGGCGCACGACAAGGAGGTCGTCAACGACATGGCACGAAGCAGCACGGGCCTGAGTCGCCGGGCTTTTCTCGCGGCCGGGCTGGGCGCCGCCACGGTCCCGCTCCTCGCCGGATGCTCCAGCGGCACCGGCACGACAGTCGCCGCGGGACTCTTCGGCACGAAGCTCCCCACCTCGACGCTCATCTACTGGAACCTGTTCGGCGGCGGCGACGGCACCCGCATGCAGGCGATGGAAGCCGGCTACGAGAAGCAGTACGGCGCGAACTCACTCCAGGCGACGACGTTCGCGTGGGGCAACCCGTACTACACGAAGGTCACCCTCGCCACTGTCGGCAACAAGCCGCCGGACGTGGCGGTCTCGCACCTCACGCGGGCGAAGCCGCTGTGGGACGGCGGCCTTCTCGAGCCGATCACGGATGACGACCTGGCCTCGGTCGGCCTCAGTGCATCCGACTTCAGTCAGCGACCGTGGAACGAGCAGCGCACGGACGGACAGAACATCTGCGTGCCGCTCGACACGCATCCGCTCGTCATGTTCTACAACGACGACGTGTGCCGCAAGGCCGGCCTGATGGACTCGAGCGGCACCCTGAAGAAGCTCAACAACCTGGATGAGTTCGAGTCCGCGCTGGCGGCGATCAGCAAGGTCACCAAGGGTCCGGCGATGACCATCGCCAACGTGGCCGGCGAGACCGCGACGCCATGGCGTGTGTTCTGGACGTTCTACAACCAGCACTCGCAGGCGACACCGTTCCTTTCCGACAACGGGTCGAAGCTGACGGTGAATGAAGATGTCTTCAACGACGTCACCACCCGACTGCAGTCGTGGGTGAAGAAGGGCTGGGTGAACAGCGGTCTCGACTACGCAACGGCGGAGTCCTACATGTTCACCGGCAAGGCGGGGCTCTACCTCGAGGGTGAGTGGGAGATCACGACCGCTCAGTCGGTGAAGGGCCTGAAGTTCGGCATCGTGCCGGTTCCGACGCTGTACGACAAGGCCGCCACCCAGGCCGACTCGCACACCTTCGTGCTGCCGCGCAAGGATCGCACACCCGAGCAGCGCAAACAGGCGATGCTGTTCATCCGCTCGATGCTCGACCAGAGTCTCACCTGGGCGAAGGGCGGGCACATTCCGGCCTACCAGCCTGTGGCGCGGAGCGCTGCGTACAAGACGCTGAAGCCGCAGTCGGACTACGCGTCGGTCGCCTCCAGCGCCGTATACGACGACCCGGCGTGGTACGGCGGCTCCGGCTCGACGTTCGAGAACATCGTCGGCGCCCAGCTCGGGCTCGTGCAGCAGCTCACGCTGTCTCCTCAGGAGGCCCTGCAGGCCATCAAGTCCCAGTTGAGCGTGTATCTGAACACGCCAAGCCCGCTCTAGAACCCACACTTTCTCCCGGAGGTACCACCGTCGTGACCACCGCAACCGCTGCCCGACCCCGGCCCCGTGCCGTTCGGAACTCGGGCCTGACCTATCGCTCGCCCCTGCAACGCAAGGATGGCCGGAGCGCCTGGCTCTTCCTCGCCCCGTTCGGCGTCTTCTACCTGGCGTTCCTGCTCGGTCCCACCATCTACATGCTCGTGATGAGCTTCTTCAACACCTCGATGGTGCGCACGGGGCTCGGATCGTTCGCAGGCTTCGCCAACTACGCCGAGATGCTCACGAGGCCGGACTTCTGGAGCTCGCTGCTGCACACGCTGCAGTTCACGCTCTACACGACCCCGCCACTGGTCATCCTCGCGTTCGTCTTCGCGGTGCTGACCAACCGGTTCAACCGCGGACAGTGGTTCTTCCGGCTGGCCTTCTTCCTGCCGTTCATCCTTCCTTCGGCGACGATCTCGCTGATCTGGGTGTTCGTGTTCACACCGAGTACGGGGCTCTGGGCGATGGTGGAGACCTGGTTCGGCATCACGCCAGGTTCCGGCGTGCTCTCCAGCCCGAACACGGCGATGATCGGCGTGGCGATCGCCACGGTCTGGTGGACGCTCGGGTTCAACTTCGTGCTCTACATCGCCGGTCTCCAGGAGATCCCGCGCGAGTTGTACGAGGCGGCGGCGGTCGACGGGGCGTCCGCGTGGTCGCAGATCCGTTTCATCACGATTCCGATGCTCGCCCGCACCACGACCCTCGTGGTGCTGCTGCAGATCATCGCCAGCCTCAAGATCTTCGACCAGGTGTACCTGATGACCGGTGGGGGACCGGGCATCTCCACTCAGGTCTCGCTGCAGCTCATCACCGGCACAGCGTTCACCGACAATCGGCTCGGTGCGGCATCAGCGGCGAGCGTGCTGCTGTTCATCGTGATCATCGTGATCGCGATCATCCGTCAGCTCACCGACCGTTCCGCGGCTAAGAAGGAGGCCTGACATGGCGATCTCGACCCCACGTCCTCGTCTCAAGTCCCCGGTCTCGGGCGCGGCTCCCGCGCGTCAGACCGCCACGTCGCGGGTGAGCGGGCGAACGTTCAACATCGTCGCGCTGATCGTGCTCATCGTCTTCGCGATCATCTGGCTCATCCCCAGTCTCTTCGCGCTGAAGACGTCGCTCACCGACAATGGCACGGCGGCTCTGGGGGCTTCGGCGATCCTGAGCAACTGGAATCCGACGCTCGCGTCGTATGCGTCGTATTTCGCCTCCGGCAACATCTGGAACTGGTACATCGCCAGCGCCATCACGTCGGTCATCACCGCCGTGCTCACCGTTTTCTTCGCCTCGATGGCCGCGTTCGCACTGTCGCGCCTGCGGTTCCGCGGCTCGAACACGGTGCTGCTGCTGATCATCCTGGGCATCATGATCCCGAGCCAGGTGCTCATCGTGCCGATCTTCCAGGAGCTCAACGCGCTCAGCCTGCTGAACACGTACTGGTCGGTGATCTTCCCGCAGGTGCCCGCCGTGATCGCGGTGTTCATCTTCAAGCAGTTCTTCGACGGCATACCGCGTGAACTCGAGGAGGCCGCTCGCATCGACGGCGCCGGCCTGTGGAAGATCTATTGGTCGGTGATCATGCCGCTGTCGCGCCCGGTCATCGCGGCCGTGACGATCCTCACGTTCGTGGGCGTGTGGAACAACCTGCTGCTGCCGCTGTTCGTGCTCTCCAACCCGAACCTCATGACGATCCCGGTGGGACTCGCCACGGTGCAGGGCAGCTTCGGGCAGCGCTATGCGGACATCCAGGCAGGAGCGATCCTGGCGGCGTTGCCGCTGATCATCCTGTACCTCATCTTCCAGCGCCGCATCGTGGAAGGTGTGACCGGAAGCGGTCTGAAGGGCTGAGCGCACCTACGGTCGGTTGAGAGCCCGTCGGGGCCCGCGAAGGGGTTTCGACGGGCTCAGCCGACGGCGTGACGGGTGCTCTCACGCACGATGATGCGGTGCTGCACCGTGACGAGCATCGCGTCGCGAGCCCGATCGGTGATGCGGGCCTCCAGCCGGTCCAGCGCGGCGTCCGTGAACGCACGCTTGTCGAACGACACGGTCGTCAACGGCGGCGAGGCGTACTCGCCGTGCGCGATGTCGTCGAAGCCGGCGACCGAGACCCCTCCCGGCACCTGGATGCCCCGCCGCCAGAGAGTGCTCAACGCTCCGATCGCGAGTGAGTCCGTGAAGCAGAACAACGCATCCGGAAGCGGGGAGCGCTCGAGGAACGCATCCATCGCCGAGGCGCCGCCGTGCGGTTCCCAGTCGTCGCAGCCGATCTCGAGCACGGGATCATGGCGGATGCCCGCATCCGCCAGCGCGCGCCGGTACCCGGCGGTGCGTAGCCGGGCCGTGAACGTGTTCGTGCGCACGGGTGAACCCAGAACGGCGATGCGCCGGTGGCCGAGACCGATGAGGGTGCTGGTCATGTCGTACGCGGCCTGATCGGGGTCCACGCGCACCTGGTCGAGCCTGCTCTGCTCGACTTCGCCGATGAGCACTGCGGGCGGAAGATGCGCCGAGTCGTCGGGCAGAGTGAACTCGTCGGACACAATCGGGTTGAGCACCAGCCCGTCGACCATCTGCGCTCGCGCACGGGAGAGCAACTGCTCTTCGCGCTCCGGGCGGGCACCGGTCTCCTCGATCTGGATGCCCCAGCCGCGTTCGTGCGCCGCCTCGACGAAGTGGTGCGCCATCTCGGCCGAGTACGGGGTGGCGAGGTCGGGCAGCGCCAGCGCGATGACGCCCGTACGGCCGTTACGGAGTCCCCGTGCGCTGAGGTTCGGCACGTAGTCGAGCTCGGCAAGGGCCTTCTCGACTCGCTCCTTGGTCTGCGGGCGCACGAACACGACGCCGTTGATCACGTTCGAGACGGTCTTGGCCGAAACACCGGCGAGCGCGGCGACGTCTTTCACCGTTGCGCGCATGCGCCCCCTTTCGTCGCCAGGGTGAGCCTACCGCCGCAACCGAGCTCAGCCGGTGTTCTGCAGGCCGGCGGCGACTCCGTTCACGGCGAGGAGCAACAGGCGGCGCAGCTCGTCCTGCTGCGTGTCGTCGATGGTGGAGGCATCCGCGTCGCTGCGAAGCGCTCGCAGGGCCCGGAGCTGCAGCAGGGAGAGCGCGTCGACGTACGGGCTGCGCAGCCGCACGGCACGGCGCAGGACGGGCCGGTCTGCCAGGAGCTCGGATGCGCCGCTCGTCTTCAGAGCCCACTCCCGCGTCAGCGCCATCTCCTCGAGCACCAGATCGGCGAGATCCTGCCGGTCGCCGAGGGCGAGGTAACGCCTGGCGAGCCGCTCGTCCGTCTTCGCGAGCGACATCTCGACGTTCTCGATCATGGTGCGGAACAGGGGCCAGCGGTCGTAGGCATCCCGCAGCAGCTTCTCGTCGCCCACGGCGGCGAGCGCGGAGCCGAGGCCGAACCAGCCGGTGAGGTTGATGCGGGCCTGCGTCCAGGCGAAGACCCACGGGATCGCGCGAAGGTCTTCGAGCGACTCCAGTGAGAGCCCGCGGCGGGCCGGGCGCGAGCCGAGCGCGAGCAGGCCGATCTCCTCCTGCGGGGTGACGAGCCCGAACCACGGGGCGAATCCTTCGGAGCGCACCAGCTGGAAGAAGCGCTCGCGGCTGACGCGGTCGAGCTGGGCGGCGAGATCGGAGAACTCGGCGGCGGCGCGAGCATTGCGTCCGCCGATCGATGGTGCGGATGCCATCAGGGTCGCCGCTGCGATCTGCTCCAGGTGCCGCACGGCGATGACCGGATCGCCGTACTGGGCGAAGATGACCTCGCCCTGTTCGGTGAGCTTGAAGCGCCCGTCGACGGATCCCGGCGGTTGCGCCAGCACGGCCTCGTTGGCGGGTCCGCCGCCGCGTCCGAGCGACCCGCCGCGGCCGTGGAACAGCGTGAGCACGATGCCGTTGCGCTCCGCCCAGTCCGCGATCCGGGCTTGCGCATCGTACAGGGCCAGCGTCGCGGAGACGGGGCCGACATCCTTCGACGAGTCGGAGTAGCCGAGCATGACCTCCAGACGGCGCCCGGTCTGGTCGAGGCGCTTCTTCACCTCGGGGATCTCGATCATGCGGTCGAGGATGTCCGTCGACGCATTGAGGTCGTCGAACGTCTCGAACAGCGGGATGACGTCGAGCACGGGTGCTGCCTCGGCGGACCCGAGCGCGTGCTCGGCCAGTCGGTACACGTTGGCGATGTCGTCCGCGGACTGGGTGAACGAGATGATGTAGCGGCGGGCGGCATCCACGCCGTAGCGGCTCTGCAGGTGCGCGATCACGCGGAACACCTCGAGCACCTCGGCGCTCTGGTCGTCGAGGTCCTCGTCGCCGTTCGCTCCGGCCGCGATCGCCTCGAGCGTCTGCCGGTGCACCTTGGAGTGCTGCCGCACCTCGAGCTCGGCCAGGTGGAAGCCGAACGTCTCCACCTGCCAGATGAGGTGCTGCACCTCGCCGTACGCGTTGCGCAGGTCGCCCGCCTCTGCGAGCGACCGCTGCACGATGCGCAGGTCGTCGAGCAGGGCATCCGGACCGTCGTAGGCCAGGTCTGCGTTGCGCCTCCGGGTGGCGGCGATACGCTCGGCCACCACGAGCAGCACGCGGCGGTGAGGCTCGTTGGGGGAGCGGGTCGCGACATCCGCCGTGAGTTCCTCGGTGAGTGCGCGCTGCCGGCGCCAGAGGTCCTGCAACTGAAGGCTGGGCGGGGTGTCGCCTCCGTCGAGCGTGAGCGTGCGCCCGATGCGGTCGGTGGCGCGCTCCAGGCCGAGCAGCACGTGCTCGGAGGCGATCGCCGCGGCTTTGCGCGTGATCTTCGAGGTGACGAACGGATTGCCGTCGCGGTCGGCACCGATCCAGCTGCCGAACCGCACGAAGGCGCGGGACTCGGGTGCGCGCGGCGAGGCATCCGGTCCCGCAAGCCGCTCGTCGATCAGCCGGTACACACGCGGAAGCACCTGGAACAGTGTCTGATCGAAGATGTTCATGGCCGTTCGCACCTCGTCGAGGGGCGTCGGGCGGTTGGAGCGCAGCGGCGCCGTGCGCCACAGCGTGTCGATCTCGGCCAGTAGCTGCCGCTCGTTCTCCATACGGGCGAGCGTGCCGAGGCGCGGGTCGTCATGTTCGGCAACGAGTTCGCTGATGCGACGGATGGCATAAGCGATGGCGCGGCGACGCGCCTCGGTCGGATGCGCCGTGAGCACCGGGCGGAACTCCAGGTTCGCGACGCGTTTGCGCGCCTCCGCATCGCCGACCTCGTCGCTGAGCGCGGCGAACGCGCTCGCGAACGATTCGGCCGGCCGATGGCCATCGGTGCTCCATGGGTCGCGTGCGAGCAGCACGCGCACGCGGTGCCGCTCCTCGGCGAGGTTGACCAGGTGGAAGTAGCACGTGAACGCGCGGGCCACCTGCTCAGCGCGGTCGAGACTGAAGCTCTCCACCAGCGCCTCGGCATCCTCGATGGATGCCTCACCATTGCGCTCGTACGCGTCGATCGTCAGTGCACGTAACTTTTCGACATCATCGAGCAGATCCGGTCCGCCGGACTCGGCCAGAACGCGTCCGAGCAGCTCGCCGAGGAAGCGCACGTCGGAGCGCAGCGCTTCGGGCACCTCGCCGCTGCGCACCTGGCGCGCGGCGGCGGAGTCGTCGCTCGGGTCGACGGCGGAGTGGCGGGGGGAATGATTCGAGGGGGCACCGTTCGTCATCGGCATCAAGGGTACGGCGGGGGAGGGGGTGGCCGGAAACCGGGCGGTGCGGGTGCGGTCAGCGAAGGGCGAGCTCGATCTCGGCGCGGTGGCGGAGGAGGTGGTCGAGTGCGCCTGCCCAGAAGTCGGCATGGCCGTCGACCGCCATGCTCGCCCACGGCTGCGTTCCCGTTGCGATGCTGTCTATGAGGAGGTCGCGCATCGCCTCGGTGCGCTCGACCATCGACGACGGCAGCGCCGTCCGCATCTCGGGCGAGGCGTCGTAGCCGTCGAGAACTGCCCGGAGCAGCGGAATGGACTCGTCGAGTTCGTGCTCGTGGTCGAGCTGTGCGAACGCACGCGCCGCGTAGCCGAGATCGGCGACCCTGGTCGTCGGCCCCGCGCCGTCCCAGTCGATGAACGTCCATCGGTCGCCGTCACGGATCAGGTTCCACGGCGCGAGGTCGTTGTGACCGATGACCTCGTCGCCGGCGCTTCGCATCGCCGACGTCCAGATATCCGCTTCGGTGCGTTCGAAGGATGCGGCAGCTTCGTGGAGCGCGCGGATGCTCGCGCCGACGCGTGCGGCATCCGCCTCGTCGATCGGCATGGAGCTCATCGCCTCGATGCCCGGGACGAACTCCAGGATCTGGCGGCCGTGGTCGTCTCTGCCAAGGTGCTCGGGAACGACGTCGCCGACCTCGTCGTGGAGGTGTTTCAGGAGCCGCTGAACGCTCGGAGTCGATTCAGTCCACGGTTTACGCACGGTGTTGCCCGCCCGCAGGACGAAGGGCGACGCGTTGCCGCCGGTCAGGGGGAGCTCCGGGATGGACACGTTGACAGTCTCGCGGAGTGACCGCGGTCGTTTGTGGGTCCGTATCGGTACAGCGGAGGCTCTGGCGTCTGACGGGATTGCCTTTCCGTCCACAGGTGTCCGTTCGGCCGGGTTATCCACAGGTGAAATACCTGGTCAGGAGTAGGTTCTGAATGTCGGTGGGTGCTGGTTGACTTGGTTGTATGAACAGTCCGAACGCACCGGTCGCCGCCTCCACGGCGGCACTGTCGGATGCGTTCGACGCGCTCACGGCGGCGCTGGATGACGTGCTGCCCGCGACGGGTGTGCACGGTCTCGGTGATGAGGTGCTGTTGACCGCGACCCGGGCGGTGGAGACCCTGGGTCGGAAGGTGGATGCGTTGCGTGCGCATTGTGCTGGGGAGATCCTGGAACGCTCCCCGAAGGGTCTCGGTGCGGAACGGCTCTCCGCCCGTAATGGGTGCCGCACCCCAGCCGAGTTGACGGCACGGTTGACCGGGGTGTCGGAGGCGACCGCTGCACGGCGTGCTGCGTTGGGGCAGGCGGTGGCGGTGCGGGGGTCGCTCACCGGTGGCCTGTTGCCGCCGAAGTTCCCCACCGTCGCACAAGCAGTCGCTACCGGGGATCTGGGTGAGGATGCCGCACGCATCATCGTGTCGACTCTCAGCAGCATTGAGCATCGGGCGA